>JBIIQA010000010.1:0-24683 GCA_044342355.1 Miltoncostaeaceae bacterium | reverse complement strand
GGGGCATCTGGCGCTCAGCCTTCCGGTGGGCAGGCGCTCGACGCCATGATCGACCCCGAGCGCATTGACGAGGTCATCCTCGCGGGAAGTGGTGGGCGCGACCAGGCGATCCTCGATCTGCTCGACATCTGCCGGCGCCGCGGAATTCCCGTGCGCCTGGCGCCCACCACGGCGCAACTGCTGTCGCACTCGATCCGCGCCGTTCCGGCGCCGGGCCTGCCGCTGTTCGAGCTTCGCCCGCCGGTGCTCTCCGGAATCGCCTTCTTCGCCAAGCGCACCTTCGACATCGTGGTCGGCTCGCTGCTCATCATTCTGCTGTCCCCGCTGCTGCTTCTGGCCGCGCTGGCGATCAGGATCGAGGACCGCGGCCCGGTGATCTACCGCAACCGTCGCATGGGCGTGGAGGAGCACCCCTTCGACTGCCTGAAGTTCCGCACCATGCGCGTGGGGGCCGATCAGCAGCAGGCCGAGCTCGAGCACCGCAACGAGGCCGATGGCGCCCTGTTCAAGATCGCCGATGACCCGCGTGTCACCCGCGTGGGCGCGGTGATGCGCCGGTTCTCCATCGATGAGCTGCCGCAGCTGTTCAACGTTCTGCGCGGCGAGATGTCGCTGGTGGGCCCCCGGCCGCTGCCCGAGCGCGACTACCTGATGCTCGACGACCTGCACCGCAAGCGGTACCTGGTGCTGCCGGGGATGACCGGCCTGTGGCAGGTGAGCGGCCGCGCCGACCTGTCGTTCGACGAGCTCGTGCGCCTCGACTTCTATTACATCGAGACGTGGTCGATCTGGCTCGACCTGGTGATCCTCGTGCGCACGATCCCGGCCGTGCTCTTCAAGCGCGGCGCCTACTGATGGAGGGCCCCGCATGAGCACCGAGCCCGACCCCGACGTGCTGCTGGCGCAGCTGCGCGACGCCGCGGGCGAGCCCACGCTTTCGCCGCTGCGCATTGCCGATCCGGCACCATCGGCTCGCGACGGCGTGGCGGGGAGGGCGGTGGGCGAGAGCAGGCGCGCGGTGATACGGCTCATCACGCCGGCGCTGTCCGACTTGCTTGCGCAGCTTGAGGCCGACCGCCACCGTATGCAGGCCGAGATCCGCAGGCTCGAGGCGCGCATCGACTACCTCGAGAAGCGCGTCCCGCCCGACGCGGACGACTGACGCCCGGGCGCGGAATGTCCATTGCGTTCGTGGTGCAGCGCTACGGCGCGGAGGTGGCGGGTGGCGCCGAGGCGCTGTGCCGCGATACCGCCCGCGCCCTGGTGCGCGCCGGCGAGGACGTCACCGTCTACACCACCACCGCGCGCGACTACCTGTCGTGGGCGCCGCACTACTCGGCCGGGTCCTTCGAGGACGACGGCGTGGTGGTACGCCGGTTCCACGTCGATCCGCCCGACCCGGCCCGCTCGGCCACCCTCGTGCGCCAGTTGGGACTGGACCCCGGGGACCCTGCGCTGGAGGCCGAATGGGCGAAGGCACAGGGCCCGATATCCCGTGACATGTTGAGCGCTCTTAGCGAAGTAGGGGACAGACCCCTCAGCAGCACGCAGCGCGAAAAGGCATACGACGCCGTGGCCTGCTGGACGTACCTCTACGCCACCTCGCAGCTGGCCATGCCGCTGGTGCGTGACCGGGCGATCCTCGTGCCGCTCGCGCATGAGGAGCCCATGCTGCGGTTCACCCTCACGCGGGGTGTCATCCGCATGGCGCGCGCGCTGGCGTTCATGACGCCCGAGGAGCGCCGCCTGGTGGAGGACACCGTCGAGGTGGGGGACACACCGGGTGTGGTGGTGGGGGCGGGGCTCGACCCTGCGCCTGATGGAGATGGGACCCGCGCGCGCCGCGAGCGCACCCTGCCCGCCCGCTTCGCCCTCTACCTCGGCCGGGTCGACGCGGCCAAGGGCGTGGACGCGCTCATCCGCGCGCACGCCGACTACCGCGCGGCGGGTGGCGAACTCGGCCTCGTGCTCGCCGGCCGCGAGGCACCCGGCATGCGCATTCCCGACTGGGTCACCACCACCGGCTTCATCAGCGACCAGCAGCGGGCCGATCTCCTGGCCGCCGCCGAGGTGGTGGTGCTTCCCTCGCCGTACGAGAGCCTGTCGCTGGTGGCGCTCGAGGCCTGGCGGGCTGGACGGCCGACGCTCGGCCTGGCGCGCGCCAACGTGGTGGCGGGCCAGACCGCACGAAGCGGCGGCGGACTGCTCTACACCGGGCCTGAGACCTATGCGCGCCAGCTCACGCGACTCGCCGCCAATCCGGTCGAGCGTGAGGCCATGGGGGCCTCGGGGCGGGCCTTCGCCGCGGAGTGCACCTGGGACGCCTGCGTGGCGCGGTGGCGCGAGGTGATCGCCGCGGTTTAGGAGCCGGCCTTCGGCGACCCGCTGGGCTTGAGCGCTCGCTGGTAGTCGACGGCCATGTCCTGACGGCTGTCGCCCACCACCGGGTCACCCAGCAGGGAGTCGCCGCACCGGGCGCGGAGGAGATCCACCAGCAGCTGGTGGGCCATCCACTCGAACCCGGGGGGAACATCCACCCGGATATGCGCCAGCTGCACGCCGTTGCCCAGGTCGTCCACGTGGGTGAGCACAGGCGGGGAGCCGAACCGGATACCGCCCGGCCCCACCAGGTCGGCGGCATCTGTCGCGGCGCGCTTAACGGGCTCTACGTCGCTCACCATCGCGACCAGCTCCATGTCGCGCATGGCGTGGCTCATGCGCGTGGCCGCCTTCAGCTGGGCGTTGCCCATGGTGATGAGGTCGCCCGAGAAGGTGCGGAGCACGGTCGAGCGCAGGCTGAGCGTCTCGACGATTCCGGGGGGCAGGGTGGGGTCGAGCTGCACCAGGTCACCCACGGCGTACTGGTTCTCGAAGAGGATGAAGAAGCCCGCCACCACGTCGGCCAGCAGGCGCTGGCCAGCGAAACCCAGCACCACGACGACCACGGCCGACCCGGTGATGGTGGCCAGCGAGTCGGCGCCAAAGACGATGGCGATGAGCGCGATGAGGGCGCCGATGACCACGAGCCCGCGCACCCCGGTGGCCATGGCCGAGAGGGCGGTGCGCCTTTGGCGTGCGGGCCCCGGGTCGATCCCCGCGGTGAGCCGCACGGTGTAGCGGCGCTCTGTCCAGCGTGTGATGGCCAGCAGCACAAGCGCCACCAGCAGCACGATGGCGGTGGCTACGATGCGGCCCGCCCAGTTGGGCAGCCACAGGACGTCGGCAGGCAGCAGCATCAGAGGACGGGCAGGTACCGCTCCATCTCGAACGGCGTGAGCTGCACCCGGTACTCCTCCCACTCCGCGCGCTTGATCTCCACGAAGCGGTTGTGCGTGTGCTCGCCGAAGGCGCGCAGCAGCAGCTCGCTGGCCGCGCCGATCTCGATCGCCTCGCCGAGGGTCTCGGGCAGGCTCTCGATGCCGGCGCGCAGGCGCTCCTCGGGCCCGAACTCGTAGAGATTGGTCTCCATGGGGGCGGGCAGCTCGTAGCCCTTCTCGATGCCGTCGAGGCCCGCGTGCAGCAGGGCGGCGAAGGTGAGGTAGGGGTTGCAGGCGGGGTCGGGCGCGCGCAGCTCGGCGCGCGTGGCCTTCTCCTTGCCCACGTGGTACATCGGCACGCGGATCAGCGCCGACCGGTTGCGGCGGCTCCACGCGATGTACACCGGGGCCTCGTAGCCGGGCACCAGACGCTTGTAGCTGTTGACCCACTGCGCGAAAACGCATGAGAGCTCACGGGCGTGGCGCAGCTGGCCGGCGATGAACGCCTTGGCGTCGGCCGAGAGGAGATACTCATCCTCGGGATCGAAGAAGGCGTTCCTGTCACCGCGGAAGAGGCTCTGGTGCGTGTGCATCCCCGAGCCGTTCTCGCCGGCCATGGGCTTGGGCATGAAGGTGGCGTAGATGCCGTTGCGGTGCGCCACCTCCTTCACCACGGTGCGGTACGTCATGACGTTGTCGGCCATGCGCAGGGCATCGTCGTATCGCATGTCGATCTCGTGCTGGCTGGGCGCCACCTCGTGGTGCGAGTACTCCACGTGAATACCCATGGCCTCGAGGGCCAGCACCGTCTCACGGCGCAGGTCGCTTGCGGCGTCGAGCGTGGTGAGGTCGAAGTACCCGCCGCGATCAAGCGGCTCGGTTCCCGTGGAGTCCTTGAAGTAGAAGAACTCCAGCTCGGGCCCGATGTTGAAGTGGTCATACCCCATGGCCTTCGCGCGGGCCAGCGCGCGGCGCAGGATCTGCCGGGGGTCGCCCTCGTAGGGCTCACCCGTGGGCAGCTGGATGTCGCAGAACATCCGCGCCACGCCCTGTACCTCGGGGCGGTAGGGCAGCACCTGAAAGGTGTCGGGGTCGGGCATGGCGATCATGTCCGACTCCTCGATCGCGTTGAAGCCGGTGATTGACGAGCCGTCGAAGCCCATTCCCTGCTCCATCGCGCTCGGAAGTTCTTCGCGCGTCACGGCGAAGCTCTTCAACTGGCCCACGACATCCGTGAACCAGAAGCGGATGAACTTGATGTCGCGCTCCTCGACGAGCGCCAGGATCTCATCTCGTGTCATAAGGCGAACCTACCGGAGTCGTCGTGGATGAGATGGGACTGGGAACGCCGAGGGGCCGGATCCCAGGCTCCTCCCACTTCGAATGGTCGTTCACCTGAGATCCGGCCCCTCGCCTTCGTTCCGTGCTTCGGCGGGCCTCTTTGGAAGGCCCCTACTTCACGAAGAGCATCTCCTGGTACTTCGGCAGCGGCCACAGGTCGTCGGCCACGATGCCCTCGAGCCTGTCGGCCACCGCGCGCACTGCCTCCATTGCCGGCAGCACCTTGTCGCGCATGTACTCCGCGTGCTTGATGGCGGTGCCGTGCGGGTGGCTGGCATTGGCCTTCTCCAGCGCCTTGATGCCCGCGACGAACTCCTTCGTGAGGTCCGTCACCTCGGTGGTGAGCTCCTCGATACCGGCGTCGTCGCACAGCTCAATGTGGCGGAGCGCCGCGGGGAGGATGAGGGTGCGCGCCATGGAGGCCGCGGTCTCCGCCTCGATGTTCAGCTTGGTGATGTATTGCTCCACGAAGACCTCGTACCGCGCCTGCAGCTCACGCTTGCCGAGCACGTGGTACTTGCTGAACACCTGCACGGTGCTTGCCGTAACGAACTGCGGCAGGGCGTCCGGCGTGGTGCGCAGGTTGAGCAGGCCGCGCTTCTCGGCCTCCTTGTGCCACTCCTCGGAGTAGCCGTCGCCGTCAAACACCACGCGGCCGTGCGAGACATAGACGTCGCGCACCACCTCAACCACGGCGGTCTCGAACTTGGCACCGCGCTTGGCCAGCTTCTTCTTCAACTCGCCCGACATGTAGTCGATCGACTCGGCCACGATCGTGTTGAGCACCGTATTGGGCAGGCCCAGCTCCTGGTTGGAGCCGAGCGCCCGGAACTCGAACTTGTTGCCGGTGAAGGCGAACGGGCTGGTGCGGTTGCGGTCGCCGGCGTGCAGCGGCATGTGCGGCAGCACCGGGGTGCCCAGGCCCAGGAACGACCGGGGCGTCGACTTGGCCGACTTGCTCTTGGAGATCGCCTCGAACACACGCTGGATCTCCTGACCCAGGTAGATCGAGATGATCGCCGGCGGTGCCTCGTTGGCGCCGAGGCGGTGGTCCTGGCCGGCGGTGGCCACGGTTGCTCGCAGCAGACCCTGGTACTTGTCGACCGCGCGGATGACGGCCGCGGCGAAGAACAGGAACTGCAGATTGTCGTGCGGGGTGTCACCCGGCTCGAGCAGGTTGGCGCCCATGTCGGTGCCCATCGACCAGTTGTTGTGCTTGCCCGAGCCGTTGACCCCGGCGAAGGGCTTCTCGTGCAGCAGGGCCACCATGCCGTATCGGCGCGCCACCTTCTGCAGCGTCTGCATCACCAGGTGCTGGTGGTCGGCACCCACGTTCGAGCTTTCGAAGATCGGCGCCACCTCGTACTGCGCCGGTGCCACTTCGTTGTGGCGGGTCTTGATCGGCACGCCGAGGCGGGCCAGTTCACGCTCCACCTCCATCATGCAGGCGAGAACCCGCTCCGGGATGGACCCGAAGTAGTGATCGTCGAGCTCGTGGCCCTTTGGCGGCTTGGCACCGAAGAGCGTGCGCCCCGTGTTGATGAGGTCGGGACGCTCGTAGTAGTACTGCTCGTCGATCAGGAAGTACTCCTGCTCGGCGCCGACCGTGGTGAACACGCGCTGGGAGTCGTGGTCGCCGAACAGGTCAAGTGCCTTGAGCGCGGAGGTGCTGAGCACCTCCATCGACCGCAGCAGCGGGATCTTGTTGTCGAGTGCCTCGCCGGTCCACGACATGAACGCCGTGGGGATGCACAGCGTGGCGCCGTTGGGGTTCTCGAGGATGAAGGCCGGGCTCGTGGGGTCCCACGCGGTGTAGCCGCGGGCCTCGAACGTGGCGCGGATGCCGCCGGTCGGGAATGACGACGCGTCGGGCTCGGCCTGGATGAGCTCCTTGCCCGAGAACTCCGCGATCGAGGTTCCCTCGCCCGTGGGGCCGAAGAAGGAGTCGTGCTTCTCGGCGGTGGAGCCGGTGAGCGGCTGGAACCAGTGCGTGTAGTGGGTGGCCCCCTTGGCAAGCGCCCAGTCCTTCATGGCCGATGCCACGGCGTCCGCGATCGAGGGGTCGAGTTCGACGCCGCGCTCGATAGTGGCCTGCAGCTTGCGGTAGACGGCCTTGGGGAGGCGCGCGCGCTGTGCGGCGGGGCCGAAGACGTTCTCGCCGAAGACGTTGTTCTCGGGCAGCGTGAGGTCAACGGTCTCGACGACGTTCTCGTCGGCAAACCACTGTGCGGCGCCGATGTTCTTGTGTCGCGTCGGCATGGGTGGGTCCATCCTCCTGGAAGCGTTCGCGCGCGGCGAATGGGCGTGTGAAGAAGCCCCCGGGAACGCGGCGCACGCCGGAATCGGTCATCCGGCTCGGCCACAATACGGCGGGCTGCCCCCCATGGTGGCCTTTCGAGGGCCAATATGCGGCGCCGCGGCCTTGTGCATGCGTACAAATCGGCTGGCCGGTGCCCCTGAACCCTTGTCGGGTTTCCCCCATTCCTCCATGCTTGAGGGGTGAGTACCCGCCCCAAGGCCCGCGCGAAGGCGGCGGTCGCCCCTGCCGCCATCGGACGCCCACTCGACGATCTCGTCGCGCTGCCCGCGCTGGAGGGCGCCGTGGTGGTGCCCGAGGGCGGTGCCGCGGATGTACGCGTGGCGGCGCTCGTGCTCGACGACCCCGCCGCCCGTCCCGAGGACGCCGCCCTTCTGGTGTCGCCCGGGGGCGTGCCCACGGTCCTTCCCACCGGCGTGGTGGCGGTCATCACCCGGGCCACCATCTCAGGCACGCCCACGGTCCCCGTCATCGTCATTCCCGATGACCGCCCATGGGGTGAGGTGCTCCGGGCGCTCCACGCCACCATCAGCGGGCAGGCTCGCGACGGCGAGGTGCGCACCGTGCTGCGCCAGGTGCTCATCTCGGGGCAGGGAACCCCCGGTATCGCCGAGGCCGCCGCCGACCTCCTGGGCGGCCCCGTGGCGATCCTCGACGAGTACCTCGACGTGCGCGGCGCAGCGCGGCTCACCGAGGCCCGCGACGACGCCCTGGCCGACGCCATCGAGGATGCGCGTACCCACGGCCCGGCCTCCCTCCTCGGGCCGTTCGAGGCAAAGGGGCTGAAGGGCGCACACGTCATCCGCCTGCGCAGTGAGGGCGTCGATGACATCGCGGGCGTGCTGGTGCTGTGGGGTGACGCCCCCGCGCCGGGCGACGTGGCCCTGCCGGCCCTCGCCGACGCGCTTCTTGTGGAGCGGCGCCGCGAGGACACCCGCGTTGATACCGAGGCCCGCCTGCGCGGTGAGCTGATTGAGGAACTGCTGGCCGGCGAGGTGGTGAGCCGCGATTCACTCATCCGCCGGGCCCGCCATCTGGGGGCGGATCTCACGCGTGGCGCCGTGGCCCTGGTGGGTCACCTCCAGGACCCCCACGCCGACGGCCGGGTCATCAGCGACCCGCGCCTTGTGCGCCGCTTCATGCAGCAGACCCGCGGGGTTCTCGAACTCCACTGGCCCAAGGCGCTGGTCGACTGGCACGAGGGCCTGCTGGTGGTCCTCCTGCCGCAGCGGGCCGAGGGAGAGGAGGGCGAGGGCCCCGATGATCTCGCGCATACCCTCGCCCGCCGCCTGCTCGCCGCCACCGGCCCCACGGTGCCCGGGCTCACGCTCACCCTCGCGCTGTCACGCAACCAGTCCGACCCCGAGCGGCTGGGCTCGGCCATCGACGAGGCCCAGTTGGCGCTGTCGATCGGCGAGAAGCTCGGTCGTTCCGGCGAGGTGGTCACCTTCGAGGAGACCGGCACCTACAAGCTGCTCTTCCAGGTGTTCGCCGACCGGCCCGAGGAGCTCGACGCCTTCTACGAGCAGACCATGGCGCCGCTTGTGCGGTACGACGAGCAGTACCAGACCGAGCTCGTGGGAACCGTGTCCACCTATCTCGACCTCGACTGCAATCTCGCCGCCACCGCGGCCACGCTCTACACCCACCGCCACACCATCCGTTACCGGCTCGACCGCATCACCGAGCTCGCCGGACTCGACATCGGCAAAACGGACGACCGCGAGAAGCTGTCGCTCGGCCTCAAGGCCATGCGCCTGCTGGGCCGCACCGTGGCGCCGCCCATGCGCGAGAAGCCGGCCCATGGCACCAAGGCCGCGAGGGGCACCAAGGGCTAGGGGCCCGGGGTCAGGCCCATCCGCCGGCGCGGGCGAAGGCCTCGCGCAGGCGATCGGTGATGGGCCCCGCATGCCCGGCCCGGACCGGCGCGCCGTCGATCGCGAGCACCGGGGTGACCCCCGCCAGGCCGTTGCTCAGGAACATCTCATCGCAGTTGCGCCACTCGGCCTCGGCGAGGTGCCGCACCTCGACGGGGATGCCCTCGGCCTCTGCGGCCTCCATCAGCACGTCGCGCGTGACACCGCCGAGGATCCCCTCGCCGGGCGGCGTGACAAGCGTGCCGTTCATCACCACGAACACGTTGGCGGCATCTGCCTCGCCGAGTTGCCCCAGGTCGTCAAGCAGCAGCGCGTGGTCGGCGCCAAGGGCCGCCGCGCGCCGTTGGGCCATGCGGTGGCCGGCGTAGGAGAGCGTCTTGTGCTCGCGGATCTCATCGCCCGCCCACCACGTTCCGGCAAGGGCGGTGACGGTCACCCCGGGTGCCGGATCCGGCTCATATGCGGTGGCTTCCACCAGCAGGGTGGGACGGGTGGTGACGGTCACCCTCACGCGGTGCACGCCGCCGTCCACCTCGGCCATCACGGCCTGCACGGCACGGCGCACCTCCGCCTCGGATGGTGCCGGGGCGAGGCCGAGCGCCGTGATCGACGCCTGCAGGCGCGCCATGTGACGGTTGATGAGCGGCACGTGACCACCCTCGCCACGCATGGTCTCGAAGAGGCCGTCACCCCAGCGCACGCCGGGGTCGGTGATGGGAAGGGCTGCCATCGCGGGATCCACCAGCCCGCCGTCCAGCCACACCACGTGGCTCATGGCCCGACCGCCCCGATCGCGGTGAGGAACGGCGCCGCCTTGCGCCAGGCCTCCTCGCGTTCGGCCACCGGGTCGCTGTCCCACACCACGGCGCCGCCCGACCAGTACTGCGCACGTTGCGCACCGCGGGGCACCCATGCGGTGCGGATGGTCACTGAGGCGTCGAGCGAGCCGTCGGTGCCCACCGCGATGACGCTGCCGAAGGCGGGTCCGCGCCCCACCGGCTCGATCTCACGGATCACCTCGACCGCGCGCACCTTGGGGGCACCCGTCACCGAACCGGGGGGGAACACCGCGCGCAGCACCTCGGCGGGCCCCACATCGTCGCGCAGATGGGCGCTCACGCGGCTCACCATGTGGTCGGCGTAGGAGGTGGTGAGGCGCGACATGAGGTGGGGCACCGATACGCCACCCGGGGAGGCGATGCGCCCGAGGTCGTTGCGCACCAGGTCGACGATCATCACGTGCTCGGCGCGGTCCTTCACGCTGAGGCGCAGCGCGGGGTAGTGGCCGGGTGCGGCCGTTCCCTTGATCGGCTCGCTCCATGCCACGCGGCCGTCTGTGGCCACCATGCGCTCGGGCGACGCGGACACCACAGTGCCCTCCGGCAGGTCAACGTACGCGCGGTGCGGGGCCGGGCCCGCCGCCGCCCACAGCGCCCGGGCCAGGGCGAGCGGGCCCGCCGTCCACTCGGCGTCGAGCCGCTGCACGACATTCACCTGGTAGACGTCGCCAGCGCGGATGAGACCCCGCGCGTGATCCACCGCGGCCTCATACAGCGATCCGGGAAGCGACGAGCGCACGTCTGATCCGGGCGGCGGGGCGGCGGGAAGGGGGCACGCACGGCGTGCGGCATTCCACAGCGCATCGGCCTCCGGGCCGTCGCGCCGCGCCACCAGTCGCGCGGAGCCGTCATCGTCCACCACGATGACTGCGGGGTAGCGCGCGATGCTCGCGGCAGGTGGCCCGGCTTCGTCGGGAGGCGATCCCGGCAGCAGTTCCACGGTGCCCGCCAGGCGGTCCGCCAGCAAGCCGATCCACCCACCGGCCATGGGGTCGGCCGCGGCCCTGCGCCCGCCCGGCCGGCGCAGGGCGTCCCACACCGATGCGCCTGTGGCCACCTCGTCGGGGCATGCGGCGATGATGGTGCGGCCCAGGTGACGCACGAGAACCGGGCGGTCGAGATGCGCCACGGCGGCGAGCAGGTGGTCCGGCGTGACACCCGGCTCGAGCGGGGACACCATCGGTGCGGTGCCGCGTGAGAGAATGCTTCGTCCCATCGCGGCCGACGCTACACAACGACGAGAGGGTTCCGTGCGCCACACCATCGCTTTTCAGGCCACCGGCTTCCAGGCCGGTCCGGTCGATGTCCAGATCGAGGTGCCCGAGGGCGAGGAGGGTCCCACGCCCGAGCAGATCCCCTCGGCCGTCCTCGTGTTCCTCGGCGGTCCGTCGGTTCAGGTGAGCGCGTTCGTGAGCCGTCAGGATGCCGAGAACCTCATGGGCGCCTTCACCGAGGCCGAGCCCATGCGCGGCGACATGCCGGCCGAGGCCCGGGGCTGGGAGCCCGAGGAGACCGTGCTGCCGGCCGCCATGCTCTTCGGCGTCAACATCGAGAGCCTGGTGGGTGCCGCCGTCACCCCGCCGCACGTCAACCCCGAGGTCGGGGTCGTGCCGCACTGGACCGTGCAGCTGCAGGACGCCGATGGATCATCGGCCCAGGTGGCCGTGAGCGAAGCCCTGTGCGTCACCGTCATCCGCACGCTCTCGCAGATTGCCGCGGGCGAGCTCGAGGGTGGCGACGATGAGGCGCCCGCGCTGAACGGGTTCGACGAAGCCGACGCCGAGGAGTAGTCGTCCCGATGGGATGGTACGACGACACCATCGTCGCCTCGGGGCGCGCGGGCATCATCTGGATGCTCGTCGCCTTCGCGGTGACATTCCTCATCACCCGCGGAATCACGAGGAAGATCCGCCGGGAGAGGGTGGACGCCGCGGCCCTCGCCGCCGAGGCCGCGGCCCGGGGCGAGGTGCCGAGCGAGGCCAAGGGCGGCATCGTCGGGGACGTCAACATCGGCGGCGTGCACATCCACCATCAGGTGTGGGGGCTGCTGCTCATGCTCGTGGCGGGCATGCTCGAGTTCGCCTTTGAGTTCTCATCGCCGTGGCTCGAGGTGCTGGGGATCCTGTTCGGCGCGGGCGCGGCACTGGTGCTCGATGAGTTCGCGCTCTTCCTGCACCTGGACGATGTCTACTGGAGCGCCGCCGGGCAGAAGTCGATCGACGCGGTGGTGGCCACGATGTGCGTGATGGCCGCGCTCATCCTCGGCAGCGGCCCGATGGGAATCACGGCCGACAACGTGGAGAACGCGCCCATCGGAATCCCCGTCGCCATCGCGGTGAACCTCACCCTCGTGGTGCTCTGCCTGATGAAGGGCAAGATTGTGACGGCGGCCGTGGGCTTCTTCGTGCCGTTCGTGGCCCTCATCGGCGCGATCCGACTGGCCCAGGTGACTTCGTGGTGGGCGCGCCGGCGTTACGCCGACGCGCCCCGCAAGCGCCAGCGCGCGGAACAGCGCGAGATGGCGCTCCGCCGTCGCCGCGAGAGGATCCGCGTGACGCTGGGCGGGGCGCCCGACGCCGATCTCTAGGCGGTAACCGCCTCCACCTTGCCCGGCACCGACAGGCGCCTGACGGCCGCCACCAGATCGCTGCCGCCATCCTTCGCCATGTCGTGCCCCGCGCCCTCGACCACGTCGAACGTCGCGGCACGCAGCCAGATGGCCAGTTCGCGCTGATCCTGCGCGGGCACGGCCCGATCATTGCTGCCCGCGATGATTGCCACGGGAGCATCCACCTGCGCCAGGGCACCGCGCCAGTCGGGGCGGGTGGCCATGGCCTCGGCGGCGAGCGCCTGGCCTTCATCGAGGTTGCGCTCGCGCAGTGCCCGTGCGATGAGCATCCATCGGTCGCGGCCGTCGGAGTCCTCCCCCCGCGGGCCGATGCCCGACAGCACGAGCCCCGACACCAGGCCCGGATGGCCGAGCGCCAGTGCAAGCGCCGTGGCCCCGCCAAGGCCGATCCCCAGCATGATGGCCCCGCCGCCCTCGCCCGCAACCAGGCGCGCGACGTCGGATGCGAAGTCGTCGATGCTCCACGGACCCGCCGGGCAGGGCGAGTCGCCGTGGCCGCGCATCTCGGGGATCATCACCCGGTGGTCCGAAAGAAGGGGCTTGAGGGCCTTCGTCAGGTCCTTCGGCGAGCGACCCACATCGTGCAGGGCCACCACCAGGGGTCCATCACCCTTGGTGGTGAAAGTCAGGTTGATCGCAGGCGGAAGTGACGGCATCAGGCTCCTTGGTCGGCCGCGCAGCATACGACGTTATTGCGTGCACAGTCAATAAATAGGCCGAAATGCAGGGATTTCCCTCTGTGCAGCGCTGTACGCGGCTGCCCGATGTGCTGCAGGATGAGCGCCGCGAACTCCTCAGGAGCGCAGCAGCGCGATCGTCGACCTCAGGCGGCGCCCCGCCCCGCCCCCTCGATCATCAGCCCGGTGATCGGGAACGTCACCTCGCCGGTGCCGGGGTTGGTCCATCGCCTGAGGCGCGGCTCGAGCGCCAGCGCGAGCTCACCGGCCCGGCCCTCGTCCCCCAGACCGAGTGCGGTGGCGTAGGCACGGCCCAGCACCTCAACGCCGGGGAAGCGCGCGGTCACGTGGTGAGTGGCCACCCGGCGCTCCGGCAGCTCGGCCGCATCGGCGATGGCCGAGAGCGCGTCGGGGTCGCCCATCGAGAACGCACGGCGCAGCAGGTCGGCGGCATCGCTGCCACCCACGTCCACCAGCCCGTCGCAGATCGCGCCAAATGCCGGCACGTCATGCAGCGATCCCCACGTCGACACCACGATGGGTGCTCCGGGCCGCGCGACGCGGGCCATCTCGCGCAGGGCATGTGCGGGGTCGGGGATGAACATCAGCGCGAAGCTCGACGCCACGGCATCGGCCTGCGCGTCATCCACGGGAAGTGCTGCCGCGTCGCCGCGCACCCATGCGGCGCCCGGGGTGCGCGCGGCCGCGCGCGCCAGCATGCCCTCCGACGGATCGACCCCGAGCACCCGCTGCCATCCCCCTGCCAGGAGGTGCGGGGCAAGTACGCCCGATCCGCAGCCGACGTCGATCACCACGTCGCCCGCGGGGCCAAGCCGCCGTGCCACCTCGGCGGCCCACTCGTCGAAGAACGCGGGCACCAGACAGGTGTCGTAGGCATCGGCCGAGCGGTCGAATATCAGCTGCGTGGGTGCGTCGGTCATTCGGTGGCCTCCAGTGCCAGGCGCGCACGGGAATCCTGCGGGCTCAGTACGAGCACCCGGCGCCACGCCGCCGCGCCCGCCGCGGTGTCACCGTAGGCGATCGCCAGCAGCGACCAGCCCGCCGGGTTGTCGGGCTGCACCTCGGTGGCGCGTCGCGCGGCGTCGCGCAGGCCCACCGGGTCGCCCTGCAGGGCCGAGGCCCGGGCGCGCAGCAACCACGGTTGGATGGCCAGGGGGTTGAGGGCGGATGCCTCGGCGGCCCGCTCCACCGCCACCGCGGGCTGGCCCGCCGAGATGGCCCGGTTGCCCGATGAGACCTTCTCCTGGCTCCACCAGGGGAGGAGGGCGCTGAGCATGAGGAAGGGCACCACCGCCCACGCAGCAGCCACCGCCGGGCGTGGCAGGGCGCGGCCGGGTGGTGCCGGGCCGGGCGCCGCGGCGGCGATGATGACCCCGCCGGCCGCCATGGCGACCATGGTGAGGGCGGGCACCGTCCACGTCCAGTCGAGTTGCGACTGGAGGAGGAAGGCGGCCACCACGGCGAGCGGAAGCGCGGTGGCGGGTGGTGCGCGGTCCTGCCATGCCCGCACCACGGCCCAGATGATCCCGCCGAGCAGGCAGGCGAGCAGCGCCAGACCCACCACGCCGAGCCCCGAGAGCACCTCGAGCACCAGGTTGTGCGGCTGACGTACGTTCAGGCGATCCTCGCCCGTGGCCCGTTCACGCAGGTGCACGAGGGGAAACGATCCCGCTCCCTCGCCGATGACGGGGCTCTCCTGCACCGACCGCGCCGCCTCCCCCCACCACTCCACGCGCTGGTTGGTGTCGAGGCTGCCGAGCCTGCCCGGCGTGTTGGCGAGGCCCGGGGAGGTTCCCGCGATCTCCGCGGAACGCTCCGATATCCAGTTGCCGACCTCGCGCGGTTTGGCCAGGGCGTAGCCCCCGGCCACGGCGACGGCCGTCACCAGCACCACCAGCGCGCCCGCTCCCACGCGACGGCGGGTGAGCCTGCCGCTCAGCAGCTTCTCTGCGGCCCACGCCACGGCCCCCGCGATGATCAGCGCGGCCACCACGCGCCACAGCAGGCCGAGCCCGGCGTCGCTGCGGTCGGCGGCGATGAGGGCGTCGTCGGTAAGCGCGTCTGTCGTGAGGCCGTACCAGGCCGGCAGGATCGCCCCCGCGAGCCCGCCGATCACCGCAGAGATCTGGCGCACCCGGCCGGGGGTGAGGCCGATCACGATCGCCAGCACAAGCATGAGTGCGAGCAGTCCGCCACGCGAGTAGGTGAGCACCAGGGTGGTGACGGCCACCGCGATGCCAGCGGCGGAGCCCATGACATCGCGCTCATCCGCCCCGCCCCTCCCCGCCCACCACAACAGGCCGGGCACGGCCAGCACGCAGACGAGCGCGAGGGCATTCCAGTAGCCCACCGGCGCCTGCAGGCGCGAGGGCTCGTAGTCGCTGCCGAACACCGTGGGCAGGGACCGGGCGAGGAGCGCCCAGATGATCACCGGCGCAGCAGCCACCGTGAGCGCGAGGGCAAAGCGTTCCTGCGCACGCGGCACGAGGGCGCCGAGGGAGATCCCGAGCAGCAGGGCGAGCGCGGCCAGCACCATGCGGTTGGCCTCGGTCCACGCGAGGTCGCCCGCGAGCGCCCACGCGATGGACACCGCCGACCAGATGACCAGGCCCACGATGCCGGCGATGGCCAGGAGCGCCGGTCCCGACCGCAAGGCCGCGCGGTCTCGCGCACGCATGACCGCCCAGGCGGTGAAGGGCGCGGCCACGAGCATGGCGAGCATGGCCGCGGTGGCCCCGCGGGTGGCCAGGCCATCTCCCAGATCGATGCCGCCGCTCAGGGCGGTGAGCACCGCCCAGGCGGCGAACAGCACCACTCCGGCAACCATCGCCGCCCGGGCATGGGATACCGCCCCGCTCAGCGGGTGACCCCCCCAAGGGGTACGCTCGCGCCCGTGATTCCCGCCATCATCCGACGCAGCGTAGCCGTGTCGTTCATCGCCGCGCTCTTCATGGGCGTTCTCGCGATGCCCGCATTCGCAGGTGGCCGGCAGGTGCTCGCCGACTACGAGGACAACGGGCAGATCAACGGGTGCTACACCCTCGCGGAGTTCGAGGATGCCCTGAGGATCATCCGGCCCGACCAGCAGCAGTACGGCGCGGCGGTGGACGTCATCCGGCAGGCGGAGCTCACGAACATCCGCCGGCCCGACGGCGCGTGCGGTGGCACCTCGGCCTCCGGCGCGTCGAGCGACGTGCCCGGCGCAGATGGCACCGGCGCAGATGGCACCTCGACCACGGCCGGTGACGGGGTGGCCGATGCCGACTCCGGCGGCAGCGGCCTTCCCGCCGTGATGATCGCCGTGATCGTGGCGGGCGGCCTCGCCATCGCCGCCTTCGTGGTCTACCTGCTCATGTCGCGCCGCCGTGGCGGCGGCGAGCCCCCGGCAAGCGCCTAGCCCCGCATGCGCAAGTTCATCAAGGACCTCATCCTGCCGGTGGCGGTGGCTGTGACCCTGGCGTTCGTGATCCAGGCGTCCATCGCCAAGCCATATGAGATCCCCACCAACTCGATGTACCCCGCCATCCAGGGCGCCAACTCCACGGGCGACCGGGCACCCGACCGGGTCATCGCAAACCGGCTCATCTACAAGGCGCGCGATATCTCCCGCGGTGACGTGGTGGTGTTCAACCCCACGCGTGGAGCCCGCGCCGCATGCAGTGAGCCCGGCGATGTGCCCTTCGTCAAGCGCGTGGTGGGGCTGCCGGGCGACACGGTCACCGTGGAGCGGGAGACCATCTCGGCATCAAATCCCGATCCGGCGCTCCGCCCCGAGGGCGCGCTGGCTGTGCGCCGCGTGGCGGAGCCCAACTCCTTCGGGCCCGATGAGGCCGTGGACGAGCAGCTCGGCGAGGGCGACACCACCTACGTGACGTACGTGACGGGTCCGGGCGAGACGACCCGCCGTCCGCTTGTGGTGGACGGCGCGATCACCCCGGACTACGAGGTGTCGTTCCCCACGGTTCCCAAGGACGAGATCCTGGTTCTCGGCGACAACCGGCCCGGCTCATGCGATGCGCACGTGTGGGTGGAGCGCAACGCGGCGTTCACCCCGCAGGCGAACGTGATCGGTCAGGCTGAGCTCATCTACTGGCCCATCCGGAGGGTGCGCTTCCTGGCTTAGCGGGCAGCGGTCCCGGGTGGAAGCAACCGGGCGAGCACGTCGGCGAGGGTCATCACGCCCAGCACACCACCCCGGTCGGTGACCAGCACCAGGTGATTACGGGTGCGGCGCATGGTGGCCAGCGTCGCGTGAAGCGTGGTGGCGGCCGGGATGGTGAACACCGGCCGCGCGAACTGCGCGGCGTTGGCGCCCAGGGAGTGCATGAGGGTGTCGCGCACATGCACCACGCGGTCGATGTGGCCGTCGGTACCCATGAGCACCCGCAGGTGACCGGTGCGGCGCGTGGCGTCCTGCACATCGCGCACCGTGGCGTCGGGCGGCACCACCGTGAGGCCGCGCCCGCGACGCACCAGCGAGCCCACAGTGTCCTCCTGCATCTCGAGCGCACCGGATATCTGGGCGGAGTAGCCCACGTCCAGCGCGCCCACATTCACCGAATGCTCCACCAGGTGGCGCAGGCCATCGGGGTCCTGACCCGTGAGAACCGCGTCAACGGGGTTCACCCCCACGCGCATCAGCATCCAGTTGGCCGTCTGGTTCAGGACCCTCAGCGGAAGCCGGGTGACGCGCAGGAACGCACGCATGGGCAGCGAGAGCAGGATCGCCGACTTCTCAGGGTGGGTGATCGCCCACGACTTGGGCGCCATCTCACCGATGACCAGGTGCAGGAAGGTGACGATGAACAGCGCCAGCGCGAATGCCAGCACGTCGGCCGTGACCTCGGGCAGGCCGGCGGCACTCAGTAGGGGCATGAGCCAGTCGTGCACCGCCGGCTTGGTGAGGGCACCCAGCCCCAGCGCGCACAGCGTGATGCCCAACTGGGCACCGGCCAGCAGCATGGTGAGCTCCGACGCGTTGCGCAGCGCCGCCCGCGCCGCGCGGCTGTGCTCGGCGGCCTCCTCCAGCCGGTGGCGCTTCGACCCGATGAGCGCGAACTCGACTGCCACGAAGAAGGCGCTCAGGGCGATGAGCGCGATGGTGGCCAGCACGATGCCCACGGTGGCCCCGGTCATGACGGCCCCTCGGCGGTCACCCGCACCTTGGCGGGCACGTGGTTGCCGATGGTGACCACCTGAAACAGCAGGGCCCGGGGGACGTCGTCCTCGTCGAGGAGCGTGGCGGGGTCGAGGGGCAGTTCCACCCGTACGGTCTCGCCTTCATCGGGCAGGCCGCCGTGGTGCGCGATGATGAGGCCGGCGATCGTCTCGTAGTCGCCCTCCGGCAGGGTGATCCGCAGCGAGCGCTCCACCTCGTCCACGTGCGCGTCGCCGCCGATCAGCCAGCCGTGGGCGTCGTGAATGGGCGGCGTGGGCTCGTCGGCGTCCTCGTCATGCTCATCGGCGATCTCACCCACCAGCTCCTCTGCCAGGTCCTCGAGGGTGAGTACCCCGCTGAACCCGCCGTACTCGTCCACCACGCAGGCCAGCTGGTTGCTCGACGACCCAAGTTCACGAAGCGCTTCAGGCAGCAGCGTCAGGTTCGACACCACCAGAGCAGGGCGCATGATCTCGGTCACCGCGGTATCGGCCGGCATGTCCATCGTCAGCACATCGGCCAGGTGCACCACGCCCAGGATCCGGTCGGTGTCCTCCTCTAGCACGGGATACCGGGAGTGCCCGCTCTTCATGAGTCCGCGCACCTCGCCCAGGGTGTCCTCATCGCTCACCACCGCCACGCGGGCCCGCGGCACCATGGCGTGCTCCACGTCCTCGGTGGGGAAGTCGAGGATGCGATCGATCATCACCGCGAGGTCGTCCGACAACTGCCCGCGCTCGCGCGAGTCGGCGATGATGCGCTCGAGGTCGCGAGCCGTGGCCGCATGCTCCACGTCGTGCACGGGCTCGATGCGCAGCAGGCGCAGCACAAGGTTTGACGACTGGTCGAAGAACCAGATCAGCCACCCGAACGCCTTCAGGAACGCGGTGGTCGACGCCGCAAGCCAGAGCGCCACCGGCTCGGGCCGCGCGATGGCCAGGTTCTTGGGGAAGAGCTCCCCGATGATCATCTGCAGGATGGTGGCTACCAGCAGAGCGATGACGAACGCCATGGTGATCGACACGGCCTCGGGCACACCCATGCCCCCCAGGATGGTGCTGAGGGAGTCGCCGATCAGGGGTTCGGCCACGTAACCGGCGACGAGGGCGGTGATGGTGATGCCCAGTTGCGCGCCCGACAACATGAATGAGGTGCGCCGGGTCACCCCCAGGGCCAGGCGCGCCCGTGCCTCGCCGGCCTCCGCGCGCGCGGCCAGCTGCGACCGGTCCACGGCCATGTAGGAGAACTCCTGGGCCACGAAGTAGCCGGTGCCCACACTGATGAGCAGTACGGCACCGATGCCCATCAGCAGGTACAGCACGCTCAACGGCGGTTTACTCCACTGCGGCGCCCCATGCGGTCATGGACACGGGGCACGGGCATATCGGAATCGTCGTCCACGGCACCCGGGGGTTCAGTCACGGCGGGCATTATTGCACCCGGGCCCCGGGGGACGGTCCCCTTCCGGGGATTGCCGCCTCTGCGGCGTTTTCGCGCTCTTTGCTGCCAGATTGCAACATTCGGCGCGAAATCCTGTCTTGCATCGTGGGCACCACTAGATGTAGTGTGCCGCCCCATGTGGCACACCCCACCCATAGTATTTATCGCATGATTTGCCCATTTTGCGAGGGTTCAGAGCACCGTGTCATGGAATCGCGCGTTCCTGACACGAAAGACGCCATACGTCGGCGGCGGGAATGCCAGACGTGCGGCAGGCGCTTCACCACCTACGAGCACGTGGAAGAGATGCCGCTGATCGTGATCAAGGGCGATGGAGAGCGTGAGTCCTTCGACCGTGAGAAGCTGCTGTCGGGCCTGCAGCGGGCATGCCACAAAAGGCCGGTTCCCACCGCCCACCTCGAGTCGGCAGTGCGCGACATCGAGGTGAGCCTGCGCAACCGCCTGAAGCAGGAGGTATCGAGCAGCGCCATCGGCGAGCTCGCCCTCCGTCGCCTGAAGGATGTAGACACGGTTGCGTACGTGAGGTTTGCGTCGGTGTACCGGCAGTTCGAGGACACCGACGAGTTCGCCGACGAGCTCCGGCGCCTGGAGATGGAGCCACCGCTCCCCCGGGGCCAGCGCCCGCTCGACGAGCACATGTTCGAGTTGCTCACCGAGCCCGCCCCGGCCGAGCGCCCTCCGCGCCGACGCCTCCGGGCACTCGCAGGTGGACTCGGGGTAGAGGAAGACACAAGCACTGCACACACGAAGCCTGAGGAGGCTAACGATGGCGACTGAGGTCGTCGGCACGGCGCCGAGCGAGAAGACAAAGGCCAAGCGCGGCAAGGCCCTGGGCCTGCAGCGGCACTTCACCACGAAGGGCAAGCACCCGTACGACCTCCTCGAGTGGGAACGTCGCACGGCGGGCATCTCCTCCGGTGATGGCACCAGCGTCTTCGAGCAGGACAACATCGAGGTGCCGGCGGACTGGTCGCAGCTCGCCACCAACGTGGTGGCCTCCAAGTACTTCCGTGGTGCCATGGGCTCACCCGAGCGCGAGTACTCGGTCAAGCAGCTCATCGACCGCGTCGCCCTCACCATCAAGGCGTGGGGCCTCGAGGAGGGCTACTTCAACTCGAAGGACGAGGCGGAGGTCTTCGAGTACGAGCTCACTCACCTGCTCGCCAACCAGATGGCCGCATTCAACTCGCCCGTCTGGTTCAACGTCGGCATGCGCGAGAACCCGCAGTGCTCGGCCTGCTTCATCCTCTCGGTCGAGGACACCATGGATTCCATCCTGTCGTGGATCGGCAAGGAGGGCATCATCTTCAAGGGCGGCTCGGGATCCGGCATCAACCTGTCGGCCATCCGCTCGTCGAAGGAGCGCCTCTCGGGCGGCGGCGAGGCCTCGGGCCCCGTCTCGTTCATGCGTGGCGCCGACAGCTGCGCGGGCGCCATCAAGAGCGGCGGCACCACCCGTCGCGCGGCCAAGATGGTCATCCTCAACGTCGACCACCCCGACATCCGCGCCTTCGTGAACTGCAAGGCCACCGAGGAGAAGAAGGCCTGGGCCCTCGGCGAGATGGGCTACGACATGGGGCTGAACGGCGAGGCCTGGCACAGCATCCAGTTCCAGAACGCCAACAACTCGGTGCGCATGACCGACGAGTTCATGTACGCCTACGAGGCCGGCGCCGACTGGCACACCACGGCCGTCACCACCGGTGAGGTGGTCGAGACGGTCAAGGCCCGCGAGCTCATGAAGGAGATCGCCGAGGCCGCATGGGTGTGCGGTGACCCCGGCATGCAGTTCGACAGCACCATCAACCGCTGGCACACCTGCCCGGTGTCGGGCCGCATCAACGGCTCCAACCCGTGCAGCGAGTACATGCACCTCGACGACTCCGCCTGCAACCTGGCCTCGTTCAACCTCATGAAGTTCGTGGACGAGAACGGCACCTTCCAGGTGGACGACTTCCAGCAGGCAATCGATGTGTTCATCACGGCCATGGACATCGTTGTGGCGCGTTCGGGGTACCCCACCGAGAAGATCGGTGAGAACGCCCGCAAGTACCGCCAGCTGGGCCTGGGCTACGCCAACCTCGGCGCATTGCTCATGAGCCACGGCCTGCCGTACGACAGCGAGGACGGCCGCGAGTACGCCTCCGCCATCACTGCCCTCATGACCGGCCGTGCGTATGCCATGAGCACGCGCCTTGCCGAGCGCATGGGTGCGTTCGAGGGCTACGAGCCCAACGCCAAGGCCATGAACGGCGTCATCCGCAGCCACCGTCGCGCCGCCCAGGACATCCCCGACGGCCGCGTGCGGGATGAGGCACTCCTGAGCGCCGCCCGCGAGTCGTGGGACGTCGCCGTCGACCGCGGTGAGATCTTCGGCTACCGCAACTCGCAGGCGTCGGTGCTGGCACCCACGGGCACCATCGGCTTCATGATGGACTGCGACACCACCGGCGTCGAGCCTGACATCGCGCTCGTCAAGTACAAGCGCCTGGTGGGCGGCGGCGTCATCAAGATGGTCAACAACACCGTGCCTGCGGCCCTTGAGAAGCTCGGCTACCACGAGGAGGCCATCAAGCAGATCGTGGCCTTCATCGATGAGAACGAGACCATCGAGGGCGCCCCGGGCCTGAAGGACGAGCACCTCGCGGTGTTCGACTGCGCCTTCACCCCGGCCAACGGTGAGCGCAGCATCCACTACCGCGGCCACATCAAGATGATGGGCGCAGTGCAGCCCTTCATCTCGGGTGCCATCTCCAAGACCGTGAACATGCCGAACGAGGCCACGCCCGAGGACATCGCGGCCGCCTACGTGCTCGCATGGAAGGAGGGCGTCAAGGCGCTCGCCATCTATCGCGACGGCAGCAAGCGCACGCAGCCGCTGTCCACGGGCAAGGAGTCGCCCGCCGACATGAAGGCGGCAACCGACGCCGCCGCCGCGCCGGCCAAGGTCAACCGCCGACGCCTGCCGGACGAGCGCCAGGCCATCACGCACCACTTCCGCATCCTCGACCATGACGGCTACATCACCGTCGGCATGTACGAGGACGGTACGCCGGGCGAGGTGTTCATGAAGATGGCCAAGCAGGGCTCCACGGTCAGTGGCCTCATGGACTCCCTGGCCATCGTCATGTCGCTGGCCCTGCAGCACGGGGTGCCGCTCAGCACGCTGGCCAACAAGCTCAGCCACATGCGGTTCGACCCGTCGGGCTTCACCGGCAACCCGGAGATCCCGAGCGCCAAGTCGATCGTCGACTACCTGGTGCGCTGGCTCTCGGCCAAGTTCCTCACCGAGGACGAGAAGCGCTCGGTGGGCATCATCACCGACCAGATGCGTGCCGAGCTCGAGGGCCAGGTGCCCGCGGGCCAGCAGCCGGTGGCCATCGAGGCCAGTGCACAGGGCGCCGTCGTCACCGAGTTGGCTCCGGTCGCATCGAAGGAGCAGACCTCCCTCGATATCGGCCTCGCCCAGAGCGCCGGCCTCACGGTGCAGCTCGACCAGGACGGCGCGATCTGCGGCTCCTGCGGCTGGACCATGGTGCGCTCGGGCTCTTGCTACAAGTGCATGAACTGCGGGAGCACCTCGGGCTGCAGCTGATGTGAGGCGTCACCTATAGGCGGCACGGAAGGGGCCCTCCGGGGCCCCTTCGCTGTTGCCGAGGGTGCGAGGCGGCCCTCGACGGGATCGAGCAGCACCGACCCCGGGCGCAGTGCCCCGGATCGGCCGTGCGGGTCACGAGGCGACCGCTGCCCTCCTTCGCGCACGAGCACCACCTGATATGACGTGCGGGATGGGGCGCCGGTCTGGCCCCGGAGATGACCCGAGTCATCCCGGAGGCGGATGACGACAGGTCCGTCATGACCGATACTCAGTCGGATGAGCCAACCTCACCAAAGCGGCCCGGTACCGGCCGCCGAGCGGGTCGCGTCACTCGACACCATCCGCGGGGTGGCCATCCTGGGCATCCTCCCCATGAACGCGCTGGCCTTTGGCCTGAGCACGGCCGGCTACGTGAATGTGTCGGCGGATGGCATCGGCCAGCCGTTCGACTCCGTCCTCGGCGTGCTCACCATGGTCTTCATCGATCAGAAGATGATGGCGCTGTTCTCATTGCTGTTCGGCGTGGGCGTGGTGATCTTTGCCGAGAGGGCTGCGGCCAAGGGGCGGCGGGTCGTGTGGCTGAGCCTGTGGCGATTCGCGCTGCTGGCCGCCGTTGGACTGGTGCATGCGACGATCTGGTTCGGCGACATTCTGGTGATCTACGCCGCCTGCGCTCCGGTGGTGCTGCTGCTTCGTCGCCTGCCTGCCGGCGTGCTCGCCGGCGCGGGCGCGGTGCTCGCGCTGGCCAGCACGGCGGTTGCGCCGCTTGTCCAGACCGCGGCGAACTCGAGTGCGCTCGGGCTCGGGAAGTACTGGTTCGCCGATGGAGGCACCATTGCGCCCGCCGTCGAGGCCTGGTTTGTACTCAACGTGGTGGGACGTGCCCTGGGCTTCATGCTCATCGGGGTGGCGCTCTACCGGCTGGGTATCGTGCAGGGGAAGCGTGACGCGGCCTTCTACCGGCGCCTCGCGCTCGGAGGCATCGGGATGGGCACGGCCATCACGGTGGCCGCCCCGGTGCAGCACATCGCGGACGGATGGTCCCCCGACACTGCCATCAGCGGCACCATCCCGATCGGCGTCGGCCTCATCCCCATGGCCCTGGGCTACATGGCCCTCATCATCCTGTGGAGCCGTTCCGGCCGAGGCCCGCTGCGGCTGTTTCGCAACGCCGGCCGGATGGCGCTGACCAACTACCTGGCGCAGACCATGCTCGGGCTCACCACCCTGGGCTGGCTGCTGGCAGACGTCGGAATCACGCGCACCGTCATCGCCGCATGGATCCTCGGGGTGTGGGCGCTTCAGCTCTGGTGGTCCACCTGGTGGCTCGATCGCTTCCGCTACGGGCCGTTCGAGTGGGCCTGGCGTTGCGCCACCTACTGGTCGTGGCAGCCGCTGCGGAAGAATCGGGCCCAGTAAGGCACCACTCGGCGATGCGGGGGCGTTTACGGACCCGGGCATTCCCGTTCCGATGCGGGTCCATTGGCACGTGGACATCGAAATGGCAG
>JBIIQA010000035.1:0-11522 GCA_044342355.1 Miltoncostaeaceae bacterium | reverse complement strand
GCAGACCTGGTGTGGACAGAGGGTGGCCAATTCCGGTCCCACAGCATGACCGCTCACAGCTGATGTGACGTCGCAAGTAATGCGAAACCGCTTCAGGAAGGGGCCCTCCGGGGCCCCTTCCTCGTTGCAGCCCGATTTCTGACGCCCGCCCCCCGCGCTCGCCGCGGCCATACGGTGGCAATCCCCCACGCCGATACGGTGGCAATTACCCACGTCCATATGGTGGAAATCACCCTTCTGTGCGTACAATTATTTCCATGCGCATCATCCGCCGCGCCCTGATCACTGCCGTCGTCGTTGCCTTTGGGCTCGGCGCGAGCCCCGCGCTCGCCGCGCCCCTCTTCCCCTGGGCCGCGCAGTCGTTCGGTGCCAACGACGGCTCCAGCGTCGCCGAGACCGAGGCCATCAGCACGCAGGCGGATGGCTCGGCGATCGTCACCGGGCTGTTCAGGGGCAACGTCACCTTTGGCTCCACCACCCTCACCAGCAGCACCACGACATATAACGACATCTTCGTCGCGAAGCTTGACGCCTCGGGGTCGTACGTCTGGGCCACACGCGCGGGCTCGACGCTGTCCGACGCTGGCTATGGCGTGAGCGCGCTTGCTGACGGCTCGGCAATCGTGACCGGGCAGTTCAGGGGCAACGTCACCTTCGGGACTACCACCCTTAGTGCCGCGGCCAGCGACGTCTTCGTTGCGAAGATCAACGCCTCCGGCTCGTTCGTCTGGGCCACTAAGGCGGGCGGTACTTCATCTGACAAGGCGTGGTACGTCAGCACCCTCGCGGACGGATCGGCGATCCTGACCGGGTACTTCGAGGGTACCGCAACCTTTGGCTCCACCCCCCTCACGAGCGCCGGTGAGGAGGACATCTTCGTCGCAAAGGTCGACGCGTCCGGCTCATTCGTGTGGGCCACACAGGCCGGTGGCACCACGGACAACGACGAAGGCGTTGGCGTCAGCACGCTGGCGGATGGCTCGACGATCGTGACCGGGGCCTTCGAAGGACCCGCGACCTTCGGGTCCACCACGCTCGCCGGCACAGGGGACAGCGACATCTTCGTGGCGAAGATCAACCCTTCGGGATCCTTTAGTTGGGTCACGCAGGCCGGTGGTACCGCTGATGACGCGGGCTTCCGCACCAGCGCACTTGCCGATGGCTCGGCAATCGTTGAGGGGTACTTCGAAGATGTTGCCTCCTTCGGGCCATTCACGCTCACGAGCGCCGGTGAGGAGGACTACTTCGTCGCGAAGGTCGATTCCTCAGGAACCTTCCTCTGGGCCACGCGGGCTGGTGGCACGGGAGATGACGGCACGGAATCCTGGGGGGTCAGTGCGCTGGTCGACGGCTCGGCGATCGTGTCGGGGTCGTTCGAGAACACCGCCGACTTCGGCTCCACCACGCTCACCAGCGCAGGAGACTGGGATGTCTTCGTCGCGAAGGTGGATTCCTCGGGCTCCTTCCTGTGGGCCACGCAGGGGGGTGGCAGCGGTGAAGACAAGGGGTGGGATGTCGGCACACTGGCTGACGGCTCTGCGATCGTTGCGGGGCCTTTCGATGGCACCGCCGCCTTCGGTTCCACGACGCTGACGAGTTTCGACACGGATGCCTATGTGGTGAAGGTCGTGTCGCCATCAGCCGCTCCGGGATCTGTCACTGCGACGCCCGGCAGCGGCCAGGCCACGGTGTCGTGGGCGGTGCCCGTGTACAGCGGGGGGGCCGCGATCACCTCTTACACGGCATCGGCCTCGCCCGGCGGCGGCACCTGCACGGCCACGGCGCCCTCCACCAACTGCACCATCACGGGCCTTTCGAACGGCACCCGCTACACCTTCACCGTCACGGCCACGAACGCGACGGGCACCTCACCGGCGTCGGCAACGTCAAGCGCGGTGACGCCCACTGCCGCAGTGGTCACCACCACCACCCTCAGACCCACGGTGCTGCCAAGCCGCGCCCGGCTCATCAGTGGTCAGGCGATGCGCCTTGGCATCCGCACCACCAACACCGGAACCGCCACGGCTGCCTCGGTGACCTCGTGCCTGAGGCTGCCTCAGAACCTGGTGGTCACACGCACCGCTGGCGCAACACGATCTGGGCGCACGCTGTGCTTTGCCCTCGGCGACCTGCCCGCAGGAGCCACGCGCACCAAGGTCGTGACCGTTCGCGCGGTTGCCATCCGTACCGTCACCCGCAGAGTGACCGGCACCACCCGATCATCAGCCACAAACCCTGCGCTCACCACCACGCAGTCGCGGGCCATCCGCATCAGCCCGCGCACCGCACGGACCCCCGTCACGGGGTAGATGGCCGCGCTCCATCGTTGCGCCCTCGCGCGCAGTGGCAGGCACGTAGCCTCACGCCGATGAGCGACATGACCATCCTGATCCAGGTCCGGGCCCGCCACGACGACGGGGGCCAGGCCCTCATCGAGCGCCTGCAGGCGACGCTTCCGCCCACGATGAAGAGCGTGACCGGCTCGCTGCCCGATGGCCGGGAGCAGCCACGGTTTCACAACACGCTGCTGATGAAGTTCAAGGCTCCTGCCGGGAATGCCAAGCAGACCCGCGAGATCGCCACCGATTACTTCCGGGCCGACCCCCGCCAGATGTCGGTGAACTACGCGGCGCTCACGCCGGCGACCGGAACCTTCGAGGTCACCGCGTACTCCCCGGATGGCCCCCCGGAGGATGTCGTGCTGCTGCGCGGCGACCGCGATGACCTCGCCTGGTGGGACATGATCGCGCAGGCCACCGACCCCACCGTGGCGCGGCATCTCATCGGGGAACGGCCCGGGGCGTAGGCTGCTTCGGCCACCCTCTTGAATCAGCGGCACCCGCGCAACCACGAGAGAGATCCTCCGTGCCCCACATGATCCGCACACGAATATCCGCACCGGCCATGGCCCTCGCCGCCGTGGCGCTGGGCGCTTTCGCACTGCCCGCAGCCGGCAACGGGCCGGGGCTCGGAGCGTCGGGCGAAACCCATCCGTACGAGTCCGGCTTCACCCAGCCGTACGCCGGCACGCCGCGATACCAGCACATCGCCCCGACCTAGGCGTCGAGCACGGCGCAGGTGAACGCCCCGCTCGGCCAGGCACGTGCAGAGCGCATCGCCGCTGCGATCGGCCTCGACAAGTCGGATGGCTTCACCCCGCGGCAGTATCGCCTCTTCGTAACGGGGAAGGGGAAGGGCGGTAAGGCGGCACCCGCGAAGCTGGTGGACCAGAGCGTCCGCATCCTCACCAACACCCGCAACCGGCCGCTGTGGTCGAACGTCAACGGGGTGCTCACCCCCACGGTGCTCGCCAGCTACGGGTTGATGGTGAACGAGCAGGGCCTGCTGCAGAGCCCGGCGAACACGAGCGCGCCCACTCGGCAGGTGAACGCCGTGATCGCCCCGGGCGGCTATCTCGGCACGTGGTGCAGGGCGAACGGAGCCAGGGATTCCCTGCGCGCGCTTTACCGCTCTGCCTACACAAGTGAGGCGGTCTTCGGGAATGCGGCCCAGCAGGGTGCCGGGGCGGCGCAGTTGGTGCCCAACCAGAAGGGGGCTGTCAGCACGACCGTCGGCATGTCGATGGCGCCGTCCATCTGGGTCGTCAACTTCGCGCTCATCTACGTGCTGAGCCCCACTCTGGCCGCGAAGATGCCGGCACGGTGGACCCCCATCCCGTCCGAGGTGGCGACGGCCATCGCGGCGAGCCCGACCGGCCAGGTGCCCTACAGCGACTGTGCGTCGCTGCTCACGAGCGGCTGAGTCATCGGATACGCCGTGTGCGCATGACTCAAAATTGCGAGGGGCCATTCGGCCCTCGCACCCGACCTCCGCGCGGGGCATGGGGGCAGCGGCTAGCCTGATCCGGTTTCCGTGGGCGGTGGCGTCGCGCCGTCCCGCGCGCGCACCCAGTGGTGGGCGTCGCGGCGCGCGGGTGTGATTTTGTTTATTCCGCTCGTTCGTTCTTCGTCCCCGGAGCCCCCATGACGCCTCTCCATCGCTCCTTGCCACGCCGCCCTCGCCTGCGGTCGCGTGTCGTACTCGCAGCCACCACCGCCACGGTGCTCGGCCTTTCCGCGACCGCGCTGGGCGTGCTGCCCCAGGAGGAGGGCACCGTCGACCTGCTGACGCAGGCGAACGTGCAGCTCGAGGGCGCATTCAATATGGACCAGAGCGGCGATGCGGTGGCCCCCGCCGGCGACGTGAACGGCGACGGCATCGATGACGTCATCGTGGGGGCGTACTGGTCCCGTCTCACCCGCGGCACCAGCCATGTCGTCTTCGGCTCGGCCTCATCCGCCAGCGTCAACCTGGCCGCCATGGGATCCCGGGGCTTCACCATCACCGGTGCGAGGAGGTTCGAGAGCTCCCCGTACTACTCCGGGGACCAGTTGGGCACGTCGGTGGCCGCCGCCGGTGACGTGAATGGCGATGGCTTTGATGACGTGATCGTCGGGGCGCCCGGCGACTGGCGCAACAGCCCCGGCTACGCCTATGTGGTGTACGGGTCGGCGTCTCCCGCTGCGGTGAACCTGACCACGGCAGCAGATGCCGGCCTGGGGTCGAGGGGCTTCGCCATCAACGGCGCGGCGGTGAGGGATGAGCTCGGCGCCTCGGTGGCGGGCGCCGGCGACGTGAACGGGGACGGGCTCGACGATGTCATCGTGGGCGCACCCGAGAAGAACCTCACAGTCGGTCAACTCATACCCACCAACCCCAGCGCCACTTATGTGATCTACGGCTCGGCCTCAGCGCCTGGCCCGGTCAACCTCACGGGCGCAGCGGATGCCGGCCTGGGGTCGAGGGGCTTCGCCATCAACCCCGCGGCATCGGGTGGCCAACTGGGCGCCTCGGTTGCCGGCGCGGGCGATGTGAACGGCGACGGCAGGGACGACCTGGTGGTGGGGGCTCCCGGGGCGCAGACAGGACCCTACCTCGGCCTCGCGGGCATCACGTATGTGATATTCGGATCCGCGTCGCCGAGCACGGTGAACCTGACGTCGGCGGCGGATGCGGGCCTGGGGCCGGGCGCCGGCTTCGCGATCAGGGGCAGCTATTACGCTGACTTCACCGGCGACGTGGTTGACGGCGCCGGCGACGTGAATGGCGACGGCTTTGACGACGTCGTCGTGGGGGCGGGCTCGGCCTCCCAGAGGGGCCAGAACCACGTGCAAGGGGACGCTTGGGGTGTCATCTACGTCATCTACGGGTCGGCGTCTCCTGCTCCGGTGAACCTGACGAACGCAGTGGATGCAGGCCTCGGGTCGAGGGGTTTCTCCATCAACGGCTCGGCGGCGGGCGAGTGTCTCGGCGAGGCCGTGGCGGGCGCCGGCGACGTGAACAGCGACGGCCTTGATGACCTGGTCGTGGGACTGAAGCGACGGAGCCCCGGGTCTCCGCCCCGCCCCTACGCAGGAACGAGCTACGTCATCTATGGGTCGGCTGCCACGCCTTCCCCGATGGACCTCGCGCAGCCCCTTGGGTCGCGGGGCATCACCGTGATGGGTGCGAAGGGGGATCCCAACCCCCAGGGAAACAGCGGTGACCGCAGCGGCGCGTCGGTGGCCGGCGCCGGTGACTTCAATGGCGACGGCAGGGACGACGTGCTCGTGGGGGCCATTGACGCGAATCCGGATCCGACCCGGGGCGGAGCAGGCGTGACCTACGTGGTCTACGGCTTCGGCACCGCGGCCATGTCGTACCCGGCGGGCATCACCGCCACGGCCGGCACTCAGGTCACGCCGCTCGCGCCGACGCTCTCGCGGACCGGCGTGCCGTCGTTCACGGTGAGCCCGGCGTTGCCCGCGGGCCTCTCCATCGGCGCCACCACCGGGGTGATCAGCGGCACGCCCACCGCGGCCAGCGCAGACGCCTCCTACACCGTGACCATGACCGACCTCACCGGGCAGGTGTCGAACACCGTGAAGATCGCGGTCGCCCCCGGTCCTCCGGCTGCCACGTCGGTCGCGCCCGTCACGCCGGTCGGCCCCGCTGGGAAGCTGCGCATGGCGCGTGCGCGCCAGGGCTCCCGCGGCGTGGTGACCACCGGAGTGGTGCCCGCCGGCGCCACCAGCGTGGTGCAGCTGGCCACCCGCAGGTCGCCCCGCGCCGGCCAGCAGGTGCCCGGCATGCGCGAGGCCGCGCGCAGGGCTGCCCCGTGCTCCATCAGGGGCACGGGGAGCGCCCGCACCTTCACCTGCACCATGCGCCTTGCCCCGGGCCAGTGGACCCTCACCACCCGTGCGCGTGGCGGCGGGGTGGTGCTGGCCCAGTCGGTCACGCGCGTGGGGGTGAAGGCCCGCGGTGCACGCACCGTGCCGGTAGCTGGCTGATCGCCGTCCGCTCGTAAGGTCAGACCCGGAGGCTCCCGACGAAGCAGAGAACCCTCATCACCCTCGCGAGCGTCGACCCCTGGGCACCGCGAGGCATCAACGAGGTGACCGAGGGGGTCTCGCGCGGTACGCCCTTCATCGCAGAGTTCCCGAGCTACGAGGCGGCCCTGGAGTGTTACCGCTCGCCCGGGTACCAGGCGGCCATCGCCATGCGTGAGGGCGCGGCCGAGTTCGACGTGGTGGTGGTGCAGGGAGCGACGCCCACCCGTTGATCGCCCTGATGGTGGGAAACCAGACCGTGCCGGGAGCGCGAGTGGAACTGGTCCCCCCTCACATGGAGGAGCCGACTTCTCGTTTGGGGCTCGTGCTGGGCCTCGATCACCTCGTCGTTCTGGCCGGCACGGGCCACGGTGGCGGCCCTCAGGAAGAGGCCGGCAGCCGGGGTGCCTCTGCTCACCCGGTAGCGCCCCTTCAGCCGCCCGTGGTGAGGGTGACTCCGTTGAGGTTGTCGGGGCGCCAGATCCGTGCGCTCACGATCGATGCCTCGAGGCCGGGCGGGTTCGGTCCCCACGTGGCCGGGGGTTGCACCATTCCCGATCGGTGGCCGGGGCCGAGCCGCAGGGCCACCGTCATGCGCCCGGGCAGTGCGTTGCCGCCCCGCTCGAACATGACGAATACGGTGGCCCTCCAGTTGGTACCGCGCGCCCTCACTGCGACTGGCAGCCCGCCTGGCCCCAGTTTTCCGGCACGAAGAGTCGCCCCGCGCGGCGCGGCGTGGTCGATGGGCACCGGCGCCTCGCCGAACAGCGGCGCCCCGGTCTGGCGCTTCAGCCATCCGGCGACCGGGCTGAGCCTCGCGAACACCGACGTGCGCAGGCTCGGCGGCTGTCGGCAGGCGTTGAGGCGACCCCATGAGGTGACGCCCACGACCGCGGAGAGATCGGGCGCCAGCCACGGCCCGCCCGAGTCGCCTCCGCAGGTGGCGCCGTCGAGGGGCGGAGTGGTGCCGGACGGCCCGGCCACCGTGCACGTCTCGGTCTGGGGAAATACCTTCACCGTGTAACCCGCCGCCGCCACTCCACCGCACGGCCCGGGCGGCGACACCAGGCTCCACGACTGCATGACGACGTCCGACAGCACGGGCGAGGTGGGCGTGGTGCCGTAGCCCAGTGCCGTGATGGCCGACCCCGTGCCGGGCGCCGAGTGCGACAGGGGATGCGGTGCGGTTGGTGCGTCGGATGCCAGTTCCACCAGCGCGATGTCGCTCTGCTGGCGCGTGCCCCAGGCGAACACCCAGTACCCGCCGGGCAGGGTCATGCGCCGCGCGGGGATTGCCGGGCGGCCCTCGAGGTTGCCAAAGCGCACCGCCAAGCGGGCCGTGCGCACGTCGGCCGGGGAGTTGAGGCCCTCCATCTGCGCGCAGTGTGCGGCGGTGAGCACGTACCGGGGTGCGATGAGCGCACCACTGCAAAACGCCGTCGGCGCGTCGCCCGTCTGGACGGTCTCCAGGGCGACCGCCCAGGGTGCGCCGCCCATCGGCACCACCTGGCCGCTCACCGAGTGGGTCCGGGCGTCTACGAGCTGCGTCGCCGAGCCGGCGGTGGGCACGAGGGCGCCGGCCGCTGCGACGGCAACCGCGCAGGCCAGGATCACGGTACGGCGACGGCGATTCATCCGGGGAATGCTGCCATAAGGACGCCCGGGTGCATTCGCGCGCACGTGACTTACAGCGTATGGTGCGAATCACATGAGTCACCCACAGAAAAAGCCCGGGATGAACCCGTCAACGGAGCCCGCGTCGGGAAGCACGCCGCCCCCGGGCCTGGTAGATGCGCTCAGCTACCCGCTCTTCCAGTCGGTGTTCGATCGCAAGAGCCGTCGTGTTGCCCTGGGAATGACGGTGGAAAGCGACGTGATCGAATACACGTCGCCGCACGCGCCTCTCCCGCTGTCGGAGCTTGAGGAGGCGCTGCTGGTGATGGCGGGCACCGGGCTCAACGGTCTGGCCCTCGCCGACATGGATCCCCGTCGCGGCATGAGCACCATCGTGCAGTGGACCAACCGCACCTGGCCCAGTGCCTGCTCCAACCACGGAACCGAGCTGTTCTGGAGCAATGACGATGGCCTGTGGTGGCTGGACATCTTCAAGATGGTTCCCGAGTCGGGTGAGCTCTCCACCCTTACTGGCAAGGGCCTGGAGGATCAGGCCGACTTCATCGTCGATCTGTACCGCCGCGCGAAGGTGAATCTGCACGATGGCCGTGCGCCCTTGCCCACCGACCTGCCGGGCCTGTTCGACTTCAACCGCTGGAACGCCAACAAGCCGGGCACCACGCTGTTCATCCCCATCACGAACATGACGATGGAGTACATCAACGTCCTGTTCATCTATCTGGCGCGCTCGTATGGCTTCAACATCATCGACGAGCGGAACGGGGGCAGATCGGCCGGCCTGGACGAGTTCGTGAAGACCGGCCGCATACGGGCAGAGCGCGTGATGACCATGGCCGAACTCGAGAGCCGTATCCTCTCGATGATGGTGGTGGAGCAGGGGTTCATCTGCCAGAACCTCAATCTGGCCCTGCAGGCGCTGGGTCTGGGCGGCTGGACCTTCACCGGCTACCTGCCCAAGTTCGTGATGGGCGGCGGAGACGTGGAGGGGCTCGGCTTCCGATTCGAGGAGGCCGTAGACGGCTCGACGTTCGCCGTCGGGCGCGACGGCTACCTCGAGGGCTTCACCCCGCCCTACTACCGCGACATGCATGAGGCCGTCGACGCCTTCATGGCGATGAAGTGGGCGGCGCTCGATCCGGATGTGCCAAAGCCCTACCGCGACAAGGCGATGAACGAGACCTTCACCAACGCCATTCCGCGCCCGCACCCCGACACCGTGGAGTGCGTGAAGGCCTACTGCCAGTACGTGTGGGATACCTACGGGCGGTTCCCGCTCACCGTTGATCCCATGTACCAACGGCTCACCACTCAGGCGCAGCACATCGACTGCGGCTTCTACGACGAGTACTACCCGCCGGGGGCATACAGCGCGCAGCACGCTGATCACATGCGGCTGTGGCACCCGGAGCACGCCTGAGAGGGGCCTAGCGGCAGGTAAGGCCCGTGGCCATGATCTGCAGCGACATGGCCACCAGTGCTGCGCGTTCCGTCTCGGGCACCGCCCCGTACGGTCCCTCGAGGATGAGCGACGCAAGGCCATGCACCATTGCCCAGGCGGGCGCCTCGGCATACGGCCGTGCCTCTGCCGCAACCGCGCCGGTGGCCACCATCTCATCGAGCACGTCGGAGAGGATTCCGTAGGGGCTGCACGTCGTGTGGCCATCGCCTGCCGGCCCTGACGGCGGGTCGTCCGGGAAGAAATCGTCCGCGAAGATGACCCGGTACTCGCCGGGATGCGCGAGGGCGAAGTCCACGTACGCAACCCCTATGCGGATGAAGTGCTCGCGTGCCCCCTCCGGGGCATCCATGCCGCGCGGCAACGGGCGTGCCAGCGCCTCCTGCATGGCGGTCGCCAGCCGGTCCAGCACCACGTTCTTCACCGCCAGCACCAGGGCGGTGCGGTCCTCGAAGTGCCGGTACACGGCGGTGGGCGACACGCCCGCGCGCCGCGCGGCCTCCCGCAGCGACAGGGCCTCGGGTCCGCCCTCGGCGGCCATGTCCAGACCCGCCGACACAAGCGCCTGGGCCAGGTTGCCGTGGTGGTAGCTGCCGTGCTTACGGGATTCCCGGGCCGTATTCGCCATGGGTTAAGTGTAGGTAAATCACAGGGTCTCCTGATGTTCACGATGTAAACACCATGTGTATGTTGACGCCGTTAGCAATCCGGGATCGGGGTTCGCGATGGAGTCCTTTGGCCGCTGGATATACCGCTTCAGGGGATGGGTCCTTGGCATCTCGCTGCTGCTCGTGTTGGGCGTGGGCGTGGTGGGGTTCGGCGTGTTCGGCCAGCTCCAGACCGAGGGCTTCACCGATGACTCCAGTGCCTCGACCACCGTTGAGCGCGTGCTGGCCGACGACTTCGCCGAGCCCGCCACGGATGCATTCCTGCTCGTCCGCTCGCCCGGCGGGAACGTCACCGAGGGTTCCGCTGCCGCGGTGGGCCAGCGACTCACCCGTGAGGTGGCGTCGCTCCCGGGCGTGGCTTCGGTGCGCTCGCCCTGGGCGGGCGGCGGCGGCGAGTCGCTGGTGAACCCGCAGGGCGACGCCGCGCTCATCCTCATGAGCCTGGTGCCCGACGAGGAGAAGGCAGACGAGGCGGCCCTGGATCTTCGCGACAACATCGCGGGCACCACCGACGGGGTGGAGGTGCTGGCGGGCGGCGCGTCGGTTGCCGGCACCGCCGTGGCCGAGCGCATCGGGCGCGATCTCGTGACGGCCGAGCTGATCGCCATCCCCATCACCTTCGTGCTGCTGCTGTTCGTGTTCGGGGGCCTTATCGCCGCGGGGCTGCCCGTGCTGGTGGGGGTGTCGGCCATCCTGCTCAGCTTCGGCGGCCTGCTGGCCTTCGCGATGGCCACCGACGTGTCGATCTACGCCGTCAACCTGATCACCGGCCTCGGGCTGGCGCTGGGTATCGACTACGCGTTGCTCATCGTCAGCCGGTTCCGCGAGGAACTACGGAATGGCGCCGACGTGGAGTCGGCGCTCGGTACCACCGTGGCCACGGCGGGGCGCACGGTGATCGCGTCGGGCCTGGTGGTGGCCGTCACCATGGCCGGGTTCCTGTTCTTCCCGCTCTACTTCCTGCGTTCGTTCGGGTACGCCGGCCTGGTGGTGGTGCTCGCCGCGGTGCTGGGCGCCATCTTCGTGCTGTGCAGCCTGCTGGCCATTCTGGGCCCGCGCGTGAACCGGCTCACCGTGTGGCGCCGCTCCATCGAGCCCCGCGACACCGGCTTCTGGGCGTTGATGGCGCGCCGGGTGATGCGCCGCCCCGTGCTCTGGGGCGGCGGCGCCGTGGCGGTGCTGGTGGTGCTATCGCTGCCGGCTCTCGGCGTGGTGTTCGGGCCCACCGACGAGCGCTCCCTGCCGGCTGACGACCCGGCCGCGGTGGCCGGTCAGTCCGTGCGCACGGCGTTCGTGGGCAACGACGCCAGCCCCATCGAGATCGTGTTCCCGGCGGGGCAGGCACCCGCTGACGGAGCGGCGTATGCGCGCCAGGTGTCGCAGGTGCAGGGC
>JBIIQA010000179.1:0-3020 GCA_044342355.1 Miltoncostaeaceae bacterium | reverse complement strand
GCCGCCGCCGGTCTTCCACGCATCGAACGCGGTGAACGAGCCCCCCAGATAGCGCGTGCCGTTGGAGTCGGGCTCGCTGATCGCGCTGACGCTGCCGTTTGGCCCCGGGGCGACGCTGATGCGGTCGGCAGCAAGCGCAGGGGTGGCGAAGAGCGCGGCAAGCGCGAGAATCGCCCCGGCCAGAGCCCGGAGTGTGGCCCGGGCGGCTGTGCTGCGGTGGGAGTGGCCTGCGCGAAGGTGCGTCATTGGGCCTCTGCACTCCTCGCGGCGACGTGACAGACAGTGCTTTGGGGGGGCACGCACATAGGATTCTAGTCCTCAGGTAGGTAAATCGACGCAATCAGCCTCTGGAGTCCGCACCGTGAAGGTCCCCTCACCCGCCCTCGTGGTCTCCCTCATCGCCCTTGCCGTTGCCCTCGGCGGTACCGGCTACGCCGTGACGCAGTTGCCCAAGAACTCCGTGGGCACCGCGCAGATCAAGAACAACGCGGTCACCGGGGCGAAGGTGAAGAACGGATCGCTGACGGCCGTCGACTTCAGGAAGGGCACCCTCCTTGTCGGCCCCGCGGGTCCTGCAGGCCCCCAGGGCGCAACCGGGCCCCAGGGCGCAACCGGCCCGCAGGGGACACAGGGTGCAGCCGGCCCCGCGGGTCCTGCAGGCCCCCAGGGCGCGGCAGGCCCCCAGGGCGCAACCGGCCCGCAGGGGACACAGGGTGCAGCCGGCCCCCAGGGAGCGCAGGGCGTGATCGCCTCCGCCGCCGCCAACCAGAAGATCGCGCAGGGCGTCACCATGGCAGGCACCACGATCGGGAGCACGAGCCCCGTTGAACCCCCCTCGGGGTCGTGCACCGAGAACTGTCGCGTTGCCACCGGGCCGATCGTCGTTGCCCAGCCAAGCCGCATCTTCGCCTCGGCTCAGGTGGAGATCCAGAACGTCGATACGCTCACCAGGTCTGCCGCCTGCTTCCTCGTGCTCGAGTTCGGCGGAGGCCTGACCAACTTCACCTACGGTGCGAACGCCACCACCGCGGCACTCCCCTCCGGCACTCAGGAGATGCTGTCGATGAATGGCGCAACCGACGTGGGTGCCGGCACGTACGACATCGCCATCCGCTGCGGCGACGCCCTTGGGCCCGGCTCCTCCGTGGTCTTCGCCGCCGACGACATCACCGTGACGGCTTTCGCCATCGCCCTCTGAGCGGCCTCAACACCTCGGGCACCGCCACCTCCTTGAGTCACCTTTCGGCGGCCTTTCGCACACCCCCGCCACAGGACCACCCATGAATCTCCCCTCGCCCTCCCTCGTCATCTCCCTTGTCGCCCTCGGCGTGGCGCTCGGCGGCACCGGCTACGCAGTGACGCAGCTCCCGAAGAACTCGGTGGGCACCGCGCAGATCAAGAACAGTGCGGTCACGGGCGCGAAGGTGAAGGCGGGCTCCCTCGAAGCCAGCGACTTCAAGGCCGGGCAGCTGCCGACCGGAGCCACGGGAGCCCAGGGGCCCGCCGGCCCGGCGGGCGCGACCGGCCCGCAGGGGGCCACCGGACCCCAGGGGGCCACGGGCGCGCAGGGCCCCTCGGGCCCGTCCACGGGAACCGCCGGTGGCGTGCTCTCAGGCTCGTACCCCAACCCGGGCTTTGCAGCTGGCGCGCTCGGCACCGCCCGGTCGTACAACCCCCAGACAAGCTGCGCGCCAGACAACCGCACCACGGGTGGATCGATCCTCCTCGCGCTGGTGCAGGGCTTCTACACCGACGCCACCACCGGCGACATGATCTGCGCGATCGAGGGGCTCCCGAGCGGAGCGCTCATCACCGGTGCCGAGGTCTACGTCACCGACAATGACGGCAGTGGCGCCATCTCAGCGACGCTCGCGAAGAGGCCGGCCAACGAATCCTCAGGGGCCTTCGCGTCGGACACCGTTACGACCACGGGAGCGTCCACGTCGACGCAGATCCTTTCCATCACCGCCGATGCGAACCAGCGGCTCACCGGCACCCGGTCCTTCAACATCTTCATCGAGGACGCCTCCACCACATCCCGCGTGCTCCGCGGCTACACGGTGAACTACACGCTGGGCTGATCCGAGGTCACCGCTCGCTCCTAGCTGATCATCACGGCATCGAAATAGATCTGGTCCCCGGTGCCGGGGTGCCACAGCATCCAGCCCGCGCGGCCGCACAGGGCGTCCCATGTCCAGTCGGGGCTTTCGAACCAGATCCACTCCGTGCCGTCCAGCGGCACATCGGGGTGCATCTCGCGGACATCGTTGGTGAGGTCGTCGAAGCGGGCATCGCTGTAGCCATCGCGGTGCTTGGCCCGCCGCTGCAGTCGCCGGTTGGCCGCGCACGCGCGCACGTCTTCGGTGGCGAAGATCTCAGCCATCAGCGCCACCTCCGTCTTCGCGCAGCAGCCCCTCGACGTCGTTGTGAATGCCCGCCCAGTCGCCGGGGTTCTGCATCTCCAGACGATCGAGGGCCGCGTACAGCGGCACGGATGCCTGCCGGGCGCTCGCCGGGTGCGTCTTCCGCAGGAACCACGAGCACGCCACCACCCATGCGAGCTCGGCCTCGGGAGTGTCACCAAAGTCGTCGCGCGCCTGCGACGGCATGGCCCCGGCAAGGGCGAGGGCAAGGCCCTGTTCGCTCACCGAGAGCGGCGGATTGTCGGAGCACTCGCGCACATACGCACTGGCAAGCGCGCGCACCTGCTGGAGTTGCTCCCATGTGATTGGCGGCGTCGGTCGATCGGGATCTGTCATCGGGGTGTCAGTCAGGCGAGCGGCCGCGGAGCCTTACGCGGGCCGGCCCTGCGCCCGGGGTAAGGAGTTCGCGCTCCATCAGCGACAATGTGATCCGTGCTTACCGTCGTCCACTCCCCTAACGGGGCCGCCGTCTGGGATCGCGCCCTCTCGGCGTGGCGCGCCGATGCCACCGCGAAGCTGATCGTGTCGGGGCCCCTGGTGCGCCACCGCGTGCTGGCCGCTGAGGTGGCCCTCCGGGGGACCCTGCTTGGGGGCACT
>JBIIQA010000178.1:0-3022 GCA_044342355.1 Miltoncostaeaceae bacterium | reverse complement strand
ACCACATGGCAGGCATCCTCGTCGTCGCCGAGCCCCAGGGCACCGGCTTCCGTCGCGTCGGACTCGAGATTCTCTCGAAGGCCCGCGACCTCACACAGTCCACGGGTGGCCCCCTGGCCGCCTACGTCGGCGGCACCGGCGTGGCCGACTCCGCCGCCCAGCTCGGTGCGTATGGCGCCGAGAAGGTATTCGTGGCCGATCACGAGGCACTTGGCACCGGCCTCGCGGCCCCGCACGTCGACGTGATCGCCAAGCTGCAGCAGGAGAACGACTTCAGCGCGATCCTGTTCGGCGGCACGACGCTCGGTCGCGATACCGCGGCGGCTCTTGCGGCGCGCCTCGGCGCCGGGCTGAACTCCGACTCCACCGACCTCGAGGCGGGCGGAAGCGGCCTTCAGGCCACCCGTCCTGCATTCGGCGGCCAGAACCTCGTGAAGAGCGAGTGGGTGGGCGGTCCGCAGATCGCGCTCGTGCGCCCCAACTCGTTCCAGGCGAGCGAGTCCGGCGGTTCGGCCGAGGTCATCTCGGTGGCCGCCGACCTCTCGGCTGCTGCCCTTGCCGCCAAGGTGACGGCGCGCAAGCCGGCCGAGGCGGGCACGGTCAGCCTCGAGGAGGCCAGCATCATCGTGTCCGGCGGTCGTGGCCTCGGTGCCCCCGAGAACTTCGCGACGGTCGAGGCTCTCGCCGCCGCTCTTGGTGCCGCCGTCGGTGCCTCGCGCGCCGCCGTGGACGCCGGCTGGTACCCCCACCCCAATCAGGTGGGCCAGACCGGAAAGACCGTGTCACCCAACCTGTACATCGCCTGCGGTATCTCGGGCGCCGTCCAGCACAAGGTGGGCATGCAGACGTCCGACGTGATCGTGGCGATCAACAAGGACGCGGACGCCCCGATCTTCCAGTTCGCCGACTTCGGCGTGGTGGGCGACCTCTTCGAGATCGTCCCGCAGCTCACCGAACTGATCACGCAGCGCAAGGGCTGAGCCCACGCGGGCATTGATTGCCGGCGCGGCCGGGGTGACCCCCCGGCCGCGCTATCATGCCGCCTCCGTGGCGCCGACCGGGCCACGCACACCGAGGGAATCGAGAGGGAACGTGAAGGCCGAGATCCACCCCGAGTACGTCGTCTCGCAGGTCACCTGCACCTGCGGCAACGATTTCACCACGCGTTCCACGATCCCCGAGATCCGCGTCGAGATCTGCAGCAACTGCCACCCGTTCTACACCGGCAAGCAGAAGATCGTCGACACCGGCGGCCGCATCGAGCGCTTCAACCGCAAGCGCGAGCAGGCCAAGTAGTCACGCCGGGCGCGCCTGACGCGCCCGCGGCGGGCTGTCATCCATGAGTGGCGGGGTCTCACGACTCGTCGAGCAGGTCGAGCGCACGCGCGCTGAGCTGTCCGACGCGCTGAGTGAGCCCGACGTGGCGGCCGACCGCATGCGGTACGCCGATCTCACGCGGCGCTATTCCTCCCTTGAGGAGGCCGCGGTGCTCGCCGTCCGCTGGCGTGACGCCGCCGGCCAGGCCGACGAGGCCCGCGCGATGCTGGCCGAGGATGACGATGATGACGTGCGCGCCCTCCTGAAGGAGGCCGAGGCAGAGGTGGCGGAACTCGAGCCACTGATCCGCCAGGCCATGGTGGAGCCCGATCCCAACGATCAGCGGGACGTCATCGTGGAGCTCCGCGCCGGGGCGGGGGGCGAGGAGGCCGCGCTCTTCGCGCGTGATCTGCTCGACGTCTACGGCCGGTATGCCTCGAACCGTGGCTTTCAGGTGGAGCTGCTCGATGTGAGCGAGGCCGATGCCGGGGGCATCAAGGAGGCCACCTTCGCCGTCAAGGGCACCGGGGCGTTCAGCGTGTTCAAGCACGAGGGCGGGGTGCACCGCGTGCAGCGCGTGCCCGCCACCGAGAGCCAGGGGCGCATCCACACCTCCACCGCCACCGTCGCGGTGCTGCCCGAGGCCGAGGAGGTTGACGTCACCATCGATCAGAACGACCTCAAGATCGACGTGTACCGGTCGAGCGGCCCCGGGGGCCAGAGCGTCAACACCACCGACTCCGCGGTGCGCATCACGCACGTGCCCACGGGCATCGTGGTGTCGATGCAGGACGAGAAGAGCCAGCTCCAGAACAAGGAGCGCGCCATGCGCGTGCTGCGCGCGCGGATGCTCGAGAGGGCACGTGCCGAGCAGGAAGCCGCGCTGCGCACCACCCGGCAGGCGCACGTGGGCAGCGGTGACCGCTCCGAGAAGATCCGCACGTACAACTACCCCCAGAACCGCGTGACGGACCACCGCATCGGGGTCACGGTGCCGCTCAAGGAGCAGGTACTGCAGGGGCAGCTCACGTCCCTCACCGAGGCGCTGCAGGGCGAGGAGCGTCGCATCCTGCTCGAGCAGCAGGAGTCCGACCTCGCCGCCGGGAGCACCTCCTGAGCGAGGCCACGCTGACGATCGCCGAGATCCTCCGGCGGTCCGCGCAGTGGCTGGAGGGCAGGGGGTCAGACACCCCGAGGCTCGATGCCGAGATCCTCATCGGGCATGCCCTCGGGCTGGAGCGCATCCAGCTGTACACCGAGGGCGATCGTCCCCTTGCCCCCGATGAGCTCACCGCCTGCCGCGCGCTCATCGCGCGCCGTGGCGACCTCGAGCCGGTGGCCCACATCACCGGCCGTCGCGCCTTCGGCCGGCTCGACCTCGAGGTGACGCCGGACGTGCTGGTGCCCCGCCCCGACACCGAGATCATTGTCGACGTGGTGGTGGAGGTGGCGCCCGAGGGGGCCCGCATCGTCGACTGGGGAACCGGTTCCGGGGCGATCGCCCTGTCGGTGGCCGACCTTCGCCCCGACGTCGCGGTCACCGGCCTCGAGCGGAGCACCGCGGCGCTCGCGGTGGCGCAGCGCAATCTTCTCGCCCGCCCCGACCTTGCCGACCGGGTGCGCCTGCTCGCGAGCGACGGGATGGCGGCGGTGCGGGACGAGCACTTCGAGGTGGTGGTGTCGAACCCGCCCTACCTGGTTCCCG
>JBIIQA010000176.1:0-3023 GCA_044342355.1 Miltoncostaeaceae bacterium | reverse complement strand
CGCATGGAAGACCCGTTGCGGGATGTCCCGGTGGAGCAGGCCACCGCGCCCCACCGCTGAATCGCACTAGCGTGACACGCCGCATGCGCACGCCCCACGCCATCGCCGCCATCGCCATGCTCGGGGCGGGGTTCCTCGCCCCCGCCGCCCTCGCCGGCCCGGGCATCACCGCCGTGAACCCGGCCACGGCACCGATCGCGATCCAGGTGACGGTCCCGGTGGCCCAGGCCATCACCGTGCGCGTGGTGCGGATATCCGACGGCCAGGTGGTGGCAACGCTCGGCCCGGTGAACGCCATGGTGGGCCCGGTGACCATCCCGTGGTCGGGCGGCCGCGGCACCGGCGGGGCCGGTGCGGTGGTGGCCGACGGGTCGTACCGCATCGAGGGAATCGGTGCCGATGGGGTGACGCCCCTTGCCACCAGTCCGGCAACCATCGAGGTGGATGGGGCCGCACCCGTGCCCGTGCTCACCGCCCCGCGCCCCACCATTCCGGCCTCGCGCGCGACGACCCTCGCACTGCGCCCGGGTGGGGCCACCGAGGTGCGCGCCATCGTGCGCCGGCCCGGTGCGAATAAGCCGATCCTCGTGACCGGCGCGTGGCAGCCGGCCGGCACCACGCTGGCCCTTCCCGCGGCGCTTCGCGCGAAGGGCATCGTGGGACCGGTGACGGTCACTCCCGAAGGGCGCGACGCCGCCGGCAACGTGGGCACGGGGGCGCCGGTGGCGTGGGCACTTCAGCCCGCCATGCGCGAGCCCATCGTGGTGCGACGCATCCGCACCGCAAAGCCGCTCGTGGCGGTCACCGTTGACGACGGCTACGGGCCGGCGGAGTCATCACGCATGATCCGCGCGGCCCGGGAGGCCGGGGCCACGCTCACCTTCTGCTTCAACGCCGTGAACCAGTCGATGTGGAGCGCGTCGTGGCGCGAGGAACTGCGCCGGGCGGTGGCCGAGGGGGTCATCGAGATGTGCAACCACGGGTACTCGCACCGCACCAGCCGGTCGTCGAGCGCGGCGTTCGGCTTTGCGGACCTGAAGGGCAACATCAACTGGGACCTGATCGGGGGGGCTGCCAGCGGCCCCTTCTACCGACCGCCGTACGGTGACTACGGGCCGGGGCTGCGCGAGGCGGCTCGTCGTACCGGGTATCCGTACGTGGTGATGTGGGATGTCGACACGAATGACTGGCGCGGGCCGAGCGCCGCCGCCATCACCCAGCGTGCCGTCGGCGGCGCCCGCAGCGGCTCCATCATCCTCATGCACACCAAGCCCAACTCCGCGGCCGCCATGCCGGGCATCCTGCGTGGGCTCAGAGCCAAGGGCCTGCGCCCCGTGGGCCTGGGCGAGCTGTTCTCGGCCGGGCGCCCGGGATAAGCGGCTCCCCTCACCACGGGCTCACCCGCCGCCAGGTCCTGGTGGCCGCGGGTGGCGGGCTGCTGGTACTGGCGGGCGCAGCCGCCCCGCGCGCGTGGGGCGCGCCGCGGGGCCGGGTGCACGTGGTGGGCGCGGGGCTCGCGGGGCTCGCCTGCGCCGCCCGCCTTGCCGCGGCAGGGCTGGACGTGCGGGTGTGGGAGGCCCGCGACCGGCTGGGGGGTCGCGTGCTCACGGACCTCTCGCTCGTGCCTGGTGGATGGGTGGAATGCGGCGGCGAGTTCATCGACGCGGGTCACTCGGCAATGCGGAGCCTGTGCCGCAGCTATGGCATCGCACTGCAGGACCTGGCAGGCCTCGACGCCCCGGGCGACGGGCGCGACCTCGTGGGGGGTCGCGTGCGGGTGGACGGCTGGGCGGCGCGGCAGGACGCCCTGCTGTCGCAGCGCGCCGCCCGTGACCTGCGGGCGATGGGAGCGCCCCGCCTCGACCGTACGGCGGCGTCCGCGTGGCTTGCGAGGTCGATACCGGGATGGCCCACCAGCGCCTTCGCCAGATACCGGGCGGCGCTGGTGCGCGGCGAGTTCGGGGTCGACCCCACCGGGCTGTCGGCGCTGTGGGTGGTGGCAGACCTGGCGGAAGGGGCCGGGGCCGACGAGATGCAAGAAGACACCGAGCGCTACCGCATCGAGGGCGGCACCATCCGATTGGTGCGGGCCCTGCAGCGATCGGTAGGCGCAGATCGCATCACCCTCTCCACTCGCATCACCGCGATTGCCCGCAGCGCTGAGGGCGTCACCCTCGCCATGCAGGGCCCCGGTGGATCACGCACCGAGCGTGGCGACGCCGTGGTCATCACGTTGCCGCCGCCGCTGGTCGGCCGTGTGGACATGCGCCGCTCGGGAGTGCCCCGTTCAGTACTGGCCGGCATCGCGGCGATCGGCATGGGCACCAACGCGAAGCTGATCATCCCGTTCTCGCGGCCGTCGTGGGGGCGTGCCGGGTGGAACGCCGACGGCACCAGCGACACAGTGCTGGGCAGCACGTGGGCAGCCACGATGGGGCAGGACACCGATGGCGCGGCGCTCACCACTCTCGTGGGCGGGCACATGGGCGTGACCATCGCAGGTCCCGACCACGGGCCCGCGCCCGACGCCGCGGTGCGCGAACGGCTGGCGCTGGCTGACCGCATCGCACGGGGTGCATCGGCATCGGCTCTGCGGGGATCGGTGGTGCACGCCTGGGCACGCGACCCATTCGCCCGCGGTTCGTACTCCGCCGCCCGCCCCGGCAGGGCGGCATCGTGGCCCAACCTCGCGCGCCCCTATGGCCCCATCCACTTCGCGGGCGAGCACTCCGACGATGGGTTCTCGGGCTACATGGAGGGTGCGGTGCGGTCGGGCCAACGCGCGGCGCGCCAGGTGATCGACAGCCTCTAGGGCCCGGGAGCCTGCTTCACCCTCCCCCACAGCGGTGCCAGGCGCGCGAGCTGGTGGGTGGGAGGCACGTCGTCGTGCAGCGGAGGGTGGCCTTCGAGCATGCGTGAGAGCGACCGTCCGCTGCGGGCCTCCCAGGGCGAGGTGTCATGCGCGAGGGCACGGCCCATCGCTTCCGCCGGCAGCGACCGGTCGGCAGCCAGCAGCAGCACGT
>JBIIQA010000177.1:0-3023 GCA_044342355.1 Miltoncostaeaceae bacterium | reverse complement strand
ATCGGGGTGCGGGAGGGCCCGGAGTGGTCCTCCCGCGGCCCGCATTGCGATCACGTCGGGTGGTACCCTCTCGCCTCCCGGGCAGTTAGCTCAGCGGGAGAGCGCCCGCCTCACACGCGGGAGGTCACTGGTTCAATCCCAGTACTGCCCATTTTGGAGCTCATTTCGGAGCCCACTTCGTCGGCTACGTCGCCGCCCGGTTCGCAGGCCATTCCGCCGTCAACCGGGCGCCCCGCTCACTTCCCCGTCGAGCGACCCTGCTTGGCCCGCCCGACCTTCGCGGCAAGCACCATCACCCGGGCGAGCCCGACCAGCAGCACGAGGCCTAACAGCATCTGCGCCGTCACCACCCATCGCGCGGGGGTGTCGGTGGCGGTGATGTCACCGAAGCCCACGGTGGCCAGCGTGGTGACCGTGAAATACACGGCACTGCCCTTGTCGAGCACCACGTTGAACGCCTCGGGGCGCGCCGCCGATATCGTGGCGTAGGTGAGCGCGAACATGACGATGACCGCCGTGAGGACGACGATCAGGCTCACGCCGGCCCGCACCTCGGGATGCGGGTCGGTGACGATCCGGTAGATCTCCCATGCGATGAGCCCGACGAGCAGGGTTGCGCTGAGGATGATCTCCACCCCCGCGGTGCCATCCACCAGGCGCTCGGGCGGGATCAGGATGTACACGCCGATCAGTACGGCGAGCGACACGATCAGGCGCCCGCCCGCCTTCAGCAGTACGAGGCGGCGCTCGCGCTTCGGGAGGTCACCGTACCTCTGCACCGGGATCTGCTCGTCTTTGGTCACCATCACCCATGAGGCTAACGACGGCCCCGGCCGGACCCGCGAGGCCGGGTCGCAGGGATCGCTCTCTCCGGCACCTCATGCCCGTTGAGCCCGAGGGCGAGGCGGGTAATGACGTGACGCTCCAGATCATCGAGCCCCTGTCCCCCGCCGGTGACGGCAGGGTCCATGGTCCGCCGGTCTGGCCGTGCGCCGGTACGGGATGCTAGATCTCGCGACGCCCGAGCAGCGCGCGGCCCAGCGTGAGCTCATCAGCATGCTCGAGGTCGGCGCCCACCGGCAGACCGCTCGCCAGGCGCGTCACCCGCAGGCGCCCACGCACCCTGTCGGCGAGGAAGAGGGCCGTGGCCTCGCCGGCCATCGTGGGGTTGGTGGCGATGACCAGCTCCGCGACGCCATCGCGGGTGATGCGCTCGTCGAGCTCAACGATGCGCAGGTCCTCGGGGTCCACGCCGTCGATGGGCGACAGCGCCCCGCCCAGCACGTGGTACCGCCCGCGGAACTCATGGGTGCGCTCGATCGAGATGATGGCCGAGGGCTCCTCCACCACGCAGATGATCGTGGGGTCGCGCCGGGCGTCGGCGCACACCGGGCACAGGTCGCCCTCCGCGAACGAGAAGCACTCGCTGCATGGATGGATCCGCTCGACCACCGCGGTGATGGCCTCGGCAAGGGCACGCGGCCGCTCCGGCGGGGCCTTCAGGAGGTGGAAGGCCAGCCGTTGGGCGCTGCGCGGCCCGATTCCGGGAAGACGCGCGAGCTCCGCCACCAACGCATCGACGGACGGGGTGAGGATCGATGCCATACGGCGGTGCGTCCCGTCGGCCTAGAAGCCCGGCAGGCCAAGGCCGGAAAGGCCGCCGGTCACCGCGCCGATGCGCTGGTTGGCGAGCTCCTGCGCGCCGCGCATCGCCTCGTTCACCGCGGCCACGATGACGTCCTGCAGCATCTCGACGTCGTCCGGGTCGACGGCGTCAGGGCGGATCTCCACGCTCACCAGCTCCATCGCCCCCGTCACGGTGGCGGTCACCGCGCCGCCGCCGGCCGCCGCCTGCACGGTCTCCTGCGTCAGCTCCTCCTGCACGCGTGCCATGTCCTCCTGCATCTTCTGCATCTGCTTCATCATCTTCTGCTGGTTCATCGCCACTGCGCCCTAGTCCCCCTTGTCGGAGTCGATCACTTCGGCATCGAATGCCGCACGGATCTCCTCGATGATCTTCTCGTGGTTCACGGGGCCGTCGTCGGCCACCCCGTCGGTGCCGTCACCGGGTGCCCCGGACAGGGGCACCGCCTGCTGTGCCCGCTCCACCACGGTGATTGCCAGCGTCTCACCGCAGATGTCACGCACGACTGCCGCGAGGCCATTGCGCTCGTCGGGCCGCGACAGCATGGCCATCGCCACACTGCCGTTCACCGCGATGGTGAGCGTGGCGTCCTCGAGCGATCTCACCTCGGATCCCTGCAGGAATGCGTGCAGGTGGGGTGAGCGCTGCTCGAGCATCCCGAGGACACGCGGCCACGCGCGCGAGATGTGCTCGGCGTCTGCAGGAACGGGCGCGGCGGTGTGCGCGGGCTCCGGCGCGGCGGGCGCGGTGGGGGGCGTCTCTGCATCGCCCGGGGAGGGGGCAGCGGGAGCCGCCGGCATCACCGACGAGGGCGCGCCACTGGTATCGAGAGCGGGTTGGGGGGGCGCGGCGGCAGGTGGGTGCGCGACAGGTTCCGCGGGCGAGGGTGCCGCCACGGGCGCTGCTGCTGCGGTGGGCACTGGGCCCGCGGGGCGCCCGCGCTCAAGCGCCTCCACGCGGGCGGCCACGCCCTCGATGCCGGCGTCGAGGAAGGGCCGCGACAGCTTGGCCGCGACAAGCTCGAGCTGGATGCGCGGGTCGGCCTGGCCGTGCCTGATGCGCACCTGGGCGTCGGCGAGAAGATCGATGGCGCGCACCACCTGCACCGGGCTCAGCTGGTTGGCCTGGGCATGCAGCCGGTCAAGTTCCTCGGGCGCGAGGGCCCACTCCTCGCGTGCCTGTGCGCCCTGCTGCAGCAGGCACGTGTAGCGCAGGTGGGTGATGAGCCCGCGCATGAGTTCCTCGGGGTCGGCCCCCCCGTCGAGCGATGACTCGAGCAGCTCGAACGCGCCGGCGGCGTCGCCCTGGGCCATGAGGTCCACGAGGTCGAAGAGCGTCTCACGGCTGACCACGCCCAGCAGGTCGAGCGCGTCGGCCA
>JBIIQA010000175.1:0-3036 GCA_044342355.1 Miltoncostaeaceae bacterium | reverse complement strand
CCGAGTAGAGGGCGATCCACCCGGCGTGGCGGCCCATCACCTCCACCACCATCACGCGGTCGTGCGACTCGGCCGTGGTGTGAAGGCGGTCGATCGCGAAGGTGGCGATCTGCACGGCCGTATCGAAGCCGAAGGTGAAGTCGGTTCCTGACAGGTCGTTGTCGATGGTCTTGGGCACCCCGACGATGGGCAGTCCGTACTCGGCATTCAGCCGGCTGGCGGCGCCGAGGGTGTCCTCTCCGCCAATCGCCACAAGCGCGTCCAGGCCGAGGCCGGCGAATCCGGCGACCGCGGCTGCGGTGGACTCCGCGTCCTTGAAGGGGTTCGTGCGCGACGACTTGAGAATGGTCCCGCCGCGGGCCAGCAGCCCGCTGACGTCAAGCGGGGCCAGCGGGAGGGCGTCCTGCTCGAGCAGGCCGCGCCATCCGCGCAGCACGCCCACGTGCTCGTGTCCGAACCGCCGTGATCCCACCTTCACCACGGCGCGGATGACGGCGTTGAGGCCGGGGCAGTCGCCGCCCCCGGTGAGGATGCCCACGCGCATCGAACGACCGTAGCCGCGCGCACCGGGTGGCGGCAAGGCGGTCGTGCGTGGGGTTGCGCGCATTCGGCGGTAGCGTGCGCCGCCATGCCGTGTATCGACCTACCGGGTGCCCGGATCGCATACGACGTCGCAGGCGACGGACCACCGGTCGTTCTCATCCACGGGTGGGCGTGCCGGCGCAGTGATTTCGGGCCGGTTGCGGCGGACCTCGCCCGTGACCACCGCGTCCTGGCGCTCGATCTTCCGTGGCACGGGGAGTCCACGTCATCGCGACGTCAGTGGTCCATCGGGGGTCTTGGCGGGTTGGTGGCATCCGTAACGCCCGCAGACGACGGAGGGCCGCCCATTGGGCGGCCCTCCTGAAGCAGTAGCGCATACGGGATTTGAACCCGTGTTACCGCCGTGAGAGGGCGGCGTCCTAGGCCCCTAGACGAATGCGCCGTGACGACCTGCGGATACTTCATGTTCGGCCGGGAGTCCACGCGGGAAACCGACTGGGGGAGGAGGACTCGAACCCCCGCTCCTGGGACCAGAACCCAGTGTCCTACCAGCTAGACGATCCCCCACTGCCTCGCGGCCGGGCGGAAAGATAGCAGAGGGGAATGCTCTCTCCCGTGGTGGAGGCTACCGGGCGGCCTGCTCCCAGTCAGCGTAGAGGCCGGCGTATCTGCCACCCAGGCGCATGAGCTCATCGTGGCTGCCCTGCTCCTCGATCCGGCCGTCTTCCACGACGACGATACGGTCGGCGCGGCGGATGGTGGAGAGCCGGTGGGCGATGATGACCGCGGTGCGCCCGGTGAGCAGCCGGTCGAGGGCCTCCTCGATGCGCTTCTCGGTTCCGATGTCGATGGAGGACGTGGCTTCGTCGAGAATCACCAGCTTCGGGTCCGGGACGAGGGCACGGGCAAAGCAGATGAGCTGGCGCTGTCCGGCGGAAAGGCGGGCGCCGCGCTCCTGCACATCGGTGTGGATCCCCTCGGGGAGGGCCTCCACGAACTCAAGTGCGCCCACGGCTGACAGCGCCCGCCGCACGTCGTCATCGTCTGCCACGGGATACGCGAAACGCACGTTCTCGGCGATGCTGCCGCTGAAGAGGTGCCCCTCCTGGGGGACGATGCCCATCTCCGATCGCAGCGACTCCTCGCGCACCTCGCGCAGGTCGATGCCGTCCACGCGCACCACGCCCTCGTCCGGGTCGTAGAGGCGGGCGATGAGCTTTGCGAGCGTCGACTTTCCGGCGCCGGTCGCTCCCACCAGCGCAACGGTGCTCCCGGGTTCGATGTGCAGGTCGACATCCCGGATCACGTACTGCCGCCCGTACCCGAACGACACGCCCTCGAGATCGATGCGGCCGGCGACGTCCGGAAGATCGATGGCGCCGGGCGCATCGGCGATGCGCGGGTCGGTCTCGAGCACGCCGAAAATCTTCTCGAGCGCGGCCATGGCGGCCTGGAAGGTGTTGTACAGCTGCGACAGCTGCTGGATGGGGTCGAAGAACGAGGCCAGGTAGCCGATGAAGGCCACCATCACCCCCACGCTGAGGTCGCTGTCGAGCACCCGGTTGCCGCCGTACCACAGGATGAGCGCGGTGCCCAGGGCGGCCAGCAGTTCGACGCCGGGGAAGTAGATGCCCGATGCCGTGACGGTGCGCATGTTGGCCTCGCGGTACTCCTCGTTGGCCTCGCGGAACCGGCGGCGGGCTTCCTCCTGGCGGCCGTGCGCCTGTACCACCCGCACTCCCGAGAGGGTCTCCTGCAGCACCGACAGCACAACGGCGACGCGCTCGCGGGTTGCCCGGTACGCATGGGTGGCCCGCACGCGGAACCACCAGGTTCCGATGGCGAGCAGCGGGAAGATGAGCAGCGCGGCGATCGCCAGCTTCCAGTCGTACACGAGGAGGATGACCACCACGCCGACGAGGGTGAGCCCGTTGATCACCAGCGAGGTCGCGCCCTCCACGACGAGCTGGTTCACCGCCTCGATGTCGGCGGTGACCCTGCTGACGCTGCGTCCGGTGGGAGTGCGCTCGTGGTGGCCGAGCTCGAGCCGCATGAGGTGGCGGAACACCTGCCGGCGCAGGTCGAGCAGCACACGGTTACCGACCCATGACGAGAGGTACGACTGCCAGTACCCGGCGATCCACCCGACGAAACCGATCACCACGAACACGATGACGATCACGATGAGCGTCCTGACGCTGCCCGCCGTGATGCCGTCGTCAATCGCCACCTGGGCGAGCGCGGGGGTGGTCAGTGCCGTGGCGGTCACCAGCAGCATCAGCGCGAGGGTGCCGAGCACCCGCCACTTGTAGGGGCGGAAGTAGGGAAGGAGGCGCCGCATGTTGCGCCGGGGTCGGCGGACCACGCGCCCGCCCTCCTCCTCGGCGAGCGGCCCGAGCATGCCGCCGGCGTGACCCTGCCCCACGGGGCGGGTGCCCATCAGGCGTCCCGTGCCACGAGCTCGTCGGGGCGCGCAAGGCCCTGGTCGTGGAT
>JBIIQA010000174.1:0-3066 GCA_044342355.1 Miltoncostaeaceae bacterium | reverse complement strand
TGCAACGCACTCATCCGGTCCGGCGCCGCCCTCTGCGCGGGCGCAGATGATGTGGTGGCCGAAATCCCCCACGCCGGCTGGTGCGATGCGCCCGTGCCGGCCTCGGCCACCGGCCATGCTGCCGCGGTTCTGGCCGCTCTGGCACGTGAACCGCTTGGTGTCGACCGGCTCGTGCGCACATGCGCACTCCCGGTCGGGGATGTCGCCACCGCGCTCGCGGAACTGGAGATGGATGGCCGTGTTGTGCGGGAGCCCGGGGGGCTCTTCCGGGTGGTGGCCCGGTGGCGCTAGCGGCGGGCGGGGGTGGCGGCGTACCGGCCGATGATGCGCTCCGCGCTACTGGCCACTCTCGCGCGTGCATCATCGGGTGTGTGAAGCACGGCCTCGCCGCCATGCTTCGTGATCTCCTTCACCAGCCATTCCTCGCTGGCGTAGGGGATCTCCGCGATGATCGATCCATCAGAGAAGCGCTCGGCCGATGGGTGCTCTTCCGCAAGCCATCTCGCGATGGTGGGGCTGCACCACACACGGGCGACGTTCGCGAGGGTCTCGGGCCGAGACGACGACCCCCACGGCTGGTACGGCATGGCCTCAACCTCGGACCGGCGTTCGAAGTGCTCATCGAGCGCCTTCGCGGCCCGGATGCGGTCGAGGCGGAAGGTGCGCTGCTCGCCGGCCTTTCGGCAGTGGGCCACCAGGTACCAGGCATCCCGCGAGTTCATGAGCATGTGCGGCTCGATCACGCGCTTCGTGACCTCGCCCCGCGACTCGGTCCAGTAGTCGATCTCGATGACCTGATCCACCCGCACAGCGCGGGCCAGTGTGGTGCCCACCAGCTCGCTCGCGGTCTGCACGGTGCCAAGCTCGACTCCGGACGAGGCGTCCTGCCCCACGGCATTCTCGATCTTGGTGCGCGCCGATGCGAGCGAATCCTCGCCCACGAGCGGCAGGCGGCCCCCCACGAAGTCGAGTGCCCACAGGAGGGCCTTCGCCTCGAGCGGCGACAGGCGTGCCGGCCGCGAGAACTGGTCGCCGTAGACCTCCTTCTGCACCACCACCTCATCGCCCTCGACCTGGGCGAACAGCGCGTAGCAGCCGCCCCCGAAGTTGATGAGGTTGAGGAGAGTCAGATCCTCCTCCAGCGCATCCTGGGTGAGGTTGAGCTCGGAGCGGAGCTTCGCGCACGGAACCTCGGCCTCGTACGAGCGCCCGCATGCCGCGAGCAGACGGGTCATGAGGGCGAGCAGTCGCGAGATGCGCTCGACGGGCACCACACGCTCCGCAGGGTCGTCGCCCCCGTCCACGACGACGGGTACCTCCGCCGCGCGGGGCAGCAGCTTGCCGCGGCGGCGTGGCTTGGTCGAGTGACGCACACGAAGTTGCTCGAGCGCGGCGAGCGTGCCCTCACGGAGGGAGGGGGGGCCGAGCACCTCGGCCTCGTCGCCGAGCCCGAGCACCCACGAGATGATCTCGCGCGCGCCGCCGTAATCGGTGCGGAACACCGCGGAGCCGTCGGCCAGTCCCTCGAACTCGCCCTGGTTGCCGAACATCTGGTCGACCCACCACGCGATGGTTGGCGACAGGGCGATGACTGCCGTTCCGACTGCGTCGGCGAGCTGCCAGGGCGCGCGGTCGCGGTATCGCGACAGGTCGACTTCGCGGGGCGGCGGGAAGTCGTGTTCGGCACGGGTCTTGAAGGTGATGCGGCCCTGGATGCGCGACAGGCGGAAGCACCGCAGATCGTCGCGGTCGTGCGCGAACCCCACGAGGTACCAGTTGCCGGCCATGTACAGGAGGCTGTAAGGATCGACCTCGCGGTCGCCCAGATCATCGCGCCCGATGGAGTAGTACCGAAAGCGGATGGTCTTGCGGCGGCTGATCGCCGACTCGATCTTGATGAGGTGGCTCGATACCTCGGCGGTGTGGCGGCTGCCGAGCAGGTTGACGGCAACCGTGCGGGCGGCGTGGTCGTCGAGGGGGCTGGGGCGGCCGAGCGTGAGGTGCTGAAGCGCCAGCCGCAGGGGCTCGGCATACGCGAACTGCCCCTCCAGCAGGTAGAGGCTGGTGTGCAGCGCGCTGAGCTCGGCCTCATCGAACTCGATGGGCGGCAGGTAGTAGTTCTCGGGTGGCATCGCGTAGAGGTCGCCCTGGAATGGGTCGTCACTCGGCCGCTCCACGGCGAGTTTCAGACCCACGCCCTCAAGCTCGGACCGGTCGGAGTAGAAGCGGCGCAGGAAGGCCTGCTCGCTCATCCCGCCGTAGCCCTCCACGGCTTCGTGGATTTCCTCGGCCGTCACCGGTCGCTGCTGTGCCATCAGGAATGCGACCAGCGAAAGCTGCCGCACCAGCTTGTCGTCATCCCTCTGGCCCAACCGGCCTCTCCTTCGACTGCGGTGCACCGATGATGTTAGCCGAGCGGGGGGTGCGGCGGGGGGGCGCCGGAGTGCGGATTGTCGCATGTGGAGCCATGATTGCCACACTCGCGATGGTGGGCTGCGGTTTGCCCCCCGACGCATCTGTTCGGTCCGGCCGCGTCACGGCAGTGCTCGACGGCGACACCATTGCCGTGGCGGGTGTGGGCACGGTTCGCTATCTGGGCATCGATACGCCCGAGCTCCACCATCCCCGCAAGCCGGTGGAGCGGTTCGCCGTCCGCGCCGCGGCGATGAACCGTCAGCTCGTGGCTGGTCGCACCGTGCGGCTGGAGACCGACGTGGAGCAACGTGATGCCTATGGCCGGCTGCTGGCCTACGTGTACGTGGGCGACGTCATGGTGAATGCTCGCCTGGTTGCCACGGGCATGGCCGAGGCCTATCCATTTGCGCCGAACACCCTGCACAGGGAACGGTTCGCGCGTCTGCAGCGCGACGCCATGCGCTTTCGCCGGGGGCAGTGGGGCCCTGCGGAGGGCGGACCCCCGTGGGGCGTGGTCAGCCGGGCGTGAAGGTGGAGAGGCGAGGTGCCAGCGGGGATGACACCAGCACTCCGGCGGCGTTGGGCTCCCGCGTGGCGGTGCGCGATCGCACCACCGGCGTGGGGGCGGCACATCGCGCCGTAACGTCGGCG
>JBIIQA010000173.1:0-3099 GCA_044342355.1 Miltoncostaeaceae bacterium | reverse complement strand
GGGGTGAGGCCGACGGCTTTATCTTTTGCCTGCCGGGCGCACCCCCGCCCGGGGTGTTTCCGGAGGGAAGACGAAACGATGCCTGGTCTCGGGGCGAAGCCCCGAGCCCCGCACTTCCGATTCGCGACCGCAGGAAACACCCGGGGCGGGGGTGCGCCCGCGGCCCCCGCTGGGTCAGTCGGTGATCTCGAGGGGGTGCTGCACGGAGACGTCGCTGCCCAGGGCGTCGAGGTGCGCGCGGATCTGGATGGCGCAGCCCGGGTTCGCCACGGCGACCACCGGGGCGCCGGTGGCGATGATGGCCCGTGCCTTCTGCTCGCCCAGGATCCCAGCCATCCCGGGTTCGAGCACGTTGTAGATGCCTCCCGCCCCGCAGCAGCGTCCGCCGTCGCCGAGGTCGACCGGCGTGGCGCCCGCATCCCGCAGGGTGCGGCGGATCTCCGGCCCGATCCCCTGGGCATGCAGGTGATGGCACGCGTCGTGCACTGCGACGCGCCCGTTGATGCTGCGTGCCGGAGGGGCGTTGATCTCCACGGCGTCGCGCACCGTGGCTGCCACGCGCCCGGCGCGCTCGGCCCACTCCGGGTCGTCGGCCAGGAGATGCCCGTAGGTGCGCATGTGGGCGCTGCACCCCGCGCTGTCCACCACGATCACCTCGGCATCCTCGAGCTCGGCGATGCGCCGCCGTGCGAGTGCCCTCGCCGACTCGACCTCACCGGCATGGGCGGCCAGGGCGCCGCAGCATCCACCGCCCGGGGGCACGACGGCGCGGTAGCCAGCGCGCACCAGGGCGTCGATGGTCGCCTTGTGCACGGGGCGGAACGCGATGTCCATGACGCACCCGGTGAGCAGCATGGCAACGGGCCCCTCGCCGCTCGACGCGGGCAGTGGCATGCGCAGGCCGCCGAACGTCACGCGCGGCGCCGCCATGCGGAGCCGGTGGGGCAGCAGGCGATCGATGCGGAGCGCCTGGGAGATGGCGATGCCCCACCCCATCAGGCGCACGAGGCGGCGGTGGCCCATCACCCCATTGATGCCGACGCGCCGCACGGCCCGGTCGGGTGCCGGCCGGTTGGCCTCGGTCTGCACACGCGCCGCCTCGATCAGGCGCCCATACGGAACCCCGCTGGGGCACGCGGCCTCGCACGCACGGCACGCCAGGCATTCATCGGTGACGGTGGTGAAGTCGCCCGCCACCGGAAGGTCGCCGGCCTGGACCGCGCGCATGGCGGCAATGCGCCCGCGCGGTGAGGCGGTCTCGAGTCCCGTCACGCGGAACGTGGGGCACGCGGGCAGGCACAGCCCGCACTGCACGCATGAGTTGAGGTCGTCGGGGGCCGGAGCCGGGATGCCCGGTGTCCACCCGGTGCCCGTGGTCATGCCGGCACCGTATCCGGGGCCGCGAAGCGGCCGGGGCACATGACGCCGGCGGGGTCGAATGCGGACCGGATGCGCCGCATGATGTGGGCCCCCGGCGGGGGGGGACCGAACGGATCGGTGCGCAGGCCGGCGTCGCCATCAATGACCTGCGCGTGGCCGTCGAACATCACCGCGAGGTCGCGCACGGCCGCCACCTCCGCCGCAGTCGCCACCTGCACGCGGCAGATGCCCGTGCCCATCCATGCCTCGAATTCCCGGCCATCCCCGTGCAGGCGGCGCGAGAGGTCGGCGAGGGCCGCGGGCGGTACACCAATCTCCACGATGTCGCCGCCGGGGCCATCCGGCTCCGCCGCAGGGGCCATGCCGGGGGGCGCCACGACGTCGCCCGGCACGCCGCTCAGGCACACATGCAGTGCCCCGGGCGACACGATCACCGCTGCCGGCCGGTATGTGGCGGACAGGATCTCCGCGGCCACCTCGAGCATGTCGGGGGTAGCGCCATCCATGGTGAACCACTGCTCCGCCATGGGCAGCGGCCAGAGCTTGAGGGTGACCTGCACGATCACCCCGAGGGTGCCGAGCGATCCGGTCATGAGGCGGGGGAGGTCGTATCCGGTGACCGTCTTCACGGTGCGCCCGCCACCGGTGACAATGCGCCCGTCGCCGGTGACCACCACGACCTCCAGCAGCGAGTCACGCACCGGACCCGCGCGCAGCCGGCGGCGGTCGGTGACCGCTGCCGCGAGGATTCCGCCCACCGTCGCCCCGGGGCGTACCTGGGCCTGCGGCCATCCCTGTCCATGTTCAGCGGCGAGCCGCAGCACCTCGGTGGCGGGCACGCCGCCCTCGACAGTGATGGTCATGTCGTCGGGGACGTGGTCGATCACGCGCGACAGCCCGGCGGTGCGCACCACGTCGTCGGGCGTGAAGGGCCGGCCCCGTCGTGAGTGCACGCCGCCACCGATCACATCGACAACCCTGCCGGCCGCCGAGGATGCGGCGAGCGCATCGGCCATCTCCGCGCGCGTTGCGGGGGTCAGATCCACGTGCCCTCGGGTACCTGCGAGAGGGCGAGACCGACCTCGCCGCACCGGGTTCCGATGGGAAGCACCTTGTGGGGGTTCATGCGCCCGTCGGGGTCGAACGCCGCGCGCACGGACGCCTGCGCCGCGAGGTCCTGCTCGCCGAACACGAGCGGCATGTAGTCGCGCTTCTCCACCCCGATGCCGTGTTCGCCGGAGAGGGTTCCGCCCACGGCGATGCAGGCGCGGATGATGGCGTCCCCGGCGCGCATCGCGCGCTCCACCTCGTCGGGGTCGCTGCGATCGAGCGCGATGATGGGGTGCAGGTTGCCATCGCCCGCGTGGAACACGTTGAGGCAGATCACCTGCTCGCGCTCGGTGATCTCGCCGATGGCCTCCATGATCTCCACCAGCTTCGTGCGGGGCACGACGCAGTCGTGCAGGTAGTACGAGGGCTTCACGCGGGCCACGGCGCCGAACGCGCTCTTGCGCGCCTTCCACAGCAGCGCGCGCTCGTCCTCGTCGCCGGCCACGCGCACGGTGCGCACGTCATGCGCAGCCGCCACCTCCTCCACCACGGCCGTGGCCATCTCCACGTCGGCCGGCGTGCCATCCACCTCGACCAGGAGGAGGGCGGCGGCATCGAGCGGCAGGCCGGCGTGCACGAACTCCTCGACGGCCAGGGTCATGTTGCGGT
>JBIIQA010000172.1:0-3131 GCA_044342355.1 Miltoncostaeaceae bacterium | reverse complement strand
CGCCTGACCCCGTGACCCCGGGGGAGGATCTGAGCCCGGAGGACCGCGCGCGCGTTGCGCACTACGTCACTGACCCCGTGGGGCCGGTGTTCGCGCTCACGAACCTGCCCGAGGCCGTGAAGGGCGCCCTGTTCGCGCGGTATTCGCGCAGCGCCAACTCGGTGCGCCGCATCCTGCTCGAGGAGTTCCTGCCGGACATGGGTTCGGCGCCCTCCGGTGATGACCCCGCCCCGGCGCCGGGACCCGAGGTGGGCTCGGAGCGGGCACGGGAATTCTTCCAGCGCGTGCTCGCCGACTACGGCGACGACTCCGTGGCGCAACTCGGCGGTGCGCACGTGGCGATCGAAGGCGTGAGCAATGTGCTCACGAAGGTCATCGAGTGGGGGCGACTGGCCTCGTACCTCGAGCAGTCAACCCGCTACGTGCCCTACACCGACCGCCCCGGGGGAAGGTGGAAGTACGTGCGCCCCGCGGGCATTGCCGCGCACCCCGACCTGCTCGACCGGTACGAGCGCGTGCTCGATGATGCCTTCGCCACGTACGCACGGCTGAATGAGGCGGTGCTGGCCCACCTCGTGGAGATGGACGGCTCGGACACCGATGACGCGGCGCTGCGGCGCGCGCTGCGCGCGCGCGCACTCGATGCCGTGCGTGGGTTGCTGCCGGCCGCCACCACGGCGAACCTCGGTGTGTACGCGTCGGGCCAGGCATGGGAGGCACTCATCATCCGCATGCGCGCCCACCCGCTTGCCGAGGCACGCGAGGTGGGAGACCAGGTGCTCGCGGCGCTGCGCGAGGTGATCCCCGACTTCCTCACCCGCGTGGACCGGCCCGACCGCGGTGAGCGCATGGGCGCCTACCGCCGCGGCGTGGACGAGCGGGCAGCGCAGATGGCCACCGCCCTCACGGGGACAGACCCCGGGGGGGGACGGACCCTCCCCGGGGACAGACCCTCCCCGGGGTCTGTCCCCGGGGTGCGCCTGCTCGACCACGATCCCGATGGCGAGGCACGCGTGCTCGCGCATGCCCTGTGGCCCGCGTCGGGGCTGCCGATGGACGAGGTGCGCGCACGGGTGGCATCGATGCCGGCCGGAGAGCGCCGCGACGCCCTTGCCGCGTGGGCGGCGGGGCGTGCCGACCGGCGGGAGCGACCGGGGCGCGCGCTCGAGGCCACCTCCTATCTGTTCGAGATCACGTGCGACTACGGCGCGTACCGCGACCTGCAGCGCCACCGCATCCTCACACTCGAGGCGCAGCCGCTCGGCGCCCTGCTCGGCTTCGAGCCGTCACCCGACGTCGCGGCGGCGGGGCTGGCCGACGAGTTCGCGCGTGTGCAGCAGGCGTCAGCGGAGCTGTGGCGCGACGTCCTCGCCGTCGTGCCCGATGAGGCGCCCTACGCCGTGACCATGGCCCACCGCATCAGGTTCACGATGCGCATGAACGCGCGCGAGGCCATGCACCTCATCGAACTCCGCAGCCAGCCCCAGGGTCACGCGGCCTACCGCCGCGTGGCGCAGGACATGCTGCAGTGCATCCGCGACGATGCGGGGCACGCGGGCATCGCCGACCTCATGTCGTTCACCGACATGTCAGGGCAGGGGGACAGGCTGGCGCAGGAGCAGCGCACAGAGGCGCGACGCGCCGCTGATACCGTGGATTCCTGATGGCCACGGACTCTCCGCGCCTTCGCCTCGGCGGCATGGCGCTCGCCAATGGATTGCTGGTGCACGGTCCCCACCACTGGGCTGCCGCCGTCGTGGATGATGCCGGCGAGATGATCGTGGCATCCGGCCCGCGGCCGCGCATCTCCGGGGGTGTCCTTGAACGCCTGCCGCTTACCCGGGGCATCGTGCGCATGGCCGAGATGCTCATGGTCGTTCCTGCCGCCCGGAAGGGCCTTCCCGAGGCCCGCCTCGCGATGGAGGACGGTCCGCTCGGGCCACTCATGGCCGGATCAATGGCCGCGACGGCGCTCTCGCGTCGCATCGTCCACTCGGGCGTGGCGCAGGAGGCGATTGCGGCCGCGCTGGGCATTGCACCTGCGCTCATCGCCCTGCGCGGATCCGACGCGTCGCAGTGGCACGCCGTGGAGCACAAGAGCATCGCCGCCTACGAGCGGGCGGGGGCCGACGGCATCGACGGCAACGCCTCGGACCCGAAGGAGCACGACCGCTGCGGCAGCAACCTCGTGCTGCCGCTCATGGTCAGCACGGCCGTCGGCAACCTCGTGGCCCGGCGCATGCCCAGCCGTCGCTCACGACTGCTCGCGCGCATGGGCGCGGTGGCACTCGGGATCGGCGTCGCCGTGGAGGCCTTCTCATTCTCCGAGCGAAACCCACGGCACCCGCTCTCGCGCGCCGTGCACGGCGCCGGGCACGCCATCCAGGCCAACTTCGTCACCCGCGAGCCCACGGAGGAGCAGCTCGCGGTGGGGCGCGCCGCCATGCGGGAGATCCTGCGGGCGGAGGACGCGGTGGCGGCCGCATGAGGTTCACCCGGGTCGCCCTGACGGCGCTCGCCTGTGCGGCCGCGGCGCCGATTGCGGCGGCGCACATCTCGGTGCTGCCCGATCAGGCCGTGCTGCGCGAGTCAACCGAGTTCACCATCCGTGTCCCCTCCGAGGGCGGGCTCACCACCGACTCCGTGACGGTCGAGTTCCCCTCGCAGGTCGCCGTCTACGCCATCGCGGATGCGCCGGGGTGGACGACGCGGGTGCTGCGCCAGCCCGATGGGCGCATCCGGGGGGCGCAGTGGACCGGCGGCAGCATCCCACCCGACCGCTACGCGGATTTCACGGTGCTCGGCACGCCCTTCGAGGAGGGCGTCACCGTGTGGCCCAGCACGCAGGGCACGACCAACGGGAAGGTCAAGAAGTGGACGGGCCCGCCGGAGACCGGTGATTCGGTTGCTCCCGAGACCGGGCCCGACCAGCCAGGGCCGGCGGCAGCGGTCACCGTGGGAGCCGAGCCCGTGGCTGCGGGCACCGGTGCGGAAGGCGGCGGACCCGTGTGGCCCGGCGTGATCGGCATCGCCCTCGGCGCCTTCGCGCTCGTGGGGGTGGGGCTCCTGTGGTCATCGCGCCCGGCCACGCTGCCACCGGATGGCCCGGAGGACGGTCCCCGCAAGTGACC
>JBIIQA010000171.1:0-3134 GCA_044342355.1 Miltoncostaeaceae bacterium | reverse complement strand
GACAGGTTGACCACGCCCATGAGTTCGGGTTTCGCATCCGGATCGAAGGGTCGCCCGCCGATGTCGAACGCGCGCACGGGAGCCCGGAGGGCGTCGCCGTGCGCGGCAGCGAGCGCGGCCATCTCCGCGAGCAGCGGGGATCCGACGGGCATCATCCGGCGACACCCGTGTCACGCATCGGACCGACCGAGGGGATGACCGCGCGGGCCGGAAGGGCGAGCAGGGGCGCGATGTCGGCGCCCGGGCCCGCGACCGCGGTGCCCGCATCGAAGGTGATGGCGCGGCCCGGCATGAGGGCGCCGTGCGCGGCAGACCAGATGGCCACCTCGCCGGGTACACCGGTCTCAAGCACCTCCGCGCCGCGAGGCGGATCATCGCCGGGCACCCAGCGGGTACCACCGGTCATCGCAATCAGCTCATCGGAGTTCCGTGCGTCGCCTGCGCGGGTGCTCATCACGTGCACCGGACCACCGAGGCGCGCGAGGTCCCGGGCGATGGCTCTGCCGAACAGCTCGCGGTCGTCACCCTGCGGGGGGAGTACCGGATCGATCAGAAGCATCTCGTCCCCATGCTCGAGATAGGCGGATGCATGCTCGACCCCCCCTTGTGACAGTGCCCAGCGCCACAGGCCCTCGCTGATCTGCGTCACCTGCATGAGGGGGAACAGTAGCCGCGCGGGCGAACATCCGAACGTGCAACGCATGGCCCGCTGGATCGGCATGGAAATCGTCACCTGGCTCATTGCCGGGTGCGTACTCGTGCTCGTCATCGCCCTCGTCGCGCCCCCTGTCGCAGCGGTGGCGGTGGGCGCGGGCGTCACCCTCGTCCTCGCAATGGGCAGCTGGGCCCGCCGGAGCCGCGAGGGCATGATTCGCCGGAGGGGCCTCAGCGCGGCGGACGACATGACGGGCGAGGAGTTCGAGGACTGGCTCGCCGCGCTGTTCCGCTCGGCGGGGTGGCACGTGCGCCACACCCGCGTGACCGGCGACTTCGGCGCCGACCTCATCCTCCGGCGTGACGACGCGGAGTTCGTGGTGCAGGCGAAGCGGCAGGCGCGCCCCGTCGGCGTGGCTGCCGTCCAGCAGGTGGCCGCGGCCCGCCTGCACTACGGCGCGGAGCGCGCCATGGTGGTGACCAATGCGACCTTCACGGCGGCCGCATGCGCCCTCGCATCCACCAACGACGTCGCCCTGTGGGACCGCGACGACATCTCGCGTGAATTGCTTGCGGCTCCCCGCCGCCGCGCCGCGGACATGGTGGGCTGACCGCATGGGGCGAATGCGGCGCAAGGGTGACCTTCCCGAGAAGCCCTGCGCGACATGCGGACGGCAGTTCGCCTGGCGCCGCAAGTGGGCCGAGAACTGGGGCGAGGTGCGGTACTGCTCCGAACGGTGCCGTCGCAACCGCCCGAAGGGGGATGGAGGCGACGGGGAGCAGGGGGCGACACCGGAGGCACCGAAGGGATAAGCCGAGGCAAACCTTGACAGTTCCCCTTGCATCGCTGTCAAGCTTCTGGCTTACTGATGCGACCCAGACGGGCTACGCCCCAGGAGATGACATGAGCGCGATCGCCGAAGAGACAACGGTCAGCCCCACGGCCCTCAACCGCATGCGTGAGCGGGCCGTCTCCGACTACCTCGCGGTGTCCCGCAACGTGGGCGTCTACGCGAGCACGCAGGACTACCTCACCGCCGAGGAGCGCGCCTGGGATCGCCTTCAGGCCACCATTGACCGTGCCCGGCGGGTCGAGGGATCCGACCTCTCGTAGCCCCCTTCCCGCCGCGGGGCCTTGTGCTCCCGTCGGATTGACGTAAAATCTCGGGTGAAATGACGTCAGTTCGACGTAAAATCACCAGCCTCCACCCCGTCGTGATCGTCGGATCCGGACTCGCGGGCATGTTCACCGCCCTCCGCGTCGCCGACGATCGCGCCGTGCTGCTCATCACCAAGGCCGCCCTCGGCGAGGGCAGCACATCGTGGGCGCAGGGTGGTATCGCCGCGGCCGTCGGCCCCGGGGACACCGTGGGGGCACACGTGGCCGACACCCTGGCCGCCGGCGCAGGGCTGTCCGACGCCTCCGCCGCGCGCGTCGTGTGCGCGGATGCACCCGCCACGGTGGCCGACCTCGCCGCGCTCGGCGTGGCATTCGATCGCAGCCGTGGCGATCTGGCCCTGGCCCGCGAGGGCGCGCACTCGCTTCCGCGTGTCGTGCACGCGGGCGGAGATGCCACCGGACGCCATGTGGCCGAAGCCCTGGCCGCCCGGGTGCGCGGGCATGAGCACATCACGGTGCTCGAGGGCACGCGCGTGGAGGATCTCATCACCACCGATTCGGGGGTGACCGGTGTCAGGCTTGCCGGCGGCACGGTGCTGCCGGCCGATTGCGTGGTGCTCGCCACCGGGGGGTCCGGGCACCTCTTCGCGCGCACCACCAATCCTCCTGGCGCCACGGCCGACGGACCCGCGTTGGCGCGTCGCGCGGGCGCAGCCCTCGCCGACATGGAGATGGTGCAGTTCCACCCCACCGCGCTTGCCGTGGGTCCCAACCCGCTGGCGCTCGTGAGTGAGGCCGTGCGCGGCGCGGGCGGAATGCTCTACGACTGCCATGGCGACCCGGTGATGACCGGCGTGCACCCGATGGGTGACCTGGGCCCGCGCGATGTGGTGGCGCGGGCGGTGTTCCGGCGGGCACGCGAGACCGGACGTGACGTCGTCATGAGTCTCGCCCACCTCGACCCCGCACGCGTGCACGCCCGTTTCCCCGGGGTCGCCAGCCTGTGCGCGCGGCACGGTATCGACCTCGCCCGTGACCCGGTACCGGTGACGCCCGCTGCGCACTACGCCATGGGCGGCATCCTCACCGACCTCGATGGGCGAACCACCGTGCCCGGCCTGTGGGCCGTCGGTGAGTGCGCCTCCACCGGCCTGCACGGCGCCAACCGCCTTGCGTCGAACGGACTGCTCGAGGCCGCGGCCCTCGGCCGCCGCGCCGCTGCGGACGTGGCGAGCGGCAGGGGCGATGCGGCCCCCGGGCCGCGCGCGGAGCCCGTCTCACGCCGCGTCGGCACCGCGGATGGCGTCTCCGTGCGCACGGAGGTGGCCCGCATCATGTGGTCCGGGTGCGGCCTCGAACG
>JBIIQA010000170.1:0-3172 GCA_044342355.1 Miltoncostaeaceae bacterium | reverse complement strand
CATGCTCATGAACTCGCGGGATGCCTGGTACCTGGTGGCCCACTGCCGAAAGGCCGGCGAGCAGCGCACCTTCCGCCTCGACCGCATCCGGGCCGCGAAGGCGCTCGATGAGCACTTCGAACGCCGATCCGAGGTTGAGGCCATGCCGTACCAGCCGTGGGGGTCGTCGTCTCGGCCCGAGACCCTCGCGAACGTCGCCCGTGTGTGGTGCAGCCCCACCATCGCGAGATGGCTTGCGGAAGAGCACCCATCGGCCGAACGCTTCTCTGATGGATCGATCATCGCGGAGATCCCCTATGCCAGCGAGGAATGGCTGGTGAAGGAGATCACGAAGCACGGCGGTGAGGCCGTGCTGCACACGCCCGATGATGCACGCGCGAGAGTGGCCAGTAGCGCGGAGCGCATCATCGGCCGGTACGCCGCCACCCCCGCCCGCCGCTAGCGCCACCGGGCCACCACCCGGAAGAGCCCCCCGGGCTCCCGCACCACACGGCCATCCATCTCCAGTGCCGCGAGCGCGGTGGCGACATCCCCGACCGGGAGTGCGCATGTGCGCACGAGCCGGTCGACACCAAGCGGTTCGCGTGCCAGAGCGGCCAGAACCGCGGCAGCATGGCCGGTGGCCGAGGCCGGCACGGGCGCATCGCACCAGCCGGCGTGGGGGATTTCGGCCACCACATCATCTGCGCCCGCGCAGAGGGCGGCACCGGACCGGATGAGTGCGTTGCAGCCCTCCGACATCTCGGCTCCCGGCCACCCCGGCACTGCGAGCACCGGGGTTCCCTGCTCCAGCGCAAAGTCCGCCGTGATGAGAGCACCAGACCGATCCGCCGCCTCCACGACGACGACGGCATCAGCGAGACCGGCCACGATCCTGTTGCGGGCCGGGAACCTCCACGCAGCCGGAGCCGTGCCGGGCCAGTACTCGCTGAGCACCGCGCCGGTCACACCGATCGCGTTCGCCAGCTGCACGTTGCGCCGCGGGTGCACAATGTCGACGGCAGACCCCAGCACCGCGACCGTCACCCCGCCCGCGCCAAGTGCCCCCTGATGCGCCTCGCTGTCGATTCCCCGGGCGAGCCCGCTCACCACCACGGCGCCCCGGGCGACGAGATCGGCTGCCAGACCGGACGCGAACCGACGCCCCACCGCCGTGGGGCGTCGGCTCCCGACAATCGCCACCACCGGCCAGTCCACCAGCCGGGCCAGTGTCTCAGCCACCGCACCCGTGCCGAACAGACCGAATGGTGGGTCGAACGTGGCCGCCAGGGACGGTGGGAAGGAGGGGTCACCCAGCGCAACGTGCACGATCCCCCGTCGCTCGAGAGCCTCACGGGCGGCGGCGCCCCGAAACGCGGTCCGGGCCGTGATCGCCCTGGGCACCGCATCGCCCCTGCCACCCAGGTACCGGGCGAGACGATGGTCGGGGGCTCGCCAGAGGGCCGCGGGGCCTCCGGCCGCACGTGCCGCGCGCTGCAGGTCGCGACCAAGCACATGGGCAATCCACGCAAGCCCGAGCGCGCCGTCACCGTCCAGGGGTGTCGTCACGGCACGGATCCGGCGCTGCGGTAGCGCAAGGCCTCTGCAAGATGGCCTGCGCCCACGTCGGTCGAAGCATCGAGGTCCGCGATGGTGCGCGCCACCCGAATGACCCTGTCGCATCCACGCGCGGAGAGGCCCAGGCGATCGATGGCTGCCCCGAGCAGCATGCGGCCATCGCGCCCGATGCGGGCTGCCTCACGCGCGCGGGACGCCCCGAGCCGCGCATTCGGAACGATCTGCTGGCGCTCCCGCTGGACACCCCGCGCGCGCTCCACCCGTGACCGCACCACGGCGCTGGGCTCCCCCCCGGCGGTCTCGGACAGCATCTCATCGCGGTCGAGACGCGGCAGGTCGATGCGCAGGTCGATGCGGTCGGCGATCGGCCCCGAGATGCGGGCCCGATATGCCTCTGCAGCCCCCGGCGCACACGTGCACGCCCGTACCGGGTCACCTGCATGCCCGCATGGGCATGGATTACCCGCGCACACGAGCAAGGGCTCCGCCGGGAAGCGCGCCGAACCCGAGGCCCGGGTGATGTCGATACAGCCCTCCTCGAGCGGCTGCCGAAGGGCATCGAGCGCGGCGGCCGGAAATGCACAGACCTCGTCGAGGAACAGCACCCCGAGGTGCGCGAGGGTCATCTCGCCTGGTCGGGGAACCCGGCCGCCGCCGACGAGCCCTGCGGCCGACACGGTGTGGTGCGGGGCGCGGAATGGACGGCGGGTGACGAGTGCCTCGCCCGGCGGCAGGAGGCCTGCAACCGAATGCACCCGTGTGACGGCGATGGCCTCATCAACCCGCAGCGGGGGGAGGATTCCCGGCAGGCGACGGGCGAGCATGGTCTTGCCCGCACCGGGTGGACCGAGCATGAGGATCGAGTGGCCCCCTGCCGCCGCGATCTCGAGCGCCCTGCGCGCATCGCCCTGACCACGCACATCTGCGAGATCTCCCCCGCTCTCCGGAACGCTGGAATCGAGCAGGCCCTGCGGATCGACATCCATGCCGACGGGCTGTGAGCGCCCTTCGAGGACGTCCACGGCCTGCCGCAGGGAGTGAACCCCGAGCACCCGTATACCCGGAACCATGGACGCCTCGCGAGCGTTGGCTGCCGGCACGACCAGCGCACGCCAGCCGCGGCGTGCGGCGTGCTCCGCCATGACGAGCGCACCTGAGACCGGGCGGAGCGTGCCGTCGAGGGCCAGTTCGCCGACCGCGCCCGTGCCCGCGAGTGCCCCCGGACGCGCCTGCGCAGACGCCTGGATGACCGCGAGGGCGATCGGGAGGTCGTACTGCGGGCCGGCCTTTCTCAGGTCTGCGGGTGCGAGGTTGGCCACGATGCGCTGTGCGGGAACCTCAAAAGCCTGATTGACGAGCCCGGACCGCACGCGCTCGCGCGCTTCCTGCACGGCGGTATCGGGCAGCCCGACGATGCTGAAACCCGGGAGCCCGGGGCGCAGATCCACCTCCACCTCGACGGTGGCGGTATCAAGCCCGATGAGGGCGGGGCTGACCATGCGGGCGACCACGGCCACATCGTGCGCTCCCCCACCGCCCCCATGGCGCGCAGTGTGCCTCGGCGCACGCGCGCGCCCGTCACATCATCGCTTCACCGTCAGAGTCCTCATCCGGA
>JBIIQA010000034.1:0-12149 GCA_044342355.1 Miltoncostaeaceae bacterium | reverse complement strand
TTCACCTCCGGCAGGCAGCCACTCGTCGCGGTCGATGACAACGGCGTGGACGACATCTACATGGCAGACCTCCGCGCCCGCACACTGCTTCTGGTGTCCCGCACGGCAGCGGGCGCACAGTCGCCCACGGACACGGGCGCGCCGTCCATCAGCGCCGATGGCCGGTCGGTGGCATTCGAGGGGACCGCCCGGGCAGCGGTGCTCGCCCCGGGTGATTTTGACGGGCACGCCGACGTCTACGTGGCCCGCCCGGCGTCGCGCACCATCGTGGTGGCGAGCATCCCGACGGGTGGCGCAGATGATGGCCCCTCCTCCCTGCCCTCCATCTCGGGTGACGGGTCCCGGGTGGTGTTCTCCTCGCAGGCGGCACTGGTGCCCGGCGACCTGTCCGCGGGGCCGGATGCCTACGTGCGCGATTTCGATACCGGGCGCACGCAGCGCGTATCCGCAGCAGACATCACGGGGGCACCTGCCATCAGCACCTCGGGCGCACGCGTCGCCCTCGCGGCCGGTGACGTATCGGTGGTCACCGTGGCGACGGGGGCCACGTACCGCGCGTCACGCCGCCCCGACGGCACTCCGCCATCGCAGCCCAGCACGCGACCTGCGCTCTCCGGCACCGGTGCCCTTGCGGCATTCACCTACACCGACAACGGGGTGGGCGCGGAGTCACCGGTCGTCACCGACACGAATGGGCTCGCCGATGTCTTCATGACCGAGATCGGGCTACCCGCACCTGCCATTGGTGGCGGCCCGGCGCTCACGGCCCGCGCCACCACCAACGGCAGGCGGGTGACGGTCGCGGGGAACGCATCGGATGACGCCGGTGTGACGGCCGTGCTCGTGGGACGACGCATCGCACGGATCAGCGACGACGGGGGCTACGCGGTGTCGTTCACGGCGCCAATCGGGACGGCGACCGTGACGGTGGAGGCGCGGAGCGGGCTCGGCGCCGTCTCCCGCGCCACGGTTGACGTGACCCGGGCACCTGGCAGCCGCGGCACGCCATCGGCCGCCCCACGGCCGCAGATCATCCGGACATCCGTGGCGCGACCCTTCGTGCGCGCATCGTTCCGCCTGCCGGTCGCAGCCTCATGGCGCGTGGAGCTCCGGCGGCGTGTCCCCGGACCGGCGCGCGCCTCCGCGTTCCGGATGCTGGCGTCCCGTTCCGGAGCCGGGGCGGCGGGTTCGCGCATCGTGCGGCTGCGCATCCCCGCGCGGACCGCGCCGGGCAGGTATCAGGTGCGGGTGCTCATGTCGTCGTCCCGGGGGCTCGGCACGACGGCGCGTACAATCGTCGTCCCGTGATCTTTCCGCTCCGCACGGCGCGCTGGGCGCGCATCCTCTCGATGACCCGCAAGCGGAGCGACATCGCAGAGGTCACTGACGACCACGTGAACGTGAAGATGGGCTGGGTCGGTCACGCCGAGATCCCCATCTCCCGCATCACCCGGGTGTCGTTCCACCGCTGGCCGTGGTACGGCGGTCTCGGCGTCCGTATCGCCAAGGGCATGGTGGCGTTCGTGCCCGTGCCGGGTGAGGGCGCCCTCATCGAGGTCGACGGCAAGATCACGGTGCACGCGCCGGCCGCATGGGAGACGCAGAGGGTCCTCGTCGCGGTGGAGGACCCGGCAGCGTTCGCCGAGGCGATCGCGGCCCGGCGCGTGGAGTCCGGCGGCTAGCCCTGGATCTCGACGGCGACCAGACGGTTTCCGTCAGGGTCCGTGAATTCCATTGACAGCGCGCCGCCCATGTCCTCGATGGGATCCCTGCTGCCGCCCGCGGCCTCGAGCGCGGCCTCGACGGCCCTGATGTCACTTACGCGGAAGGTGATCGTGGCCCCACCTTGGTGCGGAGCGGTGGCGAGCTCACCGAACAGCCCGATCTCCGCGCCACCCACGCTGAACTGGGCCCAGTCGTTGCCCGCGCGCTGGCTCAGCTCGAGGCCGAGGACACCCTCGTAGAAGGCAACCGAGCGCTCCATGTTGCACACCCCATAGAAAACGACGTCCACGCCATCGATCAGGCCCACGTCACGGCACCCCCGGTCCGGTCCATCCCCGCATGGGACGGAGTGCAGCGATGGTACCTGCACGGGGGTACGATTCCGCGTCGTATGAGGCGGACCTAGCAAGTGGCCATCCGGCGCCGCAGGCGTGAGCGGATGGAGCGCGTTGTGGGCGTTCCCGGCCTGTGGGCCACTGCCTACGGCAATGTCGGCTCATCGATCTACTACGCGCTGGGCCTCGTGGCGGCGTACGCCCTCGGGCTCACCCCATTGGTGTTCCTCTTCGCGGGCCTCATCTTCGCGGCGACGGCGATCACCTACACCGAGGGAACCGCGATGTTCCCCGAGGCCGGGGGCTCATCGTCGTTCGCCCGGCAGGCATTCAACGAGGGCGCAGCCTTCGGGGCCGCATGGGCCCAGATGCTCAACTACATCATCACGATCGCCATCTCGGCGTTCTTCGTGCCGCACTACCTCGGTGTGTTCTGGGAGCCGCTCAAGTCGAACCCCTGGGACGTGATCGTGGGCATCGGCGTGGTCGGCCTCATCGCGCTGCTCAACATCGTTGGCATCAAGGAGGCGGCGAAGCTCAACATCGGGCTCGCCCTGCTCGACCTCGGCACCCAGATCCTCCTGGTGCTCGTCGGCCTGGTCGTGCTCTTCTCCCCCACCACGATCTGGGACAACATCGTGTGGGGCGTCGCACCGACGTGGACCAACGTGGTCATCGGTGTGACGCTCGCGATGATCGCCTATACCGGCATCGAGACCATCTCGAACATGGCCGAGGAGGCGCAGGTCCCCGAGCGGACCATCCCGGCGTCCATCCGCGCCACCGTCATCACCGTCCTCGTGATGTACGCCCTCATCCCGGTCGTGGCCCTGTCGGCGCTCCCGGTCAAGCTGATGCCGAACGGCGAGTACGAGACGGAGCTCGGCACCACGTACGCGGGCGACCCGATCCTCGGGATCGTCGACCAGTTCGGCTTCTCGGGCGTGCCCATGGACATCATCCGCGGCTTCGTGGGCATCCTCGCGGCGACGATCCTCATCATCGCCACCAATGCCGGCGTGATCGGCGTCTCGCGGCTGACCTACGCCATGGGGTACCACCGACAGCTGCCGTCGGGACTCAGGCGCCTTCACCCCCGCTTCAACACGCCCGCGTGGGCGATCGTCATCTTCTGCGCGATCGCCGCCCTCGTGATGATCCCGGGACAGGCGGACTTCCTGTCGAACCTCTACGCGTTCGGCGCGATGCTGTCGTTCAGCATCGCCCACCTCGCCATCATGTGGCTGCGGTGGAAGCGGCCCGAGATGAGGCGCCCCTACGGTGGACGACCCAACATCTCCATTCGCGGAAGGAGCATTCCCCTCTTCGCCGTGTTCGGGCTCATGGGGACCGGCGGGGCGCTCATCGCCGTGCTGGTGCTCCGCCCCGATGCCCGGTGGGTGGGCATCGCATGGATGGCCTTCGGGCTGCTCATGTACCTCATCTACCGCCGGCACATCGGCGTGCCGTGGACCCAGACGTCGACGCTTGAGCGCCGCGAACTCACCCTCGAGGTGGACGTCGCCTACACCAAGATCCTCGTGCCGGTCGTGGCCACGGAGTCGTCCGAGGAGATGATGGCCACGGCGGGCAAGCTGGCGGCCGACCGCGACGTGAGCATCCATGCGATCACGGTCGTCGAGGTGCCGGTCGAGCTTCCCCTCGAGGCCGAGATGCCACGCGAGGAGCGCGGCGCCGAGCAGCTCCTTGCCCATGCCAAGGCGATCGCCGAGGAGTACGGCGCAACCGTGGTGACCACTGTCGTGCACGGCCGCCTCGCGGGGCGTGCGATCGTGGACGAGGCGCGGGCGATGAATGCGGAGGTCATCATGATGGGCGTCGCGCGCCGGAGGCGCGTGGGCGATCGCATCTTCGGGCACACCGTCGACTACGTGCTCCGCCATGCCCCATGCCGGGTGGTCATCGCGAGCGACGCCGCAGCCCCCGGTTCGACGTCATCGGATGCCGTTGGCGCGGCAGTGTCGGGGGCTGTGGCCGGAGCCCCACGGGCCCCACGAAAGCCCTCCAACACCTGATCGCAACACAATCTCACATCATTTTCACGAATGGTGTCACAAGCGCTCGTGACACTTAGTGCGTCACGTTGCAAACATGTTTACCCCATTACCACTGAGCTTTCGGCGTGAATCCGGACGATCCGTCCCCGACGCGTCACAAGAGCTTGTGCGATACGTGTCAAATTGACGGAAAATGGGAACCGGCCTACGGTCTTTCCACATGCCCGCGAACTCCAGGAACCCACTTCTGCGCTCCCGTGATGGGCGGGCGATCCTGATCACACAGGCAGCTCATGCCCTCGCCCAGGGAATGCTCACGGTGATCGTGCCGTGGCTGATCCTCGAGCAGGGCGGGTCGGCATCGCAGGCCGCCATCGGCTTCGCGATCACCTTCGTCCCATTCCTGCTCCTTGCAGCACCGGCTGGGCTGGCCGGCGACCGGCTGTCGCGACGCCCGCTCCTCGGCATCGCGCTGGCCATCGGCACCGCGATCGCCGTGGGTCTGGCCGTGGCCATGGGGACGGGAGAACTCGCAGTGCCGTGGCTCTACCTCGCCGCCTTCCTCATCGGGTCGGTGCGCGTGTTCGTCGACGCCGCGATGTTCGGCGCCGTCGCGCAGATCACGTCCCGCGACGAGGCAATGCCCGCGCAGGCCACCCTCGCGCAGGCCTTCAACCTCGGGTACTTCGGGGGGCCCGCGATCGCCGGCCTCGCGCTTGCCCTCGGAGCCGGAATCGCCATGGCGATGGTCGCCGGGGCGCTGGCAATCGCGGGTATCGCCGCCATGAGCGCATCGGTGCGCCTCGACCAGCGGGTCGAGCGCGGCCCGCGGCCCAGCATGCGCCGCGGCCTGGCCTTCCTCTTCCTGTCGCGCGATCTGCGTGTGCTCACCGTGACCGGTGTCGCATGGAGCGTCGCATCAGGCGCCGCCATCAGCCTTGCGGTGCCGCACCTCCGTAATGACCTCGGGATCTCCGGGGCAGCGCTCGCGGCCGTGCTCGGCGCCGGGGTCGCATGCATGATGCTGGCCACCCCCATCATCACCCGGCTTGACCGCCGGCACGCCGACGAGACGATCATCGTCTTCGCCTGCGCGGCCTACATGGTGCCCGCCCTCGCGATGGCATTCGTGCCCGGCGTGATGGGTACTGCGCTCGCGTACGCCCCGCTGATGCTCGCGAACGCCATCTGCGCCGCGACGCTGATGGGCGCACGGGCGCGCCGCGTCCCCACGTCCATGCAGGCTCTCGCCGGCGTCGCGGGGCGCACCCTCGTGATGGCAGGGCTTGCGGTGGGCGCCGCAGCCGGCGGATTCGCCGCGGACCTGCTGGGATCGCGTGGCGCGTACGCCATCGTGGCGCTCGCCCTCGGGGCCACGGCACTCGCCGCGCGCCCGGCGCTCGTGCGCGTGCGCGAGCGCCGCATGCGCGGCCGCGCATTCCCCGTCGCCCGCTAGAGAATCCCCGTCGTCTGGGCGGGTCGGGCGCGGGTAGGCTTCCCGGGTGCGCAAGTGGTTGCCGATCCTCGTCCTGGGCCTCGCACAGTTCGTGATGGTGCTCGACGGCACCGTCATGAATGTGTCGATCACCACCGTCGTCGCCGACCTCGGCACGACCGTCAGCATGATGCAGCTGGCGATCGCCACCTTCACGCTGACCATGGCAGCCTTCATGCTGGCCGGAGCAGGCATCGGCGATCGCCTTGGGCGGCGTCGCACGTTCATTCTCGGCAACTGCATCTACGCAGTGGGATCACTGACCACCGCGCTCGCGCCCGACTTCGCCGTGCTCTTCCTGGGCTGGTCCGTGATCGAGGGCCTGGGCGCCGTCCTCGTGATTCCCGCCATCGCCGCGCTCGCAGCGGTCAACTACGAAGGCCGGGACAGGGCGATCGCCTACGGGATCCTCGGGGGAATCGCCGGTGCGGCGGCGGCCGCCGGACCGCTCATCGGCGGCTGGGTCACGACGGAGTTCTCGTGGCGATGGGTATTTGCCGCCGAGACGATCATCATCCTCGCGATCATCCTGCCGCTCACGTCGAAGGTGAGGGACGGGGCACGCAAGGCCATCACCGGACGCTTCGACTTCCTCGGTGTGGCCCTCTCCGCCCTCGCAATGGGCCTGGTCGTGCTCGCGCTCGTCACCGCCAACACCTGGGGTCTCGTGCGGCCGATCAACCCGCCTTTCGAGGTATTCGGCTTCTCGCCGGTGATCCCAATCGTGCTCGTGGGCCTTGTCGTCGCCCGCCTCTTCTTCGCGTGGGAGCGGCACGTGGTGCGGGCAGGACGCTCCCCCCTCATCGGCACCGACCTGCTCGAGATCCGGAGCCTTCGTGCCGGGCTCGGGTCAATGCTGGTCCTCTACTTCACCATCGCCGGCACCTTCTTCATCCTGCCCCTCTATCTGCAGACGGTCCTCGGACTCGACGCATTCGAGTCGGGAGTGCGCATCCTCCCGATGTCGGTCGCCATCTTCGTGATGGCCCTGGTGGGCTCACGTCTTGGCACGCGGTTCTCGCCCCGCCTCCTCGTGCAACTCGGGCTCGGTACGGCGACCGCGGGCGTGCTGCTGCTGATCGGCGCAATCACGCCCGACGCGCGGGGAACCCTGTTCGCGGTCGCCATGGCGATCATCGGCATCGGTCTCGGGCTCGCCATATCGCAGCTCGGCAACATCAACCTGTCGGCCGCAGATGACACCCGCAGCAGCGAGGTCGGCGGGCTGCAGGGCACAGCACAGAATCTCGGGTCCTCACTCGGCGTGGCCCTGGCCGGCACCGTGCTGTTCATCGGACTCGCCACGACCTTCACGAGCAACCTCGCCGACCAGCCCGCGGTCACCACGCAACTGCAGGAGGCCGCCAATCAGGCGGTGTCCGATGGCGTGCAGGTCGTACCCGCGAGCGAGGTGCAGTCGGCAACCGAGGCAGCCGGCCTCCCACCCGATGAGGTGGATGCCGTCGTCGACTCCTACTCCGAGGCGAAGCTCACGTCGCTCCGCGGCGCGCTGGCCATCGTCTTCATCGTCGGGGTGCTCGGCCTTCTCGTGACGGGCGGGCTCCCGAAGAGGCCGCTCACAGACCGCGGGCCACCCTCTCCGTGATGGCTCCCCACGAGAACCCGTCGCTCCACATGGAGGAGCGGCTCGCCGGCCGCCTGCGTGAGGCCCTGGTGGGGCTCCGGGCGCGTCTCGAGGGCTGACCCCCCGGGGCGCTCCCCGACAACGCGCCCATGAGGACGGAAACCGGTCATCGCTCATGCGGGGAGGTTCTCCCGCGACGGCGATTCTTACGAAGGTCTTCGGGTGGTCTTGTTCCCCGCTCACGCGGAGGGCTCAGGATGACGACCGATCACCCCGAGACCAATGGAGGATTGCCGTGAAGACCAGGAACACGCGAATCGCGGGACTCGCCGCGGCGGGAGTACTGCTCGGTGGCGGACTCGCCGGGGCATTCGCCGCGACGAGCGGCGGGGACGACCGGGCGGCCGATCTCGCGGGGGCGCTGTCGAAGCAGACCGGCGGGCAGGTCAGTTCCGCGGACGTCAAGGCCGCGTTCAAGGACGTTCTCGCGCAGCGCCTCAACGAAGGCGTGGCGTCGGGGCGCATCACCCGGGCACAGGCTGACGAGATGCTGAAGCGGGCCGAGAGTGCCCCCCTCCGGGGATTCGGCGCACGCGGAGGGCCTGACGGGCACCGCCTCAAGGGCGGCGGAATGCACGAGGCGAGGGACGCCGTGGCCAAGAAGCTTGGTATGACCGGGCAGCAGCTGCACGATGCCCGGGAGAAGGGCGCGACCCTCGCGCAGATCGCGGCGGGCAAGGGCGTGAGCCGCGACGCCCTCATCCGCACGGTGACCGGTGCCATCAACGCCTCGGATCGCGGCGCGGACCTCACGGACGCACAGGCCGCGGCGATGGCCACCAGGATCGTCGATGGCGGGGGCGGGAAGGGAATGCACCGCGGCGGCCCTGGACACCATGGCCCCGGCGGCCACGGGATGAACGGACCGTGAGCGCACGCCCGAGCCGCGGGGCGGCAGGTCACGCCCCGCGGCCGCACAGCGGTGGTGCCCGGCCCCGGCACGGCCTGTTCGGCACACTCATGACGTGAGGATCCTGGTCGTCGACGATGAGGATGCGGTCCGTGCCGCTGTGCGCCGGGCGCTCATCCTGGCGGGCTACGAGGTGGAGCTTGCGGCAGGTGGTGCCGAGGCACTGGCCCTCCTCGCCGAACGCGCCCCCGATGCCGTCATCCTCGATGTCCTCATGCCCGGCGTGGATGGGATCGAGGTGTGCACGCGCCTTCGCGCCGCCGGCGACCGGACCCCCGTCCTGATGCTCACCGCCCGCGATGCCGTGGGCGACCGGGTGGCCGGCCTCGATGCCGGCGCGGACGACTACATGGTGAAACCATTCGCGCTGCAGGAACTGCTCGCCCGCCTGCGGGCGCTGCTTCGCCGCAGCTCAGCCACGAATGGCGACGATTCCACCGTGCTGCGCTTCGACGACCTCACCCTCGACCTCGCCGCGCACTCCGCTGACCGGGCGGGGCGCACGATCTCACTCACCCGCACGGAGTTCCAGCTGCTCGAGCTGCTCATGCGTAATCCCCGCGTGGTGCTGACGCGGTCGGTCATCCACGAGCGTGTGTGGGGCTACGACTTCGGTCCTGCATCCAACTCACTCGGTGTGTACGTGGGATACCTGCGCAGGAAGCTTGAGGAGGATGGCGGAACCCGCCTCATCCACACCGTGCGTGGGGTCGGCTACGTGCTGCGCGGGCAGTGAGCATCCGTCACCGACTGGCGCTCGGGGCCGGGCTGGCCGTCGCCATCGCCGTGGCCGCCGCGTCCCTCATCGCCTACTTCGCAGTACGGGCCCAGTTGCAGGGCAACGTCGATGACTCACTTCGCGAGCAGGCCGTACGCGTCGTGCGCGAGGGACCGAGCGCCCTGCCACCGCCCGGGCAGTTCAGGCGAGGCGACCGCTTCGGCGGTCCGCAGGTGTACTCCCAGGTCGTCACCCCGGCCACGCCGGACATCCGGCCGGGTGCCGGACGCACGCGACGGTCCGCGCTCGGCGGCGTGCAACTGCCGGTCACCGCTCGCGATCGCGCCGTCGCGGCAGGTACTGCCCCCGCCTACTTCTGGGATGCCGAGGTGCGGGGCGTGCCGCTTCGCGGGATCACCGCCCCGGTGGCGCAGGGTGTGGCCGTCGAGCTTGCACGCCCTGTTGATGAGGTGCAGCAGGCACTCCGCGGGCTCGGCATCACCCTGCTCGTCATCACGGGCGCGGGGATCGTGGTCGGGGCCGCGCTTGGCTGGTTCACCTCCGGGCGTGCGCTCCGGCCGATCACGGCATTCACGGCCCAGACCGAGGCAGTGGCGGATACCGGCGACCTGTCGCGTCGCCTCCCCGAGGCGGGCGACGACGAGATCGGCCGCCTGGCGCGCGTCTTCAATTCCACCCTCGACCGGCTCGACTCGTCGGCCAAGGCGCAACAACGCCTCGTCTCGGACGCCTCGCATGAGCTCCGTACGCCTCTCGCCTCCCTGCGCGCGAACATCGAGGTCTTGCAGCAGACCGCCGCGCTCCCCCCCGAGGAGCACGACGCGCTCCTGCGCGACGTGGTGGAGCAGACCGATGAACTCGCGGCGCTGGTCACCGACATCGTCCACGCGGGCGAGACGGTGGTGCCGGTTGACGAAGCCCAGGACGTCCGGCTGGATGAGATCACCGCGGCGGCCATCGTGCGCGTCCGCCGCCTGCACCCGAGCGTCACCGTGCTCGAGGACCTCTCCCCCCTCGTGGTGGACGGCGTGCCCGAGCGCCTGAACCGCCTGGTGGCCAATCTGCTCGACAACGCCGTGAAGTGGAGCCCGTCGGGCGAGCTCATCGAGGTGACACTGCGGGGCGGCGTGCTGACGGTGCGCGATCACGGCCCGGGATTCAGCGAGGAGGACCTCCCCCACGTGTTCGAGCGCTTCTACCGATCGGCTGAGGCGCGCGGAAAGCCCGGGTCGGGCCTCGGGCTCGCGATCGTGCAGCAGGTGGCCCAGATGCACGGGGCCACGGTGACCGCCGGCAACGCCCCGAGGGGCGGCGCGGTGATCAGCGTGCTCTTCCCGCCCGGGTAGTCAGCGCCCGCCCAGCAGTTCGGCCAGCGTCACCGGTTCGAGGCGCCGCTTCTCGAGCGCGCGGAAGATCTTCGGGAGCGCCCTGCCCGTGGCGGGGTAGTTGGCGTGCATCAGGATGATGGCCCCGGGTCGCGCCCAGTGGTCAATGGCATCCAGGATGTAGCCCTCGCTGCGCGGCTGCGAGTCGGCCACGGTGCCCGACCACATGATCACGTTGCGGTAGCCACGCTGTCCGGCGGCGGCGTCGATCGACGCGTTGTGATCGCCGTAGGGCGGCCGGAACCACGGCCGCCCCGTCACCTTGAAGGTCTTCTGGATCCAGTCCTCGTTGCGCTCGAGGTCGGCGGCGAAGGCCGTGGGCCCGATCTGCGTGGACACCCCGTGGCTGTAGGTGTGGTTGCCCAGTGTGACCTGCCCCTTCGCCACCAGATCCCGTATGCGCTTCGCCTGGGGCTCCCAGCTGCTGCGGTACATGCCATTCGGGAACAGGGTGACCTTGCCCCCGGTCGCCTCGACCACGTCGAGTATCCGGTCCACGCACCTGGCACACGTGCCGTCGTCGATGGTGAGCGCCACCTTGCGCCCGGCGCTGGCGGGGCCCTCGGTGATCACCCTTGCGGGGCCGGGCACGGGCGGACGTATGCGCTGGGGCGACTCCGCCACGGCCTCGGTCGTCACGGACACGGGCTCCGGCGCCGGGGACGCCGCAGTGGGCTGCCGGTACGCCGGAACGGTTGCGGCGGGTGGCTGCTCGTCGCCCGAACCCCCGCCGGCGACCATCACGCCGCCTGCGACCGCTCCCGCCCCCACGACGACCACCGCGACGAGGGTGCCGGCGCGACGGCGGCGCTTCGTACGAGCGCGCCGCTCAGCGCGGCGCTGCTCCAGGTCGGGTCGTTCCATGCCCGCATCCTAGGAGCAGGATCACCCGGCCCCCCGGATTCCGGCCGATGACAAGGGGGCTACTGCAACGGGCCCCAGCTGACAGACAGCTCCGGCTCGGGCGACCGCGTGATGCGCCTCAGGCCGGTGCCATCCGGGGCGATCACGTAGACGTCATAGTTGCCCTCGTGGTTCGACGCGAAGGCGATTCTGTCGCCCCCGGGCGACCAGGCGGGGGTGACGGCACCGCTCATGACCGGAAAGATGCCCCCGGGTGCGAACCTCGGCGTGCCCGGCGGGAAGTCGGTGATGCGCCTGAGGCCCGTGCCATCCGCGCTCAGCACCACCAGCTGCCCCACGCCGTCCTCCACCGTCTGCGTGACGATGCGCTTGCCGTCAGGCGACCAGCCACGGCTCTCACGATCATTGATTCCACGCGTGAGACGCGTACCCGCACCGCCCCCTGCGGGCATCACCCAGATGTCCTGCTGGTTCGCGGGGTCCTCCTCGTCCTCGTCGGTCGCGTACAGCAGCTGCGACCCGTCGGGTGAGTACTTGGGGCCCACGTGCTGGATCGGCGGGGCGGTGAACGTCAGCTGGCGCACGTCACCGCCATCGGGATCCATGGTGTAGATCTCGTAATTGCCGTCAGCGTCGCTGGTGAAGGCAATTCGCGATGCGTCCGGAGCCCAGTGGGGTACCAGGCTCCACTTCCGGCCCGTGTTCAGCACCGCGATCGGCCCGCCCGCGCGATCGACCGCCTCGATCGACGAGCCACCCGGGTTCACCTGCGAGTACACCACCCGGGTGCCATCCGGCGACAGCGAGCTGTGCGCCTGCACGCCCGGGGACGAGGTGACCCGCTGGATGCCGGACCCATCCGGGCGCATGGTGAACACGTGCCCCTGACCGTTCCCTGCATACCGCGTGAAGCTGATCACTGACTCAGGCGGGGCCGGATCGCCGCACGCTGCCAGACCTGTGGCCACCAGTACGGCCGCCCCGCCAAGAGCCGCGGCGCGAACCCACCACCCCGGCCAACGGGTCAACGGCT
>JBIIQA010000210.1:0-3193 GCA_044342355.1 Miltoncostaeaceae bacterium | reverse complement strand
AATCCCGCGTGGCGCCGATGGGCCCTCGTGGCCGCGCTGTTCGCGGTGGCCCTGGTGCTGAACCTCGTGGGGTTGCTGGCGAGCGCCTGATCACCGGAACGCGCGCGGCGCGCGTTTGCGGACGATGCTCGACCAGCGTGGTACCCCGGCTGCCCTGATGCAGGCGGGGTACCTACTTCTTCTTCGGTGCTGCCTTCTTCGCCGCAGGCTTGGGCGCCGCCTTGGCCGCGGGCTTGGCAGCAGCCTTCGTTGCGGGCTTGGCCGCAGGCTTCGCAGCAGCCTTCTTGGGCGCCGCCTTGGCCGCGGGCTTGGCAGTAGCCTTCGTTGCGGGCTTGGCCGCAGGCTTCGCAGCAGCCTTCTTGGGCGCCGCCTTGGCCGCGGGCTTCGCCGCAGCCTTCGGCGCCGCCTTCGCTGCAGGCTTGGCCGCAGCAGCCTTCTTCGGCGCCGCCTTGGCCGCGGGCTTGGCAGCAGCCTTCTTGGCCGCCGGCTTTGCCGTGGTCTTCGTGGCCGCCTTGGCCGGCGCCTGGGCGGCGGCGTCCTTCGCCTCCGCCGCCTTGTCAATGGCGGCCTTGGCAAGTGCCGCCACGGATGCCGGGGTGGACGACAGCGGGGGCCGCACGGTGGCGCGCATGCTCGAGCGCGACTGCTGGGCCGCGGCGGCGCGCGCGGCGGCGGCCGCCTTCGGGTCGGCCTTGGGCGGCGGCTTCGGTGCCACGCGCTTGCTACCGGCCTTGTGCTTGATGACGAGCTTTCCACTGAGGGCGTCGTCGATCAGCTGGTTCGCGGCTTCCTCGTCGATGTTGCGCGCGAACATGAGCTCGCTCACGAGGACGCGGCGGGCACGCTCCAGCATCTGCATCTCGCCGGGTGAGAGGCGGGCATCCTGCTGACGCCGCTCCAGGTTGCGCACCACCTCGGCCAGCTCGAGGATGTCGCCGCTGCGCAGCTTCTCCTGATTGCGCTTGAAGCGCTGGTTCCACTGCGCGGGCATCTCGCTGCCCTCTGCGGCGAGCACCGACAGCACTTCGCCCACGGCGCGCTCATTGATGACGGGTCGCAGACCCGCCGTCTCGGCGTTGTCGCACGGGACCATGACGGTCATGGGCGGCTGCAGGATCTCAATCGTCAGATACTCGTGGCGCTCGCCACGGATCTCGTGGAACTCCTTGGCAAGCACCGTTCCGGCACCGTGGTGCGGGTAGACGACCTTGTCCCCAACCTCGAACATTCAATCTCCTCGTGCCATCTGATCGCGCTGCCGGGCGGCGGGCGCACTGGAAGCGGCGCCCGGACCGGGCCCCGGCGGGATCCGGATTCGGCGTGACTCGCGCGACATGGTACCGCGCGCGGCAGCGGCGTCCCTTACAGCAGACCTACCAGTTGGCCGGCCACCGCTCCAACACCTCGTTGTGGCGCCGTGCACGGTCGCGACGCGCCTGCTCCGCGGGGTCGTCGGCGGCCTCCTTGGCCCGGCGCAGCGCCTCGATCATGTCGAAGCGGCGCTGCTCCTTCTCCTTGGCCTCCTGCGCGGCTTTGCGCTTGGCCTTGGCTGAGGTGCTTTCGTGGTGAGCTCCGAACACAAATAGGAAGGATAGCGCCGCCGCGCCGGTTCCTCAGGAGATCGCGCCGCCGGCGGCGAGGGTGAGGACGACCAGCCCCAATGCAATGCGGTAGACGACGAAGATGTAGAGCGAGTGCCGCGCCAGCCACCGCAGCAGGAATGCGATGGATGCATAGCCCACCACGAAGGCCGCGATCGTGGCGATGACGAGGGCGCCGATACCGATTCCGCCGCTTGCAGCCCCCAGCATGTCGAGCAGGCCGTAGAGACCTGACAGCACGATGGCCGGTATGGACAGCAGAAACGAGAACCGCGCTGCAGCCTCGCGGTTGAGGCCCAGCATCAGTCCGGCCGTGATGGTGGCCCCGGACCGTGACACCCCGGGTACCAGGGCCAGCGCCTGCGCGAAGCCCATGACGATGGCGTCGCGACGGTTCACCGATTCGACTGGGCGCATCTTGCGGCTCAGCCAGTCGGCGAGCCCGAGGATGATTCCGAACACGATGAGGGTGGTGCCCACGAGGTAGAGGTTGCGCGCGGCCCCCTCGATCTGGTCCTTGAAGATCAGCCCGAAGATGACGATGGGGATGGTGCCGATCACCAGGTACCAGCCCAGCCGGGCATTGAGGTCCGACCGGAGTTCGGGTCGGGTCCAGCTCCGGCTCCATGTGATGGCAACGTTCACGAGGTCGCGCCAGAAGTAGAGGACCACCGCGACCATGGTGCCCAGTTGCACGACGGCCGTGAACATCGCGCCCGGGTCCTCCCAGCCGAAGAAGGCCGGGATGAGCAGCAGGTGCCCCGAGCTGGAAATGGGCAGGAATTCGGTGAGGCCCTGGGTGATTCCCAGGACCAGCGCTTCGAGCCAGGACAGCGGCTAGTCCTTCTGGGGCCTGGCGAGGAGGATGTCGCACGACGCGTGGCGTGCGAGGTGCGCGGCGAAGCTGCCGAGCAGCAGCCTCTGGAGCTTGCCCCGCTCAGCGCCGGCCACGAGGAGGTCCACCCCGTGTTCGTCGGCCCAGGTGCATACGGCCTCGGGAGGGTGGCCCTGCAGGACGTGTGGCTCGGCGCCGGGGATGCCTTCGAGAAGCTCCGTGAGCCACTGGAGGGCGGCGCTCTGCATGACCTCCGGATCGGGCAGGAAGACTCCGCCCTCGCCCATATACGGCGGTGGCATGGGAATGGAAGTGACGTGGAGCACCGACAGGCGCGCTCCGGTGAGCCCGGCCATGCGACGGGCCTCGGCCAGGGCCTTCAGCGAGCCGGGGCTGTCCTCGACCGCGACGGCCACGTGTCGGTACGTCTCCATAGGCCCATCGTAGGGGCGCGGGTAGCATCGCGCCATGCCCGCTCCCGACGACCTCACCGCGCAGTACGCCGGCCTCATCCTCGACCTTGACGGGTGCCTGTGGGTAGGGGGCAATGCGATTCCGGGTGCCCCCGAGGCCGTGGACCGCTGGCGGGCATCGGGCAAGCCGCTGGTGTTCCTCACCAACGACCCCCGCTCGGCACCGGAGGATGTCGTCCAACGGTTGTGGGGCCACGGCGTGCGCGGTTCCGCCCACGAGGTCGTGACCTCCGGCGTCGTCATGCAGGAGTATCTGGGCGAGCGGTTCGCGGGATGCTCAGCCG
>JBIIQA010000033.1:0-12196 GCA_044342355.1 Miltoncostaeaceae bacterium | reverse complement strand
CCCGCACGGGCCGCCCGGTGGACGTCGTCGCCCAGGGCCGCCGCCTCGGGGTGACCGTGCGCAGCGTGCGTGATGTGGACGAGGCCTACCGTGCCTTCACTGGCATGCGCATCAGCCCCCCGGTCGCGTGGCCGGCGTCGCTTGGCCGTGCCGCCGCCGTCGCCGCCCGCGACACCACCCGGGCCTCGCTTGCCGCTGCCCGCCGCGATCTCACGCGCGCGGGCGGCGCAGTGCCCGCGCCGCAGCGTGCCACGCTCACCGCGCTGCTCGCGTCAGGTGACGCCGCCTTCGCGCGAGGCGACATGGCCGAGGCCTATGGCATCGCCGTCGACTCCGGCCTGCTCGTGGCCCGTGCGGTTGCCTCGGGAACCATGCGCGACCTTGCGCGTACGAAGGGCGCCGCTGCGGCTACGGCCCAGTTGAAGGACGAGTTCGCGGCCCTCCGTGCGCTCGCCGTGTCGGAGATCTCCCGGCAGTCCAACCCGTCCGGCCTCACCATGGAACAGCGCGTCACGCTGCCGTCGGCGCTCGGGTGGGTGGTGTACGCCCACGCGGCGCTTGAGGGAATGGCTCCCGCCATCGAGCGCGTTGCGCCCGCCGAGCTGCCGGACGCCGCAGCGATCCTTGCCGACCACCGGGTGAGCATCGAGCGCTTCGGTCCCGATGCCGTTTCGCTCGTGCGTGCGTCGCCCGCGCGGTCGGCGGTGGACGAGGCCACCACGGCCGAGTTCCTCAACGGCTACAACACCTTCCTCTCCCGGGCCGGCGAGAACGCCCGGCTCTACTTCGAGAAGGTCAGCGGCGCGCGCGCGACCGGTGAGCTCGATGACATCCAGCCGGCGCTCATCGCCCTCGGCAGGGAGATCGATACATCGGCCACCCCGGGTGACCTGCAGTCGGAGATCGTGCAGGCCGCGAACGCCATCACCTATTACGTGATCGGTGAGACGCTCATCGGTGCCGTCAATCGCGGGACCTATGGCTACGGAATCGGCAGCGACCCCGTGGCCACCCCCGGTGACCTGCAGCTGGCCGACGCCGTGCGCCGGGCCTCGCGTGCCAACGACCGCTGGACGGCCTTCCTGCAGTGGGAGGGGCAGAACATGAGCTACCCGGTGTGGCAGGGGCGGTGGGCGATGTCCGTGCTCACCCGCCTTGAGGGAACCCCGCGCGTTGGCGCGGGCGCCATCCTCGCGCGAAACGAAATCTCATACGCGGTTATCAGCGACCTCGTGGTGCGATCCGCGTCGCTCAACCTGCGCTGACGCGCTGCCCCCGGGGTATCAGCCGGCAGATGCCGTGAGGCGAAGCCTCGGCCTGCGGCCCTGCCAGGCACACCACAGCACGAAGATCACCAGTGCAATTGCGGAGCCGGTCCAGTGCAGGCCGGTCACCACGCCCACGAGGCTGACGAGGCCGGCGACGATCGCCCCGAACAGCGTGGGCCACGCCGGCAGGCGCCACACCGCGATGGTGACCAGCGTGGCCGCCAACCACGAGAGCGGGCCGATGAGCCATCCCCATGACTCGAAGAACTCGTGCGACAGCGTGAGGCCGGTGGTCGCCCCGAGGGCCGCCACCACGACGACCTGCGACACCGCCGCCCGCCAGGCGACGCCCCAGTCCATCAGGAGCCGAGGATGTCCGGCAGGTACGGGATGTTGCCGCGTGCGTCCCCGGGGGGTGCGCCCACCATGATGTCGACGTCGATCTCGGCGACCTTCGCCTCGGGCCCCGGCACGCCACCGCTGAGGTCGCGCACGGCAGGGCCGTCCCCTGCTCGGGCGATCCACTGCTCGATGTAGTCGGCCTCGCCCGGGTGGCCCAGCTCGCGGAAGGCCGCGGCCGCCCGGTGCTGGTCCTCCATCCACGCCAGCCGTCCGTCGGCCCGCGGACCATCGCCGTAGGAGGTGGTGGCCGACCGCACCATGGCGCCGGTGGGGTGGTACATCATCGCCTTCAGTTGAAGGGCGCGGGGGTCGTGGCCCGATGCGTCGCCCCACAGGCGCCAGAAAGCCGCGGTCTCCTCCACCGTCTGGCGCAGGTCGGTGCCCTTGTTGGTGGGGTCCTGCCAGCGCAGGGCCATGACGCGTCGCTCACCGGCGGGGAGGGTGGTGGTTCCCCCGAGATCAACCCCGTAGGGGCGCGGGGGGATCTCGCTCTGCAGCTCCACGGTGAGGCCGGGGCCGTAGGCGATGATCTTGCGCCCCTCGCCCCGCCAGCGCGGGGGGTTTCGTCCATAGGCATAGCGCAGCCGCGTGACCAGCCCGATCTCCACCTCGCCCTCGAGCACCAGCACCTGCCGGATGAACATCCCCGGCCATGCCGCCTGCACGGGACCGCGGCGGGGCACCATGAGGCAGTCGATCACCCGGATCAGGCCCTTGGGGCTCTGTAGGTCGGTCTCGACGATGAGCGTGCCCTCGCGGTAGCGCTGGGCGACGGTCTCGCTGTCGGGGAAGACAACCTCGACGCCACCTCCGCGTTCCTCGTCGATCAGGCCGCTGATGATGCTGGGCTGGTCGATACGCGGTGCCACGAGCCACGAGAGGCGGGCCTTGTCGTCGACAAGGCCCATGGCGCGGCCGTCGGAGATGAGGAGAGGTTGAGACTTAGTCGACGGAGGGTAGCCGAGCGCCACGCCGTAGCATCTGCGCTATGGACATCGAGATCACCTTCATCTCCGACCCCGGCTGCCCATGGGGCTACTCGGCGTCGCCCTCCCTCGCAGCCCTCGAATGGCGCTACGGGCCGCGCCTGTCGTGGCGCCTCGTCACCATCGGGCTGGCCGAGGACGCCTCCATGTACGAGTCACGCGGGTACGACCCCATCATGATGGGGCAGCGCATGGAGATGTTCCGGCAGTTCGGCATGCCCTTCACGGTGGGCCCGCGCGCCCGGCTCACGGGTACGGGTCGTGCCTGCCGCGCGATCCAGGCGGTGCGGCTCATGTCTCCGGGCGACGAGATCACTGCCTTCCGTGCTCTGCAGTTCGGGTGGTTCACCACGCGCATGCTCATGGACGAGGACCCGAACATCGCCACCGCCCTCGAGCGCGTGCCGGGGCTCGACGTGCCGGCGGTCATGGCGATGCTGGATGACCCCGCGGTGGACGCGGCGTACCAGGCCGACAAGGCCGAGGCGCGCACGGCGGCGGGTAGCCCCACCGCGTTTCAGGGCAAGGCGGCCGATACCGATGGCGCCGTGCGCTACACCGCGCCATCGCTCATCTTCCGGGCCGGCGACCGCACGCTCGAGGCCGGCGGGTTCCAGCCCATGGAGGCCTACGACGTCATCATCGCCAACCTCGACCCGGCGGGGTCACGTCGCGCGGTGCCGGAGGACCGCCCGGAGGAGATCCTCGCGGCGTTCCCCCTGGGCCTCACCACGCAGGAGGTTGCCGAGGTCATGCGCACCGACATCGAGCAGCCCATTGACTGCCGGGCGGCGGCGCAATCGCTGATCCGCGCGGTGGGCCGGGGCACGGTGGTGGCGGAGCCGCTCGGTGACGACGGTCTCTGGAGGGCGGTCTAGGGGGCCGAGCTCTCCATCCCGGCCATCCGCGACGCGAAAACCCCCGATCAGGAGTTCCTGCGCATGATGATCCCGCACCACGCCGGCGCCCTGTTGATGGCCGACATGGTGCTGAACGGTGGCGCCTCCCCGCAGGTGGATGCATTGGCCACGCGGATCATCAGCGCCCAGGCGGCGGAGATCGCGGAGATTCAGAACCTGCGAACCGGGTAGCCCCTACCGGGGACAGACCCCGGGCTACTCCCTGGGGCTCAGGTGCTCCCGGCACGCGGCCTCGTGGCCGTCGGTGGAGATGCCCTGCAGGCTCACCTCCGCCGGCCACCCGGGGTCGGGGCCGTCGTCGCCATCGGGCCGCGTGACGACTGCCTGCCACCGGTCGGCCGAGCACGCCCAGCCGTCCTCGCTGAACTCGTTCAGCAGGTCGTGCAGCAGGTCGGGGGGGCCGAGGATGAGATAGCTCTTCGCCACGGCGCGGAGGATAGAGTCCCGAGCCGTGACAGCGCACAAGCATCGATCATTCACCGGCGAGATCGCCATGCTCTTCGAGGATGAGCACCGCTACCGCGGTCGCCTCCTCCTCATCACCCTCGACACCGAGATCCCCCTCGAGCTCAACACCTTCGAGGTGGAGGGCGCGCTTGCGGAGCAGTTCGCCCCACTGCTCGAGGAGGGCCAGATCGTGCGCATCGACTGCCGCGGGGATATCCAGGAGGTGGTCTCGCCCGAGAGCATCGAGACCTCCGACAAGACCGTGGCCACCGTGCTGCATATCGAGGTGCTGGAGCAGGCGTGATCTCGGAGCGGATCACGATCGGCGGCGATGGCCCGCCGCTCGCCGCCGAGATCCTGCGACCCGACGCCGGGACGCCCCTGGCAGGGGTGGTGGTGTGCCACCCGCACCCGATGTACGGGGGAACGCGCGAGAGCCATGTGGTGCGGGCACTGGCTCGCGCCATCGTCGCCCAGCGCATGGCGGCACTGGTCTTCGACTTCCGGGGCGCGGGGGAGAGCGCCGGTGAGTCAACCGCGACTCATGAGGAGTGGACCGACGCGCTGCGGGCCCTCGACAGGCTTGAGGACGCCCTTCCCCCCGGAACGCCCATGGCCATCAGCGGGTACTCGTTCGGTGCGTGGGTGGCCCTGCACGTGGGCGCGGCCGACCCCCGCGTGCGCGCCGTGGGCGTGGTGGCCCCCGGGGCCTCGCTCCCCGCGGATATGGGAGGACGCCCGGTGTGCGTGGCGCATCCCGAGAACGACCACATCACGCCCGTCGCGGTGATCGCCGACTGGATATCAGCGGTGGGTGGGGGGGAACTGGCGGTGGTCCACGGTGCCGACCACTACCTGCAGCGCGACGCCGATGACGTGTCAAAGCACCTTGCCGCGTTCCTGGCCCGTGCGCTCGCCGGGTGGTCGCCGTTAGAGTCCGGCGCATGACGAACCCGAACCCGTACCAGCAGCCCACAGACCCGGCCAAGCGCAAGAGCGCCGTGATGACCGATGGCGCCGACCGCGCCGCGGCCCGCGCCATGCTCAAGGCCATCGGCTTCGACGACGAGGCGCTGGCCAAGCCCATCGTCGGCGTGGGAACCACCTGGATCGAGACCATGCCGTGCAACATCAACCAGCGCGACCTGGCCAAGCACGTGAAGGTGGGCATCCAGAAGGCCGGCGGCACCCCGATGGAGTTCAACACCATCTCGGTGTCCGATGGCGTCTCGATGGGCACCGAGGGCATGAAGGGTTCGCTCGTGAGCCGCGAGGTCATCGCCGACTCCGTCGAACTCGCCTGCATGGGCCACTCGTTCGACGCCGTGGTGCTCCTGGTGGGCTGCGACAAGACGATTCCCGCAGCAATCATGGCGCTCGGCCGCCTGGGCATTCCGGGCCTCGTCTTCTACAACGGGTCGATCGCGGCCGGCCGGTACAAGGACCGCGACATGACGGTGCAGGACGTCTTCGAGGGAATCGGCGCCCACAACAAGGGCACCATCGATGACGACGAGCTGCTGCGCATCGAGAACGCCGCGTGCCCGGGCGCGGGCGCCTGCGGTGGCCAGTTCACCGCCAACACCATGGCCATGGTGGCCGAGTTCCTCGGCCTCGCCCCGGTCGACCTCAACGGAATCCCCGCCACGCATCCCGGCAAGGCCAAGGCCGCTGAGGACGCCGGGAAGATGATCATGAACCTCGTGCGCGAGCACATCACGCCGCGCGACATCGTGGACCGGCGCGCCATTGACAACGCCGTGGCCTCGGTGGCCGCCACCGGTGGCTCTACCAACGCCGTCATGCACCTGCTGGCCATCGCCCGCGAGTTCGACATCCCGTTCACCATCGACGAGTTCGACACCATCGCCGAGCGCACGCCGATCGTCGCCGACATCAAGCCCGGCGGCCGCTTCGTCGCGGTAGACCTGTTCAACGCCGGCGGTCCCGGCCTGGTCATGCGCGAGCTCATCAAGGGCGGGAAGATCGACGGCACAGCACCGACCGTCGACGGACGCACGCTGGCGCAGATCGCCGCCGACGTGAACGAGACCCCGGGGCAGGAGGTCATCGTGCCCATCGAGACGCCCCTCAAGGAGACCGGCGGCCTGGCCATCCTGCGCGGCAACCTCTCGCCCGAGGGCAGCGTGGTGAAGCTCGCAGGCCACGAGCGCCTGCTCCACCGCGGCCCCGCACGCATCTTCGACCGCGAGGAAGAGGCCTTCGCCGCGGTCAAGGCCGGGGCGATCGTTCCCGGCGACGTGGTGGTCATCCGCTACGAGGGCCCGGCCGGTGGCCCCGGCATGCGCGAGATGCTGCACGTGACGGCCGCCATCGTGGGAGAGGGCATCGGTGAGGAGGTGGCTCTGATCACCGACGGCCGGTTCAGCGGCGCCACCCACGGCCTGATGGTGGGGCACGTGTCGCCCGAGGCCTACCGCGGCGGCCCCATCGCCGCACTGCGCGAGGGCGACATCGTGGTGCTCGACGTCGAGAGCCGTGAACTCAACGTGGAGCTCACCGACGAGGAGATCGCCGCGCGCATGTCCAGCTGGCGGCAGCCCGAGCCCAACTACCGCGCGGGCGTGCTCGCCAAGTACGCGGCGCTGGTGTCGTCGGCCTCCGAGGGCGCCATCACCCGACCCAACCTCTAGAGTCCCCGGTGCCGGAGCCGGGAGGCGCGCTGGGGCGTAGCCAAGTGGTAAGGCAGCGGGTTTTGGTCCCGCGATCGGGGGTTCGAATCCTCCCGCCCCAACCAGGCGAAAAGGGCTGAGCCAGCAAGATGAGCGTCGGAGCGATCGTCCTTGCCGCGGGTCACGGAACCCGCATGCGGTCCCGCCTCCCGAAGGTGCTGCACCCCCTTGCGGGGCGCCCCATGATCTTCTGGGTGCTCGACGCGCTCGGGGAGATCCCCACGGGCTCCGTGGTCGTGGTGCTCGGTCCCGAGGGCGAGGCCGTCAGGCAGGCCCTTCCCGGGGGAATGGGCACCGCCCTGCAGGAGGTGCGCGATGGCACCGGCGGTGCCACGCGCATCGGGCTTGCCGTCCTTGACCCCTCCATCACGACCGTCGTGGTGATGTGCGGCGATACGCCGCTCGTCGACCCGGCCCTGGTGGCGGCTCTCATCAATGACCACGAGCGCAGCGGCCGCGCCGCCACGATGGTCACGGCCATCCTCGAGGATGGCGGGTCGTACGGCCGGGTCATCCGCGACCACCGGGGCGTGCGCGTGGTGGAGGCCCGCGACGCCGACCACGATGAGCTGGCCGTGCGCGAGATCAACGCGGGCCTGTTCGCGTTCGACCGGGCCGCGCTGGCCACGGCGCTGGAAGCCGTGGGCAGCGACAACGCCCAGGGCGAGGTGTACCTGCCCGATGTCCTGCCGCTCATCGGTGGCGAGGTCGGGGCCATGGTCGCTCCCGATGCCACCGTGGTGCAGGGCATCAACACCCGCGCCGACCTCGCGGAGTGCGAGGCCGTGATCCAGACGCGCCTCCGCCACGCGCTCATGGTGTCGGGCGTCACCATGCCCGATCCCTCGCGCGTGCTTGTGGATGCCGGCGTCGTCGTGGGGCAGGACACCACGCTGTGGCCGGGTACCGTCCTGCGCGGCGCCACCACGGTGGGGGAGGGCTGCGAGATCGGCCCCGACGCGCTGCTGCACGATGCCGTGGTCGGCGACGCCTCGCGGGTCGTCAGCGCACACGTGCTGTCGTCCACGGTCGGGGCCGGCTGCACGGTGGGTCCGTTTGCCTACCTGCGCCCGGGCGTCACCATGGAGGACGGCAGCAAGGCCGGCACCTACGTGGAGATGAAGAACACCCGCCTTGGCGAGCGCTCAAAGGTGCCGCACCTGTCCTATGTGGGCGATGCCGACATCGGCAGCGACACCAACATCGGCGCGGGCAACATCACGGCCAACTACGACGGCTTCCGCAAGCACTCCACCACCGTGGGATCGGGCGTCAAGACCGGGAGCGACTGCGTGCTGGTGGCCCCCGTCACCATCGGTGACAACGCGATGACCGGGGCGGGCTCCATAATCACCGGTGACGTGCCGGAGGGTGCGCTGGGAATCGCCCGCGCCCGGCAGGAGAACATCGAGGGCTTCACCGCCAAGGCGGAGGCACGCGCCAAGCGCGCCGCGCAGAACGACTCCCCGGGAGCTCAGTAGTGGGAACCAAGAGCATCGACCGTGACGACTCCAAGCGCCTCATGGTGTTCGCGGGCTCATCCAGCAAAGCGCTCGGGCAGCGCATTGCCGATCGCCTGGGCATCGAGCTCGGCGACGTGGTGCTCAAGCAGTTCTCCGACGGCGAGGTGTACGTGCGCTTCGACGAGAGCATCCGCGGTGCCGACATCTTCCTGGTGCAGTCCACCAGCACGCCGGTGAACGACTCCCTCATGGAGCTGCTCATCATGATCAACGCCGCCAAGCTGGCCTCGGCGCACCGCATCACGGCGGTCATGCCGTGGTACGGCTACTCACGGCAAGACAAGAAGAGCAGCCCGCGCGAGCCCATCACCGCCCGGTTGGTGGCGCAGCTGCTCGAGGCCGCAGGGGTTGATCGCGTGCTCACCATGGACCTGCATGCCGGCCAGATCCAGGGCTTCTTCCAGATCCCGGTCGACCACATGACGGCCACGCCCATCCTCGCCGACCACTTCAGCGAGCGGCAGTTCGCGGGTGACTTCCCTGAGGGCCTTGTGGTCGTGTCGCCCGACGCCGGCCGCGCCAAGCTGGCCAACCACTTCGCCGAGAAGCTCGGGGCGCGCCTCGCCGTGCTGGCCAAGCAGCGCCCCGATCACAACGAGGCCGAGATCACCTTCCTCATCGGTGATGTCGACGGCAAGGCCGCGCTGCTCATCGACGACATGATCGATACGGCCGGCACGCTGTGCGCTGGTGCCGCCGTGGTCAAGAAGGCCGGCGCCACCAAGGTGCTTGCCGCCGCGACCCACGGCATCTTCTCGGGCAAGGCCTATGACCGGCTTGCCGACTCCGTGATCGAGGAGATCGTGGTCACCGACACCATCCCGGTGGAGGACGGCTCCGCGGCCGGCAAGATCCAGGTGCTGTCGGTCGACCGCATCCTCGCCGACACCGTTCACAACGTCTTCTGTGATGAGTCGGTGAGCGAGATCTTCGCGGGAGAGAACCAGCTGTTCTAGCCGCGCATCACCTCAGCGCGGCGGCGCGCTCCCGGCATTCGTGGATGATCTGCAGCGCCTCTGAGCGATCACCGTAACCACGCACGTGGGTCTCCCCGGGCTCCAGATCCTTGTAGACCGTGAAGAAGTGCTCGATCTCGTTGAGCAGGTTGGGGTTGACGTCGGTGATGTCGTTCACACCTGACCACTGGGGGTCCTTGAGGGGGACCAGAATGACCTTCTCGTCAGATCCCTTCTCATCGCTCATGTGGAATACGGCGATGGGGCGGCAGCGGATCCAGCAGCCGGGGAAGGTGGGCTCTCCGAGCAGCACCAGGGCGTCCAGGGGGTCGCCGTCCTCCGCGAGCGTCTTCTCGATGTAGCCGTAGTCAGCCGGGTAGCGCATGGCGGTGAACAGCATGCGATCGAGCATGATGCGCCCGGTCGCCTCGTCCATCTCGTACTTGTTGCGGGACCCCGCGGGGATCTCCACCTGGACCATCACGTCATCGTCTCTTTGCATGGCGGGCACTGTGCCAGCCGGTCCCGACGGGGTGCCCACGTCGTGCGCGAAGCCGTGGCATGTGTCCTACGCTCACAGGGGTGTCCGCACGGTCGCCCTTCCGACGCCGCCTGCTCGCCGTCCTCGTCACCGCCATGGCCGGTGCCCTCGGCGTCGTGGTCGCCGCGGTCGCGGGTGGCCAGGTGACCGGGTCCGAGCTCCTGCCCGACCTCCGGCACGAGCCCCCGTCAGGCGTGATCGTCCGCCGTGTTGGCGACCGCACGCTTCTGGCCTTCGCCTCGGCCGTGGGGAACGTGGGAAGCGGGGACCTCGTGATCAACGGACGCCGCACGAGGGGTGAGCGCCTGATGACGGTGACGCAGGAGGTCGCCCGCGTGGACGGCAGCATCGTGCAGGTGCCGCTGCGTGCGCAGCTCAGGTACCAGCCGGGTGGCCATAACCACTGGCACCTCCAGCACTTCGCTCGCTTCGACCTGCGCGATGCCTCCACAGGGCGGGTGCTGCGCAGGTCTCCGAAGGTGGGGTTCTGCCTCGGCTCCCGGTACCCAGTGCAGCCCGATGTGCCGGGCACCCGCGATATGCCGCGCATGACCCACCACTGCGGGCGACTGCTCCCCGGCCTCATGCGCATGCGCGCGGGCATCGATGTGGGCTGGGTGGATGACTATGCGGCGCTCATCGAGGGGCAGTCCCTCGACATCACCAGATTGCCCTACGGCCGCTACATGCTGGTGCACGAGGCCGACCCCGATCACCTCCTGCTCGTGGGCGATCGCCGTGACGATGTCGCATCGGCCCTCGTGGAGATCACACCTCCCGCCCGGGCGGGAGGGCTCCCCGGCGTTCGCACCCTCGCACGCTGCGAGGCCATGGCGTCCTGCTCATGAAGGGTTTGTAAGGAAAAGAGCGCACCCGGTTAATCGGGGGGGTCTCCCGCACCCCAAGTGGAGGGGGATGGGAGAGCATGCGGGGAGTGACCCGCCTTCTCCCCCCATGCGCCCTTGCCCTCGTCGGCCTGTCGCTTGCCTCCTCCCCGGCGATGGCCGGGACCCCGGGTGCGTCGTGCACGGCGCAGTCCATGGCGTTCACCGCCGTGGACACCGGGAGCTTCACATGGAGCCTTCCCGCGGCGCTTCTCCAGTCGGGCACGGCCCGGGTACAGGTGAGCCCGGCCGGGTCCGGGGCGTTCACCACGCTGTCCTCCTCATCGGTGCGCACTGCGGGTCAGCGCACGGCAACCGGCGCGCTCACCGCGCTCGGCACGGGCAACTGGGATTGGCGCATGCTGGTGACCGAGTGGGATGGCGCCACCTTCTCGTGCAACGGCCCGGTCTTCGCCGTCACGCGGTTGCCCGCCCCCTCGCTGGGGTTCTCCGGCACGCGCATCACCACTGACGGCTGGCGGGTGCCGGAATCGGGGCAGTCGGTGTCGGTAGTGCCCGCCCTCGGCGATGTGGCGCCGGCCACCGCCTGGGTGCGGTTCCGCTACGCAAGCGGCTCGTGGAGCAGTTGGACCTCCGCCACCGCCTCGATCCCCAGTAGCGACATCACGTCGATCCAGGCGTACCGGCGGACGAGCACCCTCCTCAACGGAATCGTCTCCACCACCCCGGTGAAGAAGGACACCACCGCTCCTGTCACGCCTGTGCCCATCAGTGCCACGGCGCAGGTGGGTCCGAACGGTGTGGACGTCGCGTTCGTGCAGTCCACCGATACCGGTTCGGGCATTGCGGGCCACCAGTCGCGGCTCATCGATGACGACGACGCGCAGGGCCCATGGCAGCCGATCGCGGGCCCCGCGGCATTCGTGGGCCCCGGCACCGCAGGGGGCACTCTGCTGATTCGTGCCTGCGATCGGGTGGGTAACTGCTCGGCGTCGGCGCAGGTGTCGCTCGTGCCCCTCACTCTTCCCGCACCCATCGACGATCCCGCCCTCGACGACCCTGACTCCGCCGTGCCCGGCGCCGGTGGGCCCTCGCGCAGTGGGGAGTCGTCACGCCGCGTCTCGTCAACCCCGCCGCGCATCACCGCGCTCGTTGCTGCACCGCCCCGTGGAGGTGCCGGCCGGGTCATCGTCGAGCTGAGCCGCCCCGCGGAGGTCACGTTCACGGTGGGCCCGCGCACGGTCGCCCGCGTGTGGCTCGGGCAGGGGCGCACCGCCGTCCGTCTGCCGCCGCTCGGCCGGCGCACGCGGGGCACCCTCACGGCCCGCCCCGCGTCGGGCCAGGCCGTGGGGGACCCGGTCACCACCACCGTCACCCTCCCCGCCGGCGGCCGCAAGGGCGAGGCGGAGCGCCGGGTCACCCGCGCCCGCCCGGGGGCTTCTGCCGTCCTCTACGACATGGACGCCGCCGTGCGTGAGGTCGTCGCGCCATCCGACGGTGGAATGGGTCTGGGCCATGACCGCGGGGCGCTGCGCCAGGAGCCCTCCACCAGCGGACTCTTCCACCCGGATGACGACGGCTCCCAGATGGGCAAGATCACGGAGGAGCACATCCG
>JBIIQA010000169.1:0-3241 GCA_044342355.1 Miltoncostaeaceae bacterium | reverse complement strand
ATCTCCTGGTACGACAACGAGTGGGGCTACTCGTGCCGCGTGGTCGATCTCGCCCAGAAGCTCCTGCCGTAATGGCGGCGCCCATCCAGGTGGACTCCCCGGGCCGTTCGTGGGCGGAGGAGCGCGTCCTGGTGCGCGCCGATCTCAATGCCCCGCTCGAGGTCGGCGCGGGGGGGCGCCCCCGGGTGGCGGACGATGCACGAATCCGCGCGTCGGTCGCCACGCTGCGGTACCTGCTCGACCAGGGCGCGGCCGTCGCCGTGTGCTCGCATCTGGGGCGGCCCGGGGGGCAGCGGGTCGACGAGCTCTCGCTCGCCCCGTGCGCTGAGCGCCTGTCGGAACTGCTCGGCCAGCCGGTTGAGCTGCTTGACGAGTGCGTGGGCTCCGGAGTGGAAGCGCGCGTGCGCGACCTTGCACCCGGTGAGATCGTGATGCTCGAGAACCTCCGCTTCCACCCGGAGGAGGAGGGCAACGATGGGGCATTCGCCGATCGCCTGGCCGCCGGGTTCACCCACTACGTCGACGATGCGTTCGGCGCCGCCCATCGCGCGCACGCATCCACCGAGGCCGTCGCCCGCCGCCTCGACTCATCCGCCGGGCTGTTGCTCGCGCGCGAGGTCGAGGTGCTGGGAGGACTGCTTGATGCACCGGCCGCCCCCTTCGTTGCCGTGCTCGGGGGGTCGAAGGTCAGCGACAAGCTGCCGCTCATCGACAATCTGCTCGACCGCGCCGACCGCATCCTCGTCGGGGGTGCCATGTGCTTCACGTTCCTCGCGGCACTCGGCGACCCCGTGGGCACCTCCCTCCACGAGGACGAGGACGCCCAGGCGCTCGCGCTCCGGCTGCTTGAGCGTGCCGGCCGGGTGAACTGCATCCTGCAGCTGCCCACCGACATCCTTGTGGCCGACCGCTTCGATGCGTCGGCGCAGTTGCAGGTGGTGCCGAGCGATTCCATCCCCGACGGGTGGATGGGCGTCGACATCGGGCCGCGCACCGCCGCGGCCTATCGCGACGTGATCATGGAGGCCGGCACGGTGTTCTGGAACGGTCCCATGGGGGCGTTCGAGATCCCGCCGTTCGCCGATGGCACCCGTGCGGTGGCGGAGGCCATGGCATCGTCGCCTGCCGCCACGGTGGCAGGGGGCGGCGACTCCGGTGCGGCGCTTGGCGACATGGGCCTGGCCGACCGGCTCACCTGGGTATCCACGGGGGGCGGGGCGGCGCTCGAGTTGATGGAGGGCCGCTCGCTCCCGGGCGTCGCGGCTCTTCCGACGGCATGAGCACGGTGCGTCGGCCGATGGTCGCCGGCAACTGGAAGATGCACAAGACGGCCGCCGAGGGGCGGGCGTTCCTCGAGGCGTTCGTTCCGCTCGTGCAGCCGTACCTCGACCGGGTTGACGTCGGCGTGTGCCCCCCGTTCACCGCACTCGAGGCGTGCGCCCTGTCTGCCGAGGGCACCCGCGTCGGCGTGTTCGCGCAGAACGTGCATGAGGCGGCGGCAGGTGCACACACCGGCGAGGTCTCCACCGGCATGTTGGCGGCTGCCGGTGCACACGGCAGCCTCGTGGGCCACTCCGAACGCCGCGCCGCCGGTGACACCGATGAGCAGGTGGCGGCACGTATCCGTGCGCTGCTCGATGCCGGCATGGTGGCCATCCTCTGCGTGGGCGAATCGCTCGCGCAGCGCGAGGCGGGGGAGACCGACGCGTGGGTTGCGGGCCAGGTGCGCTCGGCGCTCGCGGCGGTGACATCCGACGAGCAGCAGCATGTCGTCGTTGCCTACGAGCCCATCTGGGCGATCGGCACCGGCCTCACCGCGACCCCCGAACAGGCGCAGGACGCCTGCGCGATGGTGCGTCGGGTTGCCGGCGAGGGCATCGATGGTGACCTGCTGCAGGTGCTCTATGGCGGCAGCGTCTCCGCGGCCAACGCGGCGGAGCTCATGTCACAGCCCGATGTCGATGGCGCCCTCGTGGGTGGCGCGAGCCTCGATCCCGAATCGCTCGCGCAGATCGTGGCGGCCGCGGGATGAGCGGGCCTCTCGTGCTGGTGGTGATCGACGGGTTCGGGCTCGCGCCCGCCGGTCCGGGGAATGCCGTGAGCCTCGCCCGCACGCCGGCGCTCGATGCCCTCGCCGCGGAGGGGTCGGCCACGCGCCTGCAGGCATCGGGACTTCCCGTGGGGCTTCCCGATGGCCAGATGGGTAACAGCGAGGTGGGGCACCTCAACCTCGGCGCAGGCCGCCGCGTTCCTCAGATGCTCGTGCGCATTGACGAGGCCGTGGAGGCTCCCGGCGGCCTCGGGGCCGTCCCCGCCATCGCGGGTGCCATGGCGGCGGCAGAGGGAGCCACGCTTCACCTCGTGGGCCTTGTGGGAACCGGTGGCGTGCACGCCAGCCAGCGGCATCTCGTGGCGCTCCTCGATGCCGCACGGGCCCGGGGCGTGGCGCGCGTGGTGGTGCATGCAATCACCGATGGCCGTGACTCCCGCCCGGATTCGGCCCTGCCCGCGATTCGTGCCCTTGAGGAGCAGGGCGCCACGATCGGGACCGTGGTGGGCCGTTACTGGGCGATGGACCGCGACCACCGATGGGATCGCACGCAGCGCGGCTACGACGCCATGGTGCATGGGCGCGGCGGGCATGCCGAGAGCGCATCTCAGGCCGTGCAGCAATCGTACGACGCCGGGGTCGGCGACGAGTTCATCGAGCCATGGGTCATCGGGGACCCGGCTGCGGGACGCATCCGGCCTGGCGACGCGGTGATCGTCTGGAACTTCCGCCCCGACCGCGCCCGGCAACTCACGCAGTCGCTGGGCGACCCCGCCTTCGAGGGCTTCGACCGCGGTCCGCACCCGCCGCTTCCGGCCATCACCACGCTGACGCGCCTCCGCTCAGAGTGGTCGTATCCCGTGGCGTTCGAATCGGAGGACGTGCGCCAGGGGCTCGCCGAGTCGGTGAGCGTCGCGGGCCGGTTGCAGCTCCACGTGGCCGAGACCGAGAAGTACGCCCATGTCACCTACTTCTTCAACGGCGGCCGTGAGGCGCCGTTCGAGGGCGAAGAGCGGCAACTGGTGCAGAGCCCCCAGCACGTGGCCACGTACGACGAGGCCCCTGAGATGAGTGCGTTCGGGGTCCGCGATGTGGTGGTGGGCGCCCTGGCCGAAGGCGGGCGCGACTTCATCGTCGTCAACTTCGCGAACGCCGACATGGTGGGGCACACGGGCGTGGTCCCCGCTGCCG
>JBIIQA010000168.1:0-3254 GCA_044342355.1 Miltoncostaeaceae bacterium | reverse complement strand
ATACGTGCTCGACCGCCCCCACTCCGCCACCATCTACGGCCTCGTCGCCTCCATGCAGGCCGGGCGCTTCACCGTCGAGGATCTCATCGAGTTCCTCCTCGAGGACGAGGAAACCGCTGACGGGGGTTCCGGGGAGGACGCCTAGTACGCGTCGCCGATGGGCACCACGCGACGCCCGAGCGGGGCAAGCGCGATCTTCGTGAGGCCGAACGACACGATCCCGAAAGGGATGCCGGTGATCGTGATGCACAGGAGAACGCCCGCGACGAGGTAGCCGACGGCCATGGCGGGCCCGGAGAGGAGCAACCGGAGAATGTTCCCGATCAGGCGCAGCATGCGATGAGCCCACGGAGCGCGTCGGGGGGCGTCCCTAGGCTCACCACCCATGCGCTACCGGGACATCCCCGGCACCGGGATACGGGTGTCGGAACTTGCATTCGGGGCCGAGGCCCTCGCCACCGGATGGTGGGGCGACCACGGCGATGATGAGGCCGTACGGCTTCTGCATGCGGCATTTGACCGCGGGATCACCCTTTTCGACACAGCCGACCGCGACGGCGACGGGCGTGTGGAGCAGATCCTTGGCGCGGCCTTCGCCGACCGGCGCGAGCGTGTGGTGCTGGCCACGCGGGTGGGGTATGCATGGCACGAGGCAGAGACGCGCAGGCCGGGGCGCCCGATGCCGCAGGACTTCCGTCCCGAGCACATCCGCGAGGCGGTGCGCGCCAGCGCGGCACGCCTTGGCGGCACGATCGACATCTGCGCGCTCCATCACCCCCCGCGCCGCGCACTGTCCGATGAGGCCCTCGCAGCGGTCATGGCAGAGCTCGTGCAGGAAGGCACCGTCCGCGCGTTCTCGGCGTCCATTCCCGAGGGGGCCCGCCCCGGCGATGGCCGCAGGCTCATCCGCGAAGGGCGCTTCCCGCTGCTCGATGTCGAACTCGGCATCATCGGGCACGCGCCCGGCGCGGAACTTGCGGGCATCGCGCACGCAGCGGGTTCGTGCGTCATCGCCCGGCGGCCGCACTGCTGGGGGCTCCTCGAGGGCAAGTACACGACGCAGACGACCTTCCCCCCCGGCGACCCGCGCGCGCACCTCTCCCGCGAGTGGCTCACCGAGGGGCTCCGGTGTGTGGATGCGCTGTCCTTCCTCCATGCCGATGGGCGCCCCTGGAGCCTTGGCCAGGCGGCGATCCTCTGGACGCTGTCCCGTGCGGGCGTCGTGTCGGTCGTGGCCGCCATCAGCGGCGAGGAGCAGCTCGGCGAGTTCACAGCAACCACCCGGCTCCCACCCCTCGACGATGCCGATCTCGCACGGATCGAGGCGCTCGTGGAATCGGGATTCATCCCACCGGCGAGCAACGTGGAGCCAGGGGACGGAGCCGGGCCGCACGATGCCGTGACGCCACCGGCCGGGAACGGCGACGTCCAGCCGGAGGTCAGTTCAGTGGCGTGAGATGGCCCCGGGCCATCTCGTCGGCGGCCTCGACGATGCCGCCCATGCCCTCTCCCAGCGCCCCTCCGAGCGATACGCCCACGCCGGCATCCTCAGCGGCCCGCTCCACGGCGACGAGGGCTGAGAGGACCTCGGGCGCAAGTTCCGCCTGCCGTTGCACGAGGGGCTCGGTCACCGAGGCGAACGTGGCGTACGCGGCGTGAGCGCGCGCCTGGATCGACACCGCCTCATCCAGCGCCACCAGGGACGCCACGATGCGCTCGGGCGCATCACGCCACTCGGCCAGGGCCTCGCATGCATCGGAGGATCGCCTGAGGGCGTCCACGGCGGCGGACAGGTGCGGTGCCACGCCCGCGAGCACCTCACCATGCGGTCGGAGTGCCCGGAGGGCACCGGCGTCGACCATCTCGTCGACGACCTCGCAGGCGAGGTTGGCCTGCGCCACATCGCGCATGCGTGACAGTGATGACTCCGGACGAAGCGATTCGTCCATGCACAGGAACGCGGGGCCCGGGAAGGCCACCAGCCATGAGAGGCCACCCGTACCCGGACGCACGGCGCGAAGGCCGAGCATCGGCCGCCCCGCAGCAGCGTCCGCTGCGGCAGCGGCATCACGCATGGCGTCGCCGAGCCGGCCGATGTCGATCTCCCCGCTCATACCGGGCCGCCCCCGGCGCCGGCGTAGACTCGCCCGCCATGGGGATCCACCTCCCACGCGTGCCCGGCGCACCCTCCGCCGCCCGCCTGGCGTCGCTCCTCCCCCCGGCACTTGCCGCCCGCGAGCGGGTGGCCCTCGAGCCCTCGGGTCGCGATGCCGGTGTGCTCCTCGTGCTCTACGACGTCGGTGCGGTGGGCCACGTGGTGCTGACCAAGCGTTCCGATCTCGTGGCCCATCACAAGGGAGAGGTGTCGCTGCCCGGCGGACGCTTTGAGCCCGACGACATCGACCTGCTGGGCGCCGCGCTCCGCGAGACCGAGGAGGAGATCGCGATCCCGCGATCCCGCCTCGATGTTCTCGGGCCGCTCGACGACGTGCACACGATCGCAAGCGGATTCACGGTGAGCCCGTGGGTCGCACATCACCCGGGGGGCCCGCCGGCCATGACGCCCGAAGACGCCGAGATCGCCAGGATCATGGATGTACCCCTCGCGGACGTGCTCGCGGCGGACCTCCTCATACCCGCGCGCCCCGACATCGCCACGCTGCGTTACTCGCTGCTCGGAGAGGACGTGTGGGGTCTGACTGCCCGCATCCTGCGCACCTTCTCGGAGGTCGTGCACCGGCTCGCACCCGCCGGCGAGCGGGGTTAGCTGCGGGCACGCCCGCCGCGGAGATCCAGCGACGAGCTCGGCGGCAGGTCGGCGCGGTCGTGGGGCCCGCCCTGGCCGGAGACCGCGAGGCGCTCGAGGCGCGCTACCTCGGCACGGAGAGCGGGCAGGCGCTCATCACCACCGGGAAGGGAGTCGGCGAAGGCCACGACACGATCCCGGATCTGAAGGGCGAAATGCGGGGTTGCGGCACCCACGAGGCGCATCAAGTCGTCCTCGGAGGGGATGCCGTAGTCGTGCTCCATGATCGTCATGGACCGATCGTACATCCGCGGCGGGCCGTCAGGTGATGGTCCCCGGGCTGCAGGCGCGCGCCACGCCCGACGTGCCGCAGCATCAGATCGCCGACGTTACGGCGCGATGTGCCGCCCCCACGCCGGTGGTGCGATCGCGCACCGCCACGCGGGAGCCCAACGCCGCCGGAGTGCTGGTGTCATCCCCGCTGGCACCTCGCCTCTCCACCTTCACG
>JBIIQA010000032.1:0-12581 GCA_044342355.1 Miltoncostaeaceae bacterium | reverse complement strand
GTGCGCAACTTCACCTACGACACGGCGAAGGCTGGCATGGGAACGCTCGCGTACGAGCTGCTGCCCCCGGGCTCCACAACCCCCGACAACACCGTGACCTTCAACGTGACTGTGGCCGGGTAGGCCACGTGGGCGTGCGGCGATCCCGGCGTGCCGCCATGATCACCGTGCTGGCGCTGGGCGCTGGCGTGCTGGTGGCGCAGGGCTGCGGCAGCGAGGCCGGGGGTGGTGGCAGCGCGGGCGAGCCCGGCACGGGCAACCTGAACATCACCTACATCCCCGAGCCCGGGGTGACGCCCCGGCAGGCCGAACTGGTGTGCCCGTCGGACTCCACCGAGGGTCGGGCCGCATGCGAGCAGGTGGAGTCGCTCTCGGCGGCGTTCAACCCCGTGCCCGCCGATCAGGTGTGCAGCCAGGAGTACGGCGGGCCGGAGCAGATCGTGATCTACGGCCGCTGGGCCGGCGATCCGGTGGACACCACCCTCACCCGGACCAACGGGTGCGAGATCGACCGCTACGCGTCGCTGGCGGCGGTGCTGCTTCCCTTGGTGGGGGGTCCGGGAGGGGGGTAGGCGCGCGGGTGCGGGGATCGCCTCACGTGCGACGGTCCGGTAGTTTCAATTCATGACGAATCCCCCCGCCTTCCGCGCCGCCGCGCTCGCCGTCGCCGCGGTGTTCGTGCCCGTTGTGGCGGCGCTCGCCATCGGTTGCGGCTCGGGCTCCAGCTCAGGACCGGGCCCGAGCGCATCCGAAACCATCGCGCGCCAGGCGGGCGCGGCCGATGCGCAGGAGGTGTCCCTCACCGTTGATGAGGCGAACGCACGGGCGCAGGAGCACTGCCGCGCCCTGTCCGGCTTCGTGGGAGAGGCGCGGATCCCCCCTGAGATCCCGCCATTCGTCGTCGAGAGATTGCTGGCCCTCGACCCAAATGCCTTCCGGCAGAGGGTGGACTGCGTGGGCGAGCGCCAAGGGGGCACGAGGTGCACGGGCCGGAGCGAGTTCGGGCTGTCACTGGATGGGGATTGGGAGGGCAATATCGCCTTCCAGAGGTGGGACGGCGACGTAGCCCAGGTGCTGCGGTGTTCCGCGGGCGGGAACGGCGGCTACTTCTGGCTGCGCATCGAGGGGATTCCCGCCCGGCCATTCGCCGTGGCGAACAGGAGAGCGGAAGCCCGCTGCAATGAACTGGGCAGGTGCATGGGCGAGCGCCAGGGGGGCACGAAGTGCCGCTCACGCGATGGCGGCGATCACGCCTGGCAGAGGATGCGCCCCGGGGGCGAGGCAGAGGTCCTGCAATGCCGCAGGGTGCGGGTCGGTGACTGGTTCTGGATCCGGGTGGAGGGCTTCTCGAACACCTAGCGCGCGGGGTGCCGGGCCCGGCTGTCACCGTGCGCCGATTGGGTCAAGTGCCGGGCGCCGGGGTGGCATGCTGCCTCGCATGACCTCCCCCACTCGCCTTCGCATGGCCGCGATCGCCGGCGTGGCCGCCCTGTCGGTGGCCGTGCTCGCGGGGTACGGCGACTCAGGCTCCACCTCCGCATCAGGCGGCAGCGCCACGACGTCGTCGGTGGCCACGGCCGCAGGGGGCGACGGCACCCTCACCACCGTGACCCTGGCCAACGGCGCCACCGAGGATGTGTCGGTGGGGGCGCAGTAGGGCCAGCGGGCCGGGCGTAGGCTGGGGGCATGATCCCGGCTGCCCGCGTCACCATCCCGTGGAGCCCGCGGCTTCAGGCCTATAACCCGTCGGATGATGACGAGCGGCCCCTGCGCCGGGGCCTCGCCTGGGACCTGCTGGACCAGGCCGGGTTGCTCGACGCCCCGGGGGTGCAGGTGGTGGACCCCCCGGGAATGGATGACGCCGCGCTGGCGCGGGTGCATGCCCCGGCCTACATCGCGGCGGTCAGGCGCTACTCGGCCGACCCGCGACGCGCAGCGGAGTGGGAGGCCACGCAGTGGGGGTTCGTCCCCGGCCAGGACACCGTCGCGCGCGCCGGCATGCATGAGGCCGCGGCAGATGTGTGCGGGGCCTCGGTGGAGGGCGCCCGTGCGGTATGGGAGGGGCCCGCCGGGTCGCGGGCGTTCTGCCCCGCGCCGTCGGGCCTGCACCACGCCTTCGCCAACAAGGCGTCGGGCTTTTGCCTCTACAACGACTGCGCCCTGGCAATTGCGTGGCTGCTCGACGCTGGCGCAAAGCGCGTGGCCTATGTGGACCTCGATGCCCACCACGGCAACGGGGTGCAGTGGATCTTCCACGACGATCCCCGGGTGCTCACGGTGAGCGTGCACGAGTTCGCATACGGGTTCTACCCGGGCACCGGTGACGTGACCGAGCGTGGACCGGTGGGCACGCCCGGCACCACGGTGAACGTTCCGCTGCCGCCGTTCGCGGGGGACGTGGCCGTGCTGGCCGCGGTGGAGCGCGTGGTGGAGCCGGCGGTGCGGGCATTCGGGCCCGACGTGCTGGTGGTGCACCTGGGGGCCGATGTTCATCACGCCGACCCGCTCACCCACCTGCAGATGACCGTCGCCGGCATGGAGGAGATGTACGGCCGCGTGGTGGCGCTGGCCGACGAGGTGTGTGACGGCCGGCTGCTCAACACCGCGGGGGGCGGGTACAACCCGTCGAGCCTTGGCCGCATCTGGGCGCTGCAGCTGGGGGCGATGATGGGCGTGGCGCCGCAGGACGAACTGCCCGAAGCGTGGTGCAACGCCGTGCGGCAGGCGCTGGGGCAAGAGCCGCCGGGGTCGCTGCGGGAGGATCCGGGCCCCACGTGGGATGCGGCGCAGCGCGCCGAGGGAGATCGCGTGGGGCTGGAGAACGTCGCCCGGGCCGAGGTGCTGCTCGGGGCCTAGGGAGACGACAAGGCAGGCAACAGGCCCGCAGAGCGAACCGCGCCCATCAGCGCATCCAGGCACTCATCCACGGATCTGCCATCGGTTACCAACCGAACACAGGGCGGGGGGGTGGCTCATACGGATCGTCAAGCCCGGTGACACCCTCCACTTCGCCCCGGCGGGCTCGCGTAGTCGTACGGCTCCGTCGGGTGGTTCATCACCATGCACTCCTCGGTGCCCAGGTTGATGTCCACGTGCCACACGCGGCGCGGGATCATGAGCATGCGCGTGGCCTGCGGGCTCAGCGGCACCACAGGCGGCTGACCTGAGCTCACTCATATGGGTGCCACTGCGGTGAGGAAAGCCCCCCTTTCCCGACCCAATCCCCGTAGGGGATGTTCCGGTATATTCCGGTAACGTAAATTCAGAAATACCCCCCCAACTGAGGAGTGCTCACATGCGCCACCCACGACCGATGGTGCTGGCCGGTGCAGCGCTGGGCATAGGCCTGAGCCTTACAGCGAGCGCCGCGGGGGCGACCAACACGTGGGCGACCCAGGCGGTTCAGGCGGGCCCCGCTGCCGCTACCGACGAAGCCGTCGGCTATGCCGTCGCGCCACTGGCCGATGGATCGTCACTGGTTGCCGGGTACTTCGAGGGTGCGGCGACCTTCGGTGCCACCACGCTCACCAGCGCACGGCCAGGCGAAGACGAGGCCTTCGTCGCAAAGCTGAACGCAGACGGCTCATGGGCGTGGGCTACGCAGGCCGTGCAGGAGGCAACCGCGGCCGGCGGTGACGCGATCCGGGGCATCACCGCGCTACCCGACGGCTCAGCGATTGTGACCGGGTCATTCAAGGGTGACACGACGTTCGGCACCACAACGCTCACCAGCGGGGGCACCGCCGACAACATCTTCGTCGCGAAGATCAGCCCCGGGGGCGCATGGGCATGGGCCACGGCCGTGAGCGACACCGGCAGCCAGCCCGACGTGGGTCGCGCCGTGAGTGCACTTGCCGACGGATCAGCCATCGTGAGCGGATACGTGCGCGGCACCCCGACGTTCGCACCGCTGGCGCCGTTCACCACGAGCCGTCGCGACGCCTTCGTCGCGAAGATCAGCCCCTCCGGTGTGTGGCAGTGGGTATCCGTCGCGAGTGGTGCCACCGATGACGAGGCCTTCGGCGTATCGGCCCTGGGTGATGGCTCCGCCGTGGTGGCAGGTCGCTTCACAGGTACCGCGACGTTCGCTGGCGTAGGCACGCTGACGAGCGCGGCTGGCACAGATGCCTTCGTCGCGAAGGTGAACCCCGCAGGCACGTGGCAGTGGGCGACGAGGGGCGGCGGCTCCGGCGACGATGTTGCGTTCGCCACCTCTGCGTTCGCTGATGGATCAGCTGTGTCGACCGGCAGCTTCGAAGGGACCGCCGCGTTCGGATCCCAGTCGCTGACCGCAGCGGCGGGCGGTGCGTTCGTGGGCCGGACGTCGCCGACAGGCGAGTGGCAGTGGGCGACAAAGGCAGAGGACACCGTGGCGGCCACCGGCGTGGCGATTGCCGCTCGGCCCGATGGCGCCGCGATGTTCGGCGGATCGATCCAGGGCACAGCAGTCTTCGGCGGCACCACTCTGGTGACGGGGGCGGCCCGCGACGCGGTGATTGCACAAATCTCGCCTTCGGGTGCCTGGGAATGGGCGCAGCAGGCCGGTGACGGAGCCTTTGCCGAGGGCCGCGGTATTGCGGTCTTCCCCGACCGATCGTTCGTGATGGTCGGTGACTTCGCGACCTCACTCAGGTTCGGGGCCAACGCGCTCACCTCCAACGGGACGAGCGACGTCTTCGCCGCGCGCTTCGCCGAGGCGCCGGACGCCCCGACGGGCCTTTCCGGCAACGCCGGATACGAGCGGGCGTCCTTCACATGGACCGCCCCGGCCGTGAACGGCGGCACGCCGGTCACCTCGTACCGCGTCACTGCGAGCCCGGGCGGCGGCACATGCACCGCCACGGCGCCGGCGCTGTCGTGCACCGTGACCGGGCTCACCAACGGCACCGGATACCGGGCGCGGGTGGTGGCGATCACCTCCGCAGGGACGAGCCCCGTGTCAGCAGAGAGCGCAGTCGTGACGCCGCTCCCCACCGCCTTCCGGGTGACGCGCACATCAGTTCTGAAGACACCGGTCACCCGCCGTGCCGTTGCCATCCGCACTTCGGTGCGCGTGGATGGGGCGGGCGTGATCGGGCAGACCTCAACCCGCATACGCGCAGGCAAGCTGCTGATTGCGTGCACCACCAAGCCGCGCACGACGTCACGGGCAACGACCGCCGTGGTCTCGTGCGTGCTCAACCGCGCCACCCGGAACGCCCTGCGCACCACCTCGCAGAGGGTGCGGGTCATCACCACGTTCACGCCGGCGGGGGAATCAGCCCAGTCGGAGACCATCACCGTGCGCATTCCGCGTGACCCGGTGCGGCGCCTCCCCGTGACCGGCTAGCCCCAGGGGGCGGGAACAACCCGGCCACCCCTGGCCGGCTGTGGGCACTGAAGATGGGCGCGATGATGTGGGGACAGTCCCGGGGTGGGGACTGTCCCCTGTGATGTGCCTGGGGCGTGGTGCGACGCCGTGCGGCAGGCGCTGAGGCTGGAGCCGCCGGGGTCGCTGCGGGAGGATCCGGGCCCCACGTGGGATGCGGCGCAGCGCGCCGAGGGAGATCGCGTGGGGCTGGAGAACGTCGCCCGGGCGGAGGCATTGTTGGCCTGACGCGTGCTGTGCCCGAAGCCCGCCGGGGGTGGCGATACGCTGCCGCGCTCCGTGGCAACCCCTTCCCGCACCATCCGACTCCGCAAGTGGCAGAAGAACGCCCTCGATGCGTTCGCGGCCCGGGATGGCGACGACTTCCTCGCGGTGGCCACGCCGGGTGCCGGCAAGACCACCTTTGCGCTCACGGCCGCGCGGCAGGACCTCGCAGCCCACCCCGGCCGGCGGCTGGTGGTGGTGGCCCCCACGCAGCATCTGAAGGGGCAGTGGGCGGCGGCGGCCGAGCGGTTCGGCCTGCATCTGGACCCCGCCTGGATCACCGGCGAGCCGCTCCCCGCCGAGGTGCATGGAATCGTCACCACCTACCAGCAGGTGGCCCAGAGCGCGGCGGAGGTGCGGGTGGTGGCGCGGGGTTCGTTCGCCGTACTGGATGAGGTGCACCACGCCGGCGACGACCGCGCGTGGGGCGATGGGGTGCGAAACGCGCTAGAGGCCGCCGCCGTGCGCCTGTGCCTCTCGGGCACTCCGTTTCGCAGCGATTCGCTGGCCATCCCGTTCGTGGCCTACGACGCCGGTGGCGAGGCGGAGCCCGACATCGAATACGGCTACGGCCCGGCGCTCGCCGACCGCTCGGTGGTGCGTCCGGTGCACTTCCCGCGGCTCGGCGGCGAGATGGAGTGGATCGGGCCCGACGGCAGCGCGCAGTCGGCGTCGTTCGACGACGCGCTCGATGGGCGCCTTGCTGCCCAGCGGCTTCGCACGGCACTTGATGTGTCGGGGGCGTGGCTGTCCGATGCCCTGGCCCAGGCCCATGCCCGGCTCATGGAGATCCGTCAGCAGCACACAGATGCCGGCGGCCTGGTGATCGCCATGGATCGCGAGCACGCCCGCGACATCGCCGGGATCATGAAGCGCGTGCTGGGAATCGAGGCCGTGGTGGTCACGAGCGACGACCCGTCGGCGAGCGGACGCATCACCGCCTTCGCCGAGGGGCGCCAGCCGTGGCTCGTGGCGGTGCGCATGGTGAGCGAGGGGGTCGACATCCCCCGCCTTCGCGTGGGGGTGTTCGCCACCACCACCACGACCGAGCTGTTCTTCCGGCAGGCGGTGGGGCGCATCGTGCGGTTCACGCCGGGGCAGGGCCGCCAGCCCTCGTACATGTTCATGCCCGACGACCCGCGGCTTCGGGCGCATGCCATGGGCATCGCCGAGGAGCGCCGGCACTTCCTGAAGAAGGCGGGCGAGGAGGACGACCCGCTGGGTGACGTAGCGCTCGATGAGGTGCCCACCATGCGGGAGGATGAGCAGATGTCGCTGTTCACCGCGGTGTCGGCCACGCCATCGGGCGAGGCGCAGGTGCACCGGGTGGACGAGACCCTCGGGCTGTTCGGGTCGCTCGACGACGAGCCCGCCGAGGAGGAGTTCGAGCTGCAGCTGGCCGAAGCGCCGCATCTGGAAGTGCGACTGGCTCTTGACCAGACCGGTCTCAGCCCCGTCCAGCGAAGGCGGGTGCTGCGCGACGCCAACGCGGTGCTGGTGCGCGCCATCGCGGGGGCAACGGGCATGAGCCATGCGCAGGTGAATGGCGAGCTCAACCGGCTGAGCGGGGTGAAGCGCGTGGCCGAGGCGGATGCCGACGCGCTCGAGCGGCGGCGGTCGCAGGGCTCGCGGTGGCTGGCACGGATCGGCGCGCGTTCGGGTACGAAGGGGCGCTGAGGCAGCACGCCGTGCGCGGCAGAGTGGGGCCATGTCATCGGGCTCGTCTCTGTACCACGATGTGTGCCACACTTCGGGCATGCCTGAGAAGACCGTTCGCGCGCGGCTGGACGACGAATCGCGGTTCGCCCTGCGCCTGATGGTGCGCATGGGCATGACCGAGTCGGAGGCCGTGCGCACCGCCCTGGTGGAGGCCGCCGAGGCGCGCAGCACCGAGGAGGCCCTGCGCGCCGAGTGCGAGCGCCTCATGCAGGACAAAGAAGCCATGGCGCGCGAGATGGCGGAGTTCCGCGAGTGGCAGGAGATCACCGCGCCGTGGCCGGACTGAGGCGGGGCGACATCCACGCAGCCCGCTTCGGACGTGCGCCCAGACGGGTGCAGGCCGGGGACAGGCCGGCCGTGGTGCTGCAGGCACACGGCATGGCCCAGTGGTCCACGGTGCTGGTGGCGCCGCTCTCCACGTCGGCCCTTGCCACGTCATTCCGGCCGCGCGTGGTTGTGAAGGGCACCGAAACCCTCGCGCTGGCCGATCAGGTGCAGCCGCTCGATGCAGACCGGCTGGGACGGCGCCTCGGATCGCTTGACGCCGACGAACTGATCGAACTCGAGGCCGCGGTGAGGAAGGTGCTCGGCCTGCGCTGAGCCTCGGGTGCCCCGGGGGACGAACCTACGCCAGCAGCGTGCGGCTGAGGCGCCGTATCGGCAGCAGGAACAGCGCGGCGGCAAAAGCCATGAGCACGGCGATGTGCCCCACGGTTATCCAGCCCACATCACCCATCACCAGCTCGCGGGTGGCGGCAACCATGTGGCTGAGCGGCAGGCACCAGCCGATCACCTGCGCCCACTCGGGCAGGTTGGAGAACGGGAAGAAGATGCCCCCGAACAGGAACATGGGCGTCATCACGCCGGTCCAGAAGATGTTGAAGTGCTCAATGTTGGAGGTGAATGACGTATAGGCCATGCCGATGACGGCGAAGGCCAGTGCGCCGATCACGAACACCAGCGGCGTGAGCAGCGCCCACCAGCTCTCCACCAGACCGAACGCCGCCATGACGATCATGAAGACCACGCCATAGATGGTGCCGCGGGTGGCGCCCCACAGGTACTCGCCGGCCACCACATCGCCCACCGAGAGCGGGGTGGTGACGGCCGCCTCAAAGACCTTGCGCACGTGGATACGCACGAAGGCGTTGTAGGAGGTCTCGAGGATGGCCCCGAACATCACCGCGCTCGCGGCGATGCCCGGCGCGATGAACACGATGTACGACACACCGTCGACCTGCGTGAGGTAGGCGCCGAGCCCGAGACCCATGATGGCCAGGTACGCGATGGCCTCGACGAACCTCGGCCCGAGGGTGGTGAGGATGGTCTTGCGCCCCACCGTGGCATTGCGGGCCCAGAACCTGAGGGCACCGCGCACCGTGAGGTCGGTGCGGGCGGCGCTCAGGCGAGCGCCTCGATGGCGGCCTCATAGTCGGCGGCAAGGCCGTTGTGGCCGTGACTGATGGCGGCGTCAATGCCGGCGAGGTACGCATCGGCGGCGCCGTCCACGTCACCCGATGCGGCAAGGCACTCGGCCAGGTGGCCGTAGGCCGCGCCCTCGTCGGTGGCAAGGGCGAGGTAGGCCCGGTACTGCTCGATGGCCTCGGGCCACCGCTCGGCCTGGCGCAGCGCCACGGCCAGCCCGTAGCGGGCCCGTGGCTCATCCGGTGCCTCGGCGACGAGGTCCTGGAAGTAGGCGATGCGGTCGATGGTCATGTCAGGCCGCGATGGGCGGGCCCACCACGACCTCGCGGTCGGGGGCTGCGAGCGCGGCACGCCACGAGGCCAGCAGCGTGGGGAGGTCGAGGTCGGCGCCCTCGAGCGCCTCCACGATCTTCGTCTCGGGGAGGTCGTCCGCGTTGAGGATCTCCACCCCCACCAACCGGTCGTCGACGTCGAAGTGCGGCAACACGGGGTATGCGTCGAGGTCTGCTCCTGCGCCTGTCGTGGCCGGTGGGTCGACCACGTCGATCCACATGGCATGTGCCTCACTGTCGTAAAGCGCCCTCATGGCCTCGACCCCCTCTCCCCGATGATCGTGACGACCAAGCCCGGGTCGTCGGCGGCGATGACAACTGTGACGCGGTAGCCGCGAATGGTGTCGGTGACCTCGATGTTGCCGCGCTGGTCGCGGGATATCCAGCCCGAATCAGACCACACGAGTGAGGCGACGTCACTTCGGGAGAGCCTGAGAAAGCGCAGCCTGCCCAGAGCATGACGGGTGTAGCGCACAAATAGATCGTGCGCCGCACGGTCTCTCGGCTCCCGCGCGGGCTGCCACGATTCACGCGCACGAACGCAAGAGGAGTCAGGCCCGTTGGTTAAGTGCCTGGCACCGGGTTGGGGGCTTGTGCGGATTCGTCACGAGAATGTCACAAACGGCACTTTTGACCCCCCTGCAATTCCGCTTGGCATGAGGCAATCGGCACGATGCTGCGCTTGTGCATCGCCGTTGTTAGGGTGACGGACGGCCCACGGGTGGTAGACCCATGGGAGTACTGCGGCAAGCGGAAAGAGACCGGTCCCCGTGGACCTGTACACCTGGCTTCCCATACTGATCTACATCGTGCTCGGCGGAGGCGTCGCCGTGGCCCTGTTCAGCCTGTCGCTGGTGGGGCGCAAGCGGCCGAACCCCGTGAAGAACCTGCCGTTCGAGAGCGGAATCCTCACCGTGCAGCCCACGCGCCAGAGGTTCTCGATCGACTTCTACCTCACGGCCATGCTCTTCATCATCTTCGATATCGAGCTGGCGTTCCTGTACCCGCTCGCCATCGTGCTTCGCGACTTCGGTCCCGTCGCCGTGGTGGAACTGGTGATCTTCATGGCCGTGCTCACCGCGGCGCTTGCCTACATCTGGCGGAAGAGGGCCCTCGAATGGCGCTGATCCCACCTCCCGGCGCGCCCGTGCACCGCGCAGCCCGCACCGACGACCGCGTCGACTGGGACCTCCGCGACCCCCTTGGGGCCGAGGTGGCCAAGGGCCTGCTCACCACCACGGTCGAGAAGGCCATCGCCTGGACCCAGACGTCGGCCATCTGGCCCGCCACCTTCGGCCTCGCCTGCTGCTCGATCGAGATGATGCACACGCTGTCGCCGCGGCTCGACATGGGCCGGTTCGGCGCCGAGTACTTCCGCGGCACGCCGCGCCAGAGCGACCTCATGATCGTGGCCGGGCGTCTCACGCAGAAGATGGCCCCGGTCGTGCGCCACATCTACGACCAGATGCTCGAGCCCAAGTGGGTCATCAGCATGGGCGCCTGCGCCAGCACCGGCGGGGTGTTCAACAACTACGCCGTGGTGCAGGGCGTCGACAAGATCCTGCCGGTCGATGTGTACGTGCCCGGCTGCCCACCCCGGCCCGAGGGCCTGATGGAGGGCATCGACGTGCTGCGCCGGAAGATCGGCGCGAACGGTCAGGTGCCGTCGTCGGAGCTCATCGCGCAGCGGAACGAGGAGCGGCTGGCCTGGGAGCGCGAGAACGCGGAGGGCCTCGAGGCCCTGGCCGAGGTGGCCGCGCGCGAGGCCGCGGAGACGGGCGCAGCAGGATGAGCGACGTATCGGCCCAGATCGAGGCCGCCTCGCCGGGCGCGGTGGTTGCCGAGTTCGAGCACGTGGGCGAGCTCACGGTGGAGGTGCAGAAGGAACGCATCGTCGAGGCCGCGCGAGCGCTGCGCGATGGGCCGTCGCAGTACGTGCTGCTCAGCGACGTCACGTGCGCCGACTTCCCCGAGGAGGCAGGGCGCTTCCGCATGGCCTACCACCTCACCGCCATCGGCACGGGCGCCCGCGTGCGCCTGCGCGCCTGGGCCGGATCATTCGACCCCGAGATCGACTCGGTCACCTCGGTGTGGCCCGGGGCCGACTGGATGGAGCGCGAGGTGTACGACCAGTTCGGCGTGCGCTTCGCCGGCCATCCCGATCTGTGCCGCATCCTCAACCCGCTCGACTGGGACGGCCACCCGCTGCGCCGCGACTACCCCATCGGTGGCGAAGAGGTCCAGTTCACGGATGCCGTGTAGACGATGAGCACCACCGACCCGCTCACGGGCAACTTCCCGCTGGCCGCCGAAAGCCGCGAGGCCCTCGAGGCCGCATCGCGCGAGAACCGCCCGCTCACGCCCACCGAGCGCGTGATCGCCAGCGTCGAGGCCTATACGGCCGAGGAAGCCACGGAGCGCACCCTCGCCAACGAGATGCTCATGGACACCCGCCCGGGTACCCGTCAGCCGCTCATGATCAACCTGGGGCCCAACCACCCCAGCACCCACGGCGTGCTGCGCCTCGTGGTCGAGCTCGACGGCGAGGTCGTGAAGGACGTCACGCCGGTCATCGGGTACCTGCACACCGGCATCGAGAAGCAGTGCGAGAACAAGACGTGGTGGCAGGCCATCACGCTCGTCACGCGCATGGACTACCTCGCGCCCTTCGCCAACATCAAGGCCTACACGATGTCGGTGGAGAAGCTGCTCGACATGGAGGTGCCGGCCCGGGCGCAGTGGATCCGCGTGCTCCTGGCCGAGCTCAACCGCGTGGCAAGCCACCTGGTGTGGCTGGGCACCTCGGGGCTCGAGCTCGGTGCCATGTCGGTGTTCTTCTACTGCTACCGCGAGCGCGACAAGCTGCTCGACCTCTTCGAGATGGTCTCGGGCGAGCGGATGAACCACCGCTACTTCCAGGTGGGTGGCTGCGCGCAGGACCTGCCCCCGGGCTTCGTGGAGCGCCTGCGCGCGTTCCTCGCGGAGATGCCGGGACGCATCGACGAGTACGAGGCGCTGCTCACCGGCAACCCCATCTGGAAAGACCGCATGGTGGGTGTCGGCACCATGCCGGCGGAGGACCTGCTGGCGCTCGGCGTCACCGGCCCCACGCTGCGCGCGGCGGGGGTGCCGTACGACCTGCGCAAGCTGTCGCCCTACTCCGGGTACGAGCACTTCCAGTTCGAGGTGCCCACCGAGACCGCCGGCGACTCCTACGCGCGCTACCTCGTGCGCATCCGCGAGATGCGCGAGAGCCTGCGCATCCTCGAGCAGGTGCTCGACGGACTGCCCGAGGGGCCCATCATCTCCGACGACCGCAAGGTGGTGCTGCCCCCGCGCGAGGAGCTGGCGTACTCGATGGAGGCGCTCATCCACCACTTCAAGCTGGTGAGCGAGGGCTTCACGGTTCCGGAGGGCGAGGCCTACGTGGCCATTGAGAGCCCGCGCGGCGAGATGGGCTGCTACGTGGTGAG
>JBIIQA010000031.1:0-12586 GCA_044342355.1 Miltoncostaeaceae bacterium | reverse complement strand
ACCGAGCCCGTGCCCGTGGACCCCGGCGAGTGGTACCCGCAGGGCTACCAGCAGCACGATGCCCCCGATTCGGTCACGGCGTCGGTGGTGCGCCGTGCGATCAGTCGCTCGGCCCGCTCCCGTCGCCGCTGGGCGGCGAGAGCCACCGGCTTCGTGGTGCCGGATGCCGCATATATCTGGCCCGTTGCCCGCGGCTCACGGGTGCTGGACGTGGGGGCCGGCAACGGAACCGCGGTCGCGGCGCTGCGCGACGCGGGCCTCGATGCCTGGGGCGTGGAGCCTTCGGAGGCAGGCTTTGCCGCAGCCCGCTCGCGCGGGGTGGAGACGGTGATCCACGGCACCCTGGAAGACGCGCTGGAGCGGGAGGACATCCCATCGTCCGGATGGGATGTGGTTCGTCTCTACCAAGTGCTGGAGCACGTGCCTGATCCCGTGGAAACGCTGTCGGTGGTGCGCGGCATGCTGGCGCCGGGCGGCCGGGTGGTGATCGGCGTACCCAACTTCGATTCCCTCGCGCGCCGAATGCTGGGATCGGCATGGGATGGGCTGGAACTGCCACGGCATCTCACGCACTTCACCCCGGCCACCCTGCGCGCTGTGCTGAGCCGCGCCGGCTTGCGAGCCCAGCGGGTTTCGACGGTTGCCCTGTTCGGCATCCTGCCCGGATCTATCGATGCCGCCACCGCAGGCAGGCGCCGACAGCGCGGGTGGGGCGAGACGCTGCCTGTGCGCGGGCTGAGCTATCCGATCGAGATGGCGTACGCAGCGGCGGGCCACGGCGACGGCATCATGGCCGAGGCAGTCGCCGCCTGACCTCGGTGGCGGTGAGCATCAGCTCCCCGGCCATCCATACCGTTGCTGCAAGCAGCACGCCGCGCAGGCCCGGGCGGTGCTTGCGCACAAACGGCGCCATCGTGCGGAAGTAGGCCGCGTTGGCGGCCGGAGGCCTCTGCCCCTGCACGTTGGAGCCGGCACCAACGTGCACAACGTCCACCCGAGGCCAGTAGTGCACCCGGTAGCCCGCATCGATGAATCTCAGTGACAGGTCGATGTCCTCGGCGTACATGAAGAACTGCTCGTCGAACCCACCCACCTGCCGCATGGCATCTGACGGCATGAGCATGAAGGCCCCCGACACGCTCTCCACGTCGAGGGGCTGGTCGTCTGGCACGTGGCCCATGGTGTACCAGCGCGATCTCGGGCCTCTCAGGAAGCGATCGAGCGTGGTGAAGTAACAGAACGAAGACCACAGGGTGGGGAAGCCGCGGTGGCAACGGCGGTCGAGCCGACCGTCCAGGTCGACCAGCCGCGCGGTGAGCACCCCGATATCCGGGTGCGCCCACAGGTGGTCCAGGCAAGCGCGAAGCGCTCCCGCAGGCACGATGGTGTCAGGATTCAGCACGAGCACGGCCCGGCCCCGCGACCGGTCCATGGCGCGGTTGTTGGCCTTGGCGAACCCGATGTTCTCATCGAGTTCCTCCACGTCCACCCACGGGAACTCCCGGGCCGCCGCCGCCGTGGCATCGCTGGAGTGGTTGTCAACCACCAGCACTTCCATCTCCACGTCCGCCCGGTTGGCATCGAGGCTGTGGAGACAGTCCCTCAGGAGCGCGGCGCAGCGATACGAGACGATCACCACGCTCAGCTCAGGACGGCTCACCCGCTCCACTCGAACGGCAGCGAGTCGGCCACGTCGGCAAGAAGGGGCGCGCTGCGATCACGGTCACTCACGGTGTGCGGGCCACCGGGCCAGTTGATGCCGACGGCCGGGTCGTCGAAGCGGATGGAGCTGTCGCCCGAGGGGTCGTAGTAGTCCGAGCACCGGTACACCACATCCGCCACGTCGGAAAGCACCACAAACCCGTGGGCGAATCCCACAGGGCAGTAGAGCTGAAGCCCGCGTTCGTCATCCAGTTGCCACGCCTCCCACTTGCCGAACGTAGGCGATCCGCGCCGGATGTCCACCACAACATCGAGGATCGCCCCGCGTGCGCAGCGCACGAGCTTGGCCTGGGGTTGGTCGCCCACCTGGAAGTGCAGGCCGCGCAATACACCACGTTCGGACCTGCTGTGGTTGTCCTGCACGAAGTCGTCGGTGATGCCCAGATCGGTGAGCACGTTGCGGCGGTAGGTCTCCTGGAACCAGCCGCGGCTATCGCCGTGGATCGCGGGTTCCAGCACCTTCACTCCATCAAGCGTGGTGGTAAGACTGTTCAGCGGGCTCCCCCCGTGGACGTGGTTCGGCGCATCACCGCACGTGCCTGGTGGCCCAGGCCACGCAGCATGCTCTGGTCGGTGCGACCGTAGATGATCTCGTGGATGATCAGACCCAGTCCAGCCACAACAGCATCGACGGTGATGATCTGCTGGGGGCTGCCGGAGAACGAGATCAGCAGCCCGATTTGCAGGACCGCCAACAGGCCGACCACCAACGCGAATCGGCGGTCGCTTCGCCCCACGTGGTGGTTAACGAGGATGAGCAGGGCGCCCAGAAGTGTGGTGGCGCCGAGGAACGGCACCACAAGGTCTGCTGCAGGCTCGTAGGCCTGCCCGAATGTGATCGACACGATCGCCGGCGCCAGCACCATCCCGAGTGCCATCGCCAACAGGCCAGTTGCCAACATCACCGCCACTCCGGCCGCCAGCAGCGACCCGGTGGGGTGCCCGGCGCTCTCTCGCTCGGCCACGCGGGGAAGCAGAACCACCGTCAGGGCCTGCGGGACCATCAGCAGGGCCTTGGCGATAATGGCCGCAGCCCCGAAGTAGCCTGCCTCCTCACCGCCAAATCCCAACTTGGCGGCCACCACGTCTGCGTTGGTGAGGATGGCAATTCCCGCAAGGCCGACGACAGCCCCGGTGACGGAGTGGGTGAACGCCGCCCACCCTTGTGGCGAGGGTGTGCGAGGCCCCGCGAGCACCTGCCGCGTGAGCCAGATGGCGATGATGGCCCCAAGGAGGTAGGGAATGCCCGTGGCGATGGATGTGGCCTCCACGCTTCCGATGAGAGGCAGGGCCAGCAGCAACAGCAGCAGGGGCCCACGAAGGATGCCGGTGAGCCCATATGCGCCTGCGAAACCCCAGTAGCGGTGCTGTCCCTGAAGCGTGCCCATTCCCAGCACCAGCGGGATGATTGGCACGGCGGCCCAGTAGGTGGCAACCAGGGGCCCGACGGGGGTACCAGGCCGGTACACGCCGATGATGATGGTGACGACTGTGGCGATTCCGGCCAAGACGCCCGCCAGCGCGGTGTAGCGGACGAGGGCGCGGCGGTACACCGCGCTGGCGTCGGCTCCTGCGCCCGTGCCCGATCCGCCGCCCGCGACAGCCTTCGCCATGGCCCACTGCAGCGCGATGGCGGGCAGGGCGATGGCCACGATCACCGCCTGCAGCGCGGCCGCCAGCCCGTAGTCCGCGGGGCCCAGCAGGCGCCCCGCCAGCAGGTAGAAGACGTATGCGCCAATGCCCCACAGCCCAAGTGCCAGCGCGATGATGGCGGTGGAGTGCGCGGCACTGCGACTGTCGCGCGTCGGGGATGCTGCGCTCACCAGTTCATCGTAGAGGCTTGGGGAGCCCATCCTCGCGGTCGGGTACCCTCACCCGCAATGGTGGGCCCGTGGCACTGATATCGGTAGTCGTCCCCGCGTTCAATGAGGAAGCAGTACTCGAGGAGTTCCACCGCCAGGTGGGTGCGGTTCTCGGGACCCTCGAAGACGACGCGGAGTTCGTGTTCGTGGACGACGGATCGCGCGATACCACCGCTGACATCATGCGCCGCCTGGCGGGAAGAGACCCGCGGGTGCGCGCGGTGATCCTCTCGCGCAACTTCGGCCACGAGGCGGCGATCGAGGCGGGCCTGCGTGCTGCCCGTGGCGATGCGGTGATCGTGATGGATGCCGATCTTCAGGATGGCCCGGACATCCTGCCCCGGTTGGTGACAGCGTGGCATGAGGGGGCCGGAGTTGTGTACGCCGTACGTAAAGAGCGCAAGGAGGGCCGCCTGCTGCGCTCTGCCTTCAGTGGCTTCTATCGCCTTGCTGAGAAGGTGATGAGCATTGACCTTCCGCGCGACGCCGGGCCCTTCTCGCTGATGGACCGTCGGGTGGTTGACGTGCTGAATGCCATGCCTGAGAAGGGCCGCTACTTCCCCGGCCTTCGGGCCTTCGCCGGCTTCCGCCAAGTAGGGCTCGAGGCCGAACGGAACGAGCGCCTGGCCGGGGAGACCAAGTACTCGCTGGTCACGCGCGCCGTCGGTGCCACCAACGCCATCTTCTCATTCTCGAAATTACCTCTGCGGCTGATGACGGCTCTGGGTTTCGCCATGGCCCTGCTGGCCGCTGTGGGCCTTATATGGGTGGTGGTCGGAACGATCGTCGGAGCGAGCATCCAGCCTGGTTGGGCATCCCTGATGATCGTCACCCTCTTCATCGGGGCCGCCATGTTCCTGTTCATGGGAATACTCGGCGAGTACGTGGGGAAGATCTACGACGAGGTGCGCGGCCGGCCCAACTATGTGGTGGCTGAGGAGGTCGGGGGCGCGGAGTAGCGCCGTCCCTCGCGGGCCAGCCACCACGCGCCGGGCACACCGGCCAGCGTGGTGGGGATGTACCACGCCGCCTGCAGCAGGATGGAGAACGCCAGCGCCTCGGCTTGCCCCACGCCGATGACGGCCAAACTGGCAACCGCCAGCCACTGGAAGGTGCCGATCATCCCCGGCGAGGATGGGATGGCCGACCCAAGCGCGATGACGCTGGTCACCAGGATGGACCCTGCGAGACCGATATTGAGGCCCAGCGCCTCACCGATCAGCCATGTGCCGAGAGCGTTGAAGCCCCATGCAGCGAAGCTGATTCCCACGGCGGCCGCGAAGTCACGCGGGCGCGACAGCACGGCCAGCCCCCGGACGATTCCGGACACTTGGTGGCGCCACCATGAGCGCTCGCCGCGATCCATGTCCATCGGGTCCACTCGGTGGGTGCGCGAGTACCACCATGCCCCCACGAGAACGGCGATCCCCACAACCGAGAGGGCCGCACCGCCGATTGCAAGCGCAACGAGCCAGTCGGGCTTGTCGATGAAAGGCAAGCACAGAAGTAACAGTACGAAGACCGTGGCCACATCCATCGCCCGGTCAACGCCGACGGAGGTGAGAGTCCGTGCCACCGGGATGCGCCCGAGACGGCTGAGCCAGATGCCGCGCGCGACGTCGCCGGGTCTGCCGGGGATGACGTTCGTGATCGCCACGCCCACGAACATGAGCACGATGAACACCCGCCGTTCTGGCAGGGCAGGTGCCTCCACCAGATGCCTCCACCGCAGGCCTTGCAGTACGAACAGCATGAGCAGGACGGGCACGGCCAGTGCGAACAGCCACAGGTGGGCCGTGCTGAGCGATGCCCAGACCTCATCGAAGCTCACTCCTCGGATGGCCAGCCAGAGGAAGAACAGCGAGAAGGGAATGCCCACCAGCAGGGCGATAATCACGGAGCGCGTGCGCAGGGCACGCGGTTCCGCGGTGGATGGAGTGTCGTGGCCGGGGCCGGTGGGTGTCGTCATCCGGCGTGGGAAACGGCGCGGGCCAGCATCAGGTAGCGCTCGGCACACCGGTCCCAGCCGAAGCGCTCCCCCGCCCGCACCGCGGCGGCCGCTCCCAGTTGCTCGCGTCGCGTCGCATCAGCCATGAGCCTGGTGATCACCTCGGCCAATGAGGCCGGAGCGGCGGTGAGCGAGAACGTGGCGGCGGCATCGCCCACCACTTCGAGGTTGGGCGCGTGGTCGCTGACCACGAGCGGCGCACCCGCGGCCATGGCCTCCACGATCACCGGATGGGTGCCGCCCACCTCCGTGGGCACGCACATCACGCCGCAGTTGTTCACAAGCTCGGCGTACCCGTTTCCGAATACGTACCCCGGCATGAGGATCCGGTCGCTGGCCCGGGCCTTGAGGCCCGCGATGTAGTCGTCGGCGTACGGCGCGTCGCCCACGATCACCAGAGGCCAGTCGGTGTCGAGTTTCTCGTAGGCGTCCATCAGCAGATGGGCGTTGTTTTCGGGCACGAGGCGCCCGACGAAGAGGATGTACTCGCCAGAGGTGAGTCCGAGCCGGTCAATCTCCTCGGTTGTTCCCGGGTCGGGGAGATCGGCGCCGTAGGGAATGGCCAGCAGCCGCCTGCCGAAGCGCTCCTCGTAGAGGTCGGCCACGCTCTCGCTGTCGGTGACGGCGATGGTGGCCGCCGCCGCCGACATGTGTTCGAACTGCCGAATGATCTTCTTGGCGGCCTTCGGCCACTTGGCGCGCTCGGAGTCCATGCCGTCGATCTGCAGGATGCTCGGCACCCCGGCCATGCGCGCAAACGGCACCATGGGCGCGTTGCCGGCGATGAAGTAGATGGCCACGTCGGGCCTCTCCTTCGTCACCATGTGGCCGGTGCTCACGGCCGTGTGCGCCAGGGTGTCGAGGTACTTGTTGCGGATGGTGGGCAGGTGCACCAGGCGCGCGCCCGCGTGCTCATCGCGCTGCTCGGTCATGTGCGGCCGGCAGTACACGGTGACCTCGTGGCCCCGGGAGGTGAACTCGCGTGCCAGATTCTCGACGGCGGTTTCAAAGCCGGAGTAGGCGGCGGGGATGCCGCGGGTGCCGATGAGGGCGATGCGCACCCCCCGAGCATAGGGGGCGCGCGCTGGTGCTACACCGGGATGAACAGGAATGAGTCGGCGCCGGGGCGCCAGGGCGGCGTGACGTTTGTGAAGACGGTGAAGCGACCGGCCGGCGTCGCGACGTATGTTCGCCCCGAGGAGTCGAGCGCTTGCCGCACGCGGCTGGCCCCCGGCTCGGTGGGCACCACTACGGCCGAGTCACTGCTGGCATTCACCTGGCTTTCGACGTCTGGAAACTGCGTCCACAGCCCTGCGCCGACGGGCACAGTACCGCCCGTGACGAACTGCAATGGACCGGCCATCCAGAAGTTGCCGTAGGCAGTCGTTGCGCCCTCCTGCTCGAGCACTTCGGCCACCTGCGGAAGGTCCTCGTTGAAGAAGCCCCCGATGGCCGCGGCGTTGAGCCATCCGCCAGACTTGGTCGCTCCGTTGATTGACGTGCCAAGCAGGAATGCCGATCCAATAATGGCCGTCACGGCCGTAGCCATCCTGAACTCGGTCGTGCGAATGGCCATCACAGCGGCCGCCGCCGCGACCGCTACCAATGGGTACAGGGTGAACAGGTAGCGGGGTTCGGCGATGTACCAGGTGAACGGGCTGGCCGTATAGAGGACGGGCGTGATGATGAACGCCAGCAGCAGCAGATCGATGGGCCTTCGTTCTGTCTCGCGGAGGGTGACCAGAGCGAGTAGTCCGCGGCGCCGGTGCCACATGGCACCCAGGGCGATCAGCACGAGGACGATGGCGATTGCCCGCGATGGCAGCCCCGGCGCGATGGCCGGGTTGGAGTTTGAGAGCCCGAGGAAGTCGGGTAGCACAGGGTCGGCCAGTGCGCGCAGGCGCGCCAGGTAGCTGGTTTCGGGCTGCGCTCCGGCCCGCGATGGTGTGAGCGAGCCGCTGGTGATGGTGTGCACGATCCACGGCAGCAGCCCAACAACTGCGCCCAGCAGGCCCCAGGGCAGCAGCCGCGTGAGCGACCCACGGGCCGATCCCAGCGCCCACACCGCGGCGGGAATCACCAGGTAGAGCGCTGTGGGGTTCTCCCAGAGTGCGACACCACCCGCCAGCCCAATTCCCAGCGCCACAAGCCGCTCTCGCGGCGACGATTGCCGAAGGGCGAGGGCGAGCAGGATCATCACGAGCCCGGCCACCATGGCCCCGTCGTACCCGCCATGGCTCTTCACACCCTTCACGATCAGGTAGTACGGCCCCACCGCCATCAGCCACGCGGCCACCACTCCGCCCCAGGGTGAGCCGGTCACCTTCCGGGCCAGCAGGTAGGTGAGGACGATTGCCACCGCCATCAGGGCTACCTGAACCATGCGCAAGGTGAAGGGGGTGTCTGGCAGCACCGCAAGCACGCCGGCCTGCAGGTACTGCTCCAGAGCGCCTTGGTAGTTCTGGTTGCCGAAGAACACGGGGAAGTGCCCATCGAGGATCCGCTGGGCCATCACGCCCGTTACACCTTCGTCGCCATCGAGTCGTCCGATGGACGACTGCAGCACCACGATGCGCACGGCGATGCCGGTGAGCACTGCAAGGGCGAGCGCGACGAGAGGCGCCCATGCGGCGAAGGATCGGCGCTCGTGTGGCGGAGTGCTGGTCATAACCTGCTGGGTAGAGGGCACCGGCATAGTCGTGCTCTCGCGCTACGGGTTGGATCCCGTGGCGACAGGTGTTTCAGATGTGAGCCACGCTCCGCAGCGCGCCCCACCCGGCCTCGCCCATCGCTGCCTCGCTGAACTCCGCCGCCTGCTGCACCCCGGCCAGCCTCAGCCGTTCGTGCTCAGTCGCCCCGAGCGCGGCCTGAAGGCCAAGCGCCAGCGCGTTGGGCGTGGGGTCGGTGGTGATGGCGCCGTCGCCCGCCACCTCGGGCATGGCCCCCCGGTTGCTCGCCACCACCGGGGCGCCGCAGGCCATGGCCTCGAGGATGGGCAGGCCGAAGCCCTCGTAGAGCGACGGAACGCACACCACCTGCGCGGCGCGGTAGAGATCGGCAAGTTGTTCGTCATCCACCCGGCCGAGCCAGTGGGCATTGGCCCCCCGCACGATCTGTTCGCCGCCGAGGGCCGGACGCCCCACCAGGGCCAGTTCGAGGTCGCGGTCGCCGATCAGGCGTATGGCCTGCGCCAGTGCACTGATGTTCTTGCGCGGATGGATGTCGCCCACCGCCAGCACGAAGCGCCTGAGGCCGAACCGGGCGAACACACGGTCGGCGGCGGCACCGGTGGGATCGGGCGTGAACACCGGCGCGGGGTAGGTGCGCACCACGTGCACCTTGGCCGGGTCAATTCCGAAGGTGTCGGTGATCTCCGCGGCCTCGGCGTGGCTCACGCCGATCACCACATCCGCCCTGCGAATGGCACGGGGAACAAGTTGCCCAAGCATCAGGCGGTCGCGCTTGCTGAACCACTCGGGGTTGGTGACGAAGGCGGCGTCATGCACCACCACGGCCGAGGGGGTCTTGCCCCGGAAGGGCACCACGTAGTTGAACACGCCCACGTGGGCGCGGGCGGCCTCCATGGCGCGCGGGGCGCCATGGAGCAGGCGCGGCACGTTGCGGTCGGTCACCTCGATGAGGGGCACGGCGGGGTCGATGCGCTCGCGTGCCTGGTCGTGGGCGATCATCGCCACCACGTCATCAGTTGGCGTGGCCGTGGCCACCAGCGCGTGGATGAGGTTCTCAATCCAGCGGGCGTTGCCGGCATCGCCCGCGGTGGGCTGGGCCACCGCGTGGGCGTCCACCGCCACCCTCATCGAACGGGCCTCACGAGATGCCGAGCGCCTCGCGCCACACATCGGCGGTCTTGCGGGCGGTCTCGGCCCAGGAGAGCTCGGCCGCGCGAGTGCGGGCGGCCTCACCCCGGCGGGCGAGCTCCTCGCGGTCTGAGAGCACCTCGGTGAGGCGCGCGGCGATGCCGTCGGGGGATGCGTCATGGATGAGGAATGCCCCGGGGCCCGCCACCTCGGCCTGCGAGGAGTTGTCGGCAACCAGCACCGGGCAGCCGTGGGCCATGGCTTCCACGATCGGAAGCCCGAAGCCCTCATACGCCGACAGGCTCACGAACAAGGTGGCGCGCCGGTAGAGGTTGGCCAGCTCATCGTCGCTGATGAACCCGAGCATGTCGCAGCCCACGCCGCGGCGCTCCTGCGCCTCGGCCTCCTGGCTGCCGCCCGCGCCCGCGATGACCAGCCGGCAGATGGGCGGGTAGCCCGGTGCGGTGGCGAAGTAGCGGTCGTGGCCGCGCATGAGCTCCACCACGCGCTTTCGCGGCTCGAACTCGCCCACGGCCAGGATGAAGTTCTCGCGGTCGGGGGTGAATGACTGCTCGTCGGCCGCGGCACCCAGGTGCACCACGCGAATGCGCTCGCGCGGCACGCGGTAGATCTCCTCCACGTCCGCAGCGCCGGCCTCGGTGGTGGTCATCATCAGGCGCGCGCGCCGGGCACTGCGGCGCCCGAGCACCGACGCCCAGGTGCGAAAGCCCTTGGGATACGCGTCAGGCATGCGCTCGAAGGCGAGGTCCTGGATCATCACCGTGGTCGGCGTCGTGCCGCGCAGCGGCCCCCAGTTCATGGGCACGTGGATGAGGCTGGCCCCGCGCTTTCGCGCCTTGCGCGGCAGCAGCACGCCGAGCCAGAGCATGTCGATGATGAGGTTGCCCACGCTGGTGAGGGCGTTGCGCCGGGGTAGCCCGCGCGGGCCGCTCACCCACACCACGTCCAGATCCTCGGGCGGATGCACCCGCATGGCTTCGCGCGTTTCGTTGATGACCCGGGCGACGCCTGTGCGCCTGCGGCGCGCAAGTCGCTGGTCCACCATCACGAGGGGTCGGGCGCGGGTGCTCATCTGGCGAGCACCTCGTCGTAGGCCTCGAGAAGAAGCTCAGTCGTGCGGTCCCATGAGAACTGCATCGCGCGCGAGGGGCCCCCGATGGAGGCCGACTTGGCGATCTCGGGCTCCTGCCATGCCTCTGCGATGGCGTCGGCCCAGCCCTCGGGGGCGAAGGGGTCCTCATACCGCGCGCCGTCGCCGCCCACCTCGCGCAGCGCAGGGGTGTCGCTGGCGATCACGGGCACGCCGGCCTGCATGGCCTCGAGCACCGGAAGCCCGAAGCCCTCCTTGAGGCTCGGCACCACTACGGCCACGGCGCCCTGGCGAAGCGCCGAGAGGCGCGACGCCGGCACGTGGCCGAGCAGGTCGATGCGGTGCAGTACGCCGGCGCGGTGGGCGTAGTCGCGCAGCAGGCGCACGCGGCGCCCGCCCCAGGGGCCGGTCATCACCAGACGCAGGGGCTCGGGAAGCAGCGCGAGGGCGCTCACCACTGGCCACGGGTTCTTGTGGGGCTCGAGCCCACCGCTCATGAGGATGTACGGGTCGTCCGGTACCTCGCCGGCGGGCAGCACGGGGTCGGCTGCCGCCAGTGGCACCACGCGCACCCTGGCGGGGTCGGCGCCGGCAATGCTCACCGCGTCGTCTGCGGTCTCCTGCGAGATGCAGAGCAGCAGCTCGGCCTCGGGAAGGCGCGCCATCCACCTGCGGTATGCGCGGGTCTCGGCCGTGCGGCTGGCACCTGTGAGGAAGAGCGCGGGGTATGCGGCGGGGATGAGGTCGTAGAGGGTCACCACGGAGCGCACGCCTGAGGGAAGCAGCTCGGGCTGCGTGCTGTGGAACAGGCGTGGGGCGAGCTTGCGCACGTGTCGTGCCACCGAGGCCGCGGGCCACGGGTCGGGAACCCTGCGCACGCGGAAGTCGGGCCAACGCACCGAGTGGCGCTCGGGCACGAGCGGGGCGTTCTCGCCGTCGCCCGCTACGAGGAATGCCGGGCGCTGTGCGTCGGGCAACGCCGCCAGGCCTTCGGCCATGCCCCGCACCGCCGCCCCGATGCCCCGCGCGGCATGGTCGCGATCAAGCGGTGTGGCATCGAAGAGGACGTCGGCGTTCACGCCGTCAGCGTACCCGGGGTGCCGCGAGTTAGGCGGGCACGCGTTCGTTGATGAGGGCCCGCAGGTCCACCTCGGGGCGAGCTCCCAGGTGGCTGATCACCTCAGCCGCCGCAACGGCTCCCATGCGACCGCAGTCATGCAGCCCCCGCCCCTGCGTCCAGCCGGCGAGGAACCCGGCGGCGAACAGGTCGCCGGCCCCGGTGGTGTCGACCACCTGAGTGGCGGGCTCCGCGGGAATCACGTGGGTCTCGCCGTCTCCCACGATGACCGCACCGTGCTCACCGCGCGTGCAGGCCACCACCTTCACCAGCGGCATCACCTCGTTGAAGGCCCTGTCGAGGTCGTCGGTTTCATACAGCGACGTGAGCTCGTGCTCGTTGGCGAACAGGATGTCCACGTCGTTGTCGACAAGGTCGAGGAAGTCGGCGCGGTGGCGATCGACGGCGAAGGGGTCTGAGAGCGACAGCGCAATGGCACGGCCCTCGTCCTTGGCGATGCGGATGGCCTTGCGCATGGCCTCGCGTGCCCCCGGGGGATCCCACAGGTAGCCCTCGAGGTAGAGCACGGCCGAGTCACGCACCAGGGCCTCGTCGATGTCGTCGGGCCCGAGCTCGATGGATGCACCCAGGTGCGTGCACATGGTGCGGTGGGCATCGGGGGTGACCATCACCAGGCACACGGCGGTCTCAGGGCCACCTGATGCCGGCGCGGTGTCAAAGCGCACGCCGGCTGCCCGGATGTCGTGCGTGAACACCGTTCCCAGCTGGTCGTCCCTCACGCGCCCCACGAACGCCGCGCGTGCACCGAGCATGGCCGCGCCCACCACCGTGTTGGCGGCCGATCCGCCTGAGCACTCCACGCCCGGCCCGAGGGTGCCGTACAGGTCCTCGGCCTCCACCGCGCCGATGAGCGTCATGCCGCCCTTGTTCACCGGAAGGCCGTCGATCACCGCGTCGTCCACGTGCGAGAGAACGTCGACGATCGCG
>JBIIQA010000167.1:0-3397 GCA_044342355.1 Miltoncostaeaceae bacterium | reverse complement strand
CGGCCCCCGGTCTGGGCTAGAGGGCGGAGAGCACCGCCTGCATGGTCGGGCCGGCTTTCTCGTGGATCCTCACCGTGCACCGATGGTCGTAGTCGGTCTTGCTCTCGGTGAGGATCGCCAGGCGGCCGCCCCGGGCCAGCACCACCCCGGGAAGCTGGCTCACGGGTGTGACCTGCAGACTCGACCCGATCACCAGCATCACATCGGCCCGTTCCGCGGCGTCATAGGCCGCCTCAATGGCGTCCATGGGCATCTGCTCGCCAAAGAGCACCACGCCGCTCTTCAGTTGGAACCCGCAGTCGCAGCGGGGCACGCCATCGTCGGCATCGTCTGCCCGCGCACAGAGTTCATCGATGCTCACGACGTGGCTGCAGCGCAGGCATCGGCCGCTGTCGAGCGACCCGTGCACCTCGATCACGTCCACCGCGCCGGCCCTGCTGTGCAGCCGATCGATGTTCTGGGTGATGAGCGCCTTCACGATGCCCCGGCGCTGCAGTTCGGCAACGGCCGCATGTGCTGGGTTCGGGTTCACCGAGCCCAGCATGTCGATGCGTGGGCGGTGGAAGCGCCAGAACAGGGCCGGGTCGTCCATGAAGGTGCTCATGGATGCGACCTTCATCGGGTCGTAGTTCTCCCACAGGCCACCCGCCGACCGGAAGTCGGGGATGCCGCTCTCGGTGGAGATGCCCGCGCCAGTGAGCACCACGGCGTGCTCGGCGTCCCGGAGGAGCGCGGCAAGAGTTTCAGGAGAGCCGGTCACGCGCGGAACTCTAAGTGCCGCCGGGCGGGAGGGACAGACCCCCCCCGGGGACAGACCCCGGGGAGGGTCTGTCCCCCTGCCGCCACTGCCGTGCGCCCACTAGGGTTCCCGCCCATGCGCGCAGACGGACGACGCCCGGACGAGCTCCGGCCCATTCAGATCCAGCCCGGGTTCATCACGAGTGCCACGGGCAGCGTGCTGATCGCCGCGGGCAACACCCGCGTGATCTGCACCGCCATGGTGGAGGAGCAGGTGCCGGGCTGGAGGCGTGGCTCGGGCAAGGGGTGGGTGACCGCCGAGTACGGGATGCTCCCGGGCAGCACCGACACCCGCAAGCAGCGCGACGCATCGCGCGGCAAGGTGGACGGCCGCAGCACCGAGATCCAGCGCCTCATCGGCCGCTCGCTGCGCTCGGTGGTGGACCTCGGGAAGCTGGGTGAGCGCAGCGTGTGGGTGGACTGCGACGTCATCCAGGCCGATGGCGGAACCCGCTGCGCCAGCATCACGGGCGGCTACGTGGCTCTCGAGCTCGCGCTCCGCAGCCTGCAGGAGAAGGGGCTCATCAGCGAGCTGCCCCTGATCGACAGCATCGCCGCGGTCAGCGTGGGCGTAGTGGGCGGCGAGTTGCTGCTCGACCTTCCCTACGTGGAGGACAGCCGTGCCGACGTCGACATGAACGTCGTGGCAACAGGTTCGGGCCTTGTCGTGGAGGTGCAGGCCACGGCTGAGGGCCCCCCGGTGGAGCGGTCGGTCATTGACGGGCTGATGGACCTCGCGCTCATCGGGTGCACCGAGCTCACGGGTCTGCAGCGCGCCGCGCTCGCGGGCTGACGCCATGCAGGTCGTGCTGGCAACGGGCAACGCGGACAAGGTGCGTGAACTCGAGGCCCTGCTCGCGGGCGCCGAGGTGTCGGCCGCGCCCGATGGCTTCGATCCCGAGGAGACGGGCACCTCGCTGGTGCAGAACGCCCGCATCAAGGCCGAAGCGCTCCGGCCCGACGTACCGGGTGACGCCTACGTGATGGCCGACGACTCGGGCCTGTTCGTACATGCACTGGATGGCCGGCCGGGCGTGTACTCATCGCGCTACGCGGGCCCCGACGCCACGTATGCGGACAACTGCAACCTGCTGCTCACCGAACTCGGTGACAGTAACCAGCGGGGGGCGGCATTCGGCTGCGTCCTCTACTGCATCGCCCCGGGCGGCGAGTTCATGGTGGCCAGCGGCGTGCTGCCGGGCGAGATCACGCGCGCTGCCGCAGGGGCGGACGGCTTTGGCTACGACCCGGTGTTCCGGCCACTCACCGATGCGCGCACGCTGGCCGAGATGACCCGCGACGAGAAGGCCGCCCTGTCGCACCGCGGTCGCGCGGCGCGCGGCATGGCCCATATGCTGGGTCTCGCATGATCGATCCGGCGGGGAAGAAGGCGCTTGTCACCGGGGGCGCCCGCCGCGTGGGCGCGGCCATGGTGTCGGCGCTGGCCTCGTGCGGCGTTGACGTGGCCATCCATCACCGGTCATCGGGTGATGACGCCGAGGCGCTTGCCGCCGAGTGCCGTAGCCGCGATGTGAACGCCGTGGTGCTGCAGGCCGACCTCGGTGCGCCGGGCGAGGCCGAGCGTCTGGCCGCCGCCGCCGAGGAGGCCCTTGGCGGCATCGACATCCTCGTCAACTCGGCCAGCACCTGGGAGAGCGCGCCGTTCGATCAGGTGGACCGCGCCATGTGGGATCGCGCGATTGCGACGAACCTCACGGCGCCCATGTTCCTGTCGCAGGCGCTGGGTGCCCGCATGGCCGCCCGCGGATTCGGGCGCATCGTCAACATCTCCGATGTCGCGGGTCTCAGGCCATGGCCGCACCGCGCGCCGCATTCGGTGAGCAAGGCCGGTCTGGTCATGCTCACGCGCATCCTCTCCCAGGCCTATGCGCCGCACGTGCTCACCAACGCCATCGTGCCCGGGCCGGTACTGATGCCCGATGGCACGGGGTCCGAGGTGGAGGCCAACGTGGCGTTGGAGACGGTGCTCGGCCGCGTGGGCACGCCCGGCGACGTGGTGGATGCCATGCTCTATCTCGTGAGCGCCGAATACGTGACGGGACAGTCCATCGTGGTGGACGGCGGGCAGGCGGAGCGCACGTGAGCGACTCCGCGCTGCCCCGCCGCGCCCGCCTGGCCCCGGGCCGCCTGCTGTCGTGGGTGCTGTCGGCGATCCTGATCGGCTGGGTGGTGGTCTACAACGTGATGCGCGTTGGTGGGGGCACGCCCGCGGGTGTTGCCCTGCCTTCGTTCATCATCGGCGCCATCGCCGGGGTGATCGTGCTCGTGCTCGGCATCTGGCTGCGCGGGCGCCTCATCGATGCGGGTCGCCTCCACCCGGTGGACGCCGAGGTGGAGATCCCCGCCCCGTCGGCCATGACCCCCGCGCAGCACGGGGCCGTCCGCATCGACTTCATGATCACGGCTGTGGCCGCAGTCGTGCAGTTGATCTACGCCATCCTGCTGTTTGTTGACTGGCGCGGTGCACCCAGCGCCACCCGCGCCACCGCCGAGCTCATCATGGCCGTGTGGTTCGCCTTCGCCGGCCTCTGGATGGGCTGGGAGGCCAACGCCATGCGCGAGTCCGACGCCGGGGGGC
>JBIIQA010000166.1:0-3416 GCA_044342355.1 Miltoncostaeaceae bacterium | reverse complement strand
GCATTGGTGCTGCGCTGCTGCTGCTGGCGCTGTACGACGTCCTCCAGCGGCGCCACTCGATCCTTCGCGTGTTCCCGGTGGTCGGGCACCTGAGGTTCATCCTTGAGGCGTTCGGCCCCGAACTCCGCCAGTACATCGTCACGGGCAATGACGACGAGAGGCCGTTCAGTCGCAACGAGCGCCGCTGGATCTACGCGACGGCGAAGCAGGAGAACGCATCGTTCTCGTTCGGCACCGATGCCGAATTCGAGCGCACGCCCGGCTACGTGATCATCAGCCCCGTGGCGTTCCCCGTTCCGCCGCCGGCGGGGGGCGACCCCGGCGACTGGCCGATGCCGGCGGCCAAGGTGCTCGGAGGGGCCCGCGGCAGGGCGCACGCGTTCCGCCCCGCCTCCATCGTCAACATCTCCGGCATGTCGTTCGGCGCCCTCTCCGCCCGCGCCGTGGAATCGCTCAACTCCGGTGCCGCCCTGGCCGGCTGCTGGCAGAACACCGGAGAGGGCGGGCTCACCTCACATCACCTGCAGGGGGGCGACCTGGTCCTGCAGTTCGGCACGGGCTGGTTCGGTGCGCGGGATTCACGGGGGCGCCTCGACATGGGGAAGCTGGTGGATCTCGTGGAGTCCCACCCCGTGCGGGCGATCGAGATCAAGATGAGCCAGGGGGCGAAGCCCGGCGTGGGCGGCATGCTGCCGGCCGGCAAGGTGACCCCCGAGATCGCCCGCATCCGGGGCGTCGAGCCGTGGACCATCTGCGAGAGCCCCACGCGGAACCCCGAGTTCAGTGACGTCAGCGAGTTGCTGGACGTCGTGGAGCGCATCGCCGAGGCAACGGGTGTGCCGGTGGGCATCAAAAGCGCTGTGGGCCAGACGACGTTCTGGACCGACCTCGCCCGCTGCATGGAGGGGGGGGACCGGGGCGTCGACTTCATCACCATCGATGGCGGCGAGGGTGGCACGGGCTCGGGGCCGCTCGCATTCGTCGACCACGTCGCGCTGCCGTACCGGCTTGCCCAGGCCCGGGCGTTCCGTGAGTTCGCGGAGCGTGGGATCCAGCACCGCGTGGTCTGGATCGGCAGCGGACGTCTCGGCCTGCCCGAGGAGGCGATCATGGCGTTCGCGCTCGGCGCCGACATGATCAACGTCGGCCGTGAGGCGATGCTGTCCATCGGCTGCATCCAGGCGCAGCGATGCCACACAGGCCACTGCCCGAGCGGGGTCGCCACGCAATCGGCATGGCGGCAGCGGGGCATCGATCCCACTCTCAAGTCTGCACGGGCGGCGTCGTACGTCATCTCGCTCCGCCGCGAGATCACGCGACTCGCGCGCACCGCCGGTGCCGCCCATCCATCTGACGTGTCGCTCGCGCACATCGAGGTGCTCGAGGGAGACGTGCTCACCCCGCTGGTCGACCGCTTCGGAATCCAGCCCGAATGGGTGATTCCCTAGCGCCGACCCAGGTCAGCCCGCTGCGAGCGGTCCCGTCTCCCATCCGGCGCCCAATCGCATGGCGAGGTCGATGTCATCCGGCGATGCCACGCCCTCGTCGGAGAGACGCCGCGCTTCGTCCATGGCCGCGGCGTAGTAGACGGCGGCGACGACCGGCTCGGTGCCCGTGGGCTGCTCCCCGCCGGTGGGCACGAGCCCGGACCCCGTTTTCCGCCCGAGGGCCCCGCGCGCGACGAAGGGTGCCACGGTGCCTCCGTCGGCGAATCGATCGCCGTAGGCCGCTTCGAGATCGGTGCGGATGCTCTCGAGCACATCGAGGCCCACGAGGTCACCGAGCGCGAACGGACCCATGGGCGCCGGGCCGCCCTCCGCGACCATGCGGTCCGCGACGCGGCGGTCCACGGGTGCCGCCGCGGCGGCGCGGAACGCCTCTGCCATTGCCCGCACGAGAACCCGGTTCACCACGAAGCCCGGGCACTCGCGCACGCGCACGGGTGTCTTCCCGAGCCGCCCGGCGAGCTCGATGGCCCGAGAGATGGTGGCCTCATCGGTGGCCGCGCCGGCAATCACCTCGACCAGTCGCATCGTGCTCGCCGGGTTGAAGAAGTGGAGGCCGATGAGCCGCGAGGGCATGCGAGTGGCGTCGGCGAGTGCCGTGACCGACAGCCCCGATGTATTGGTGGCCACGAGCGCATCGGGGCGTGCAACGGCGTCGATCTCGCCGTGGATGCGCACCTTGAGGGCAAGATCCTCGGGTACTGCCTCGATGATGACCCCGGCGGTTCCGAGATCACCGATTGAGGCGACGGGGGTGATGCGCCGGGCGGCGGCCTCGGCGTCACCCGCCTCGAGGCGCCCCCGCTCCACGCGGCGGGCTCCGATGCCGAGGGCACGTGTGCAGCCGTCCCGGGCATGCGCCAGATCGGCATCGGCCAGCAGCACATCCATCCCGGCGACCGCCGCGACATGTGCGATCTCCGCGCCCATCGTCCCCGCGCCCACGATGCCGATCGTCGTCACACCATGATTGTAGGCGGGCGCGTCCGGCGCGATGTCTACTTTTCCGTCAACCGGAATCACGGTTTCCGGTCCACCGATATCCGGTGAGATACGCATCCGACCACGACGTCGTCACGGAAGCCGCCCCGGCCGCGCGGTACCGGCAGCGTCGCCTTCTCCTCCTGGTCGCCCTCCTTGGTGTCACCGTGGTGCCCGTCGTGGCACTCGGCGCGTGGTGGCTGTGGCCATTGCTCGTGGTGCCCGCCGTCCTCGCGGCTCCGCTCGCGGGGTCCACGGGCCTCATCGCCACCCTGCTGGCAGCCGCGATCGCGCTGGCGGCGGCATCGGGTGGGGACGTCGGTTCGGCCGAGATGCTCACGGGCTTCGTAGCCATCATCGTGGTGGCGGCGCTCGGCGCCGCCCACGCGGGCCTCGCCGACGGACTCATTGACCGCGTGACGGTCGGGGAGGGGGATTCGCTCCGCGGGCTTACCCCGGGCGACATCTTCGACCTCATCGCCGATCGCGAATGTCGCCGGGCGGCCGAGGACGGCGCCCCGGTTTCCGTGGCCGTCGTGGCGATCCCACACGTCGGCTCGGTGGGTCGCCGCCATGGGGCGGACGTCCAGCGCGCTCTCCTCAGCGCATCGTCGGCGGCGGTGGCCCGCGCCATATCCGGATCGGAACTGGTGATCGAGCAGGGTGATGGGCGCTACGTCGCACTCGTCACGGGTACGTCGGATACAGCCCGGCACGTCGCCCGCCGCATCTCCGGAGCACTCGACGGCGTTGCCGTGCGGGACGCGGACGGCCTCCGGGTCACCGCGGGTGGGGTGGCCATGGGGGTCGCCCAGTGGAGTGCCGATGATTCCGGGCCCGACGCCCTCATCGACCGGGCGGACGCGGCCCTGCACGATGATCCTGCGTGGAGCGGGGGAGCAGGTCGCGCCGACGAGGGCGCGACCGATC
>JBIIQA010000165.1:0-3461 GCA_044342355.1 Miltoncostaeaceae bacterium | reverse complement strand
GCAGGTCGTTCGCACCCGAGGCGCCACCCGAGTTGATCAGGGGCTGGCGGCCCATGTAGCAGTGGGCCACCTGGTACCGCGCCATGTCGATGGGGTGGTCGGTCATGAGCTTCGAGTACATGCGCGGGTCGGACTTTCCGAACGTGAGCGTGTTGAAGCCCGACGCCACCGTGTCAGGTGCCTTCTGCTTGATGATGTCGGCCTCGATGGTCACGCCCAGATGGTTCGCCTGGCCCGTGAGGTCGGTGGCCGTGTGGAAGTCCTCGTCCCCGGTCGAGAAGGCCGGGTTGCGCAGGTAGCACCAGAGCACCGTGGCCATGCCCAGCTCGTGCGCCACCTCGAATGCCGCGGCCACCTCCTGGATCTGCCGCTTGCTCTCCTCGGAGCCGAAGTAGATCGTGGCGCCCACCGCCACACAGCCCATCTCGCGGGCCTGCTCCACCGACGCGAACATGATCTGGTCGTACCCGTTGGGGTAGGTCAGGAACTCGTTGTGGTTGATCTTGAGCAGGAACGGGATCTTGTGCGCGTACTTGCGCGCGACCGACCCCAGCACGCCGAACGTGGTGGCCACCGCATTGCACCCGCCCTCCATCGCCAGCTCCACGATGTTGGCCGGGTCGAAGTAGATGGGGTTCTTCGCGAACGAGGCGCCGGCCGAGTGCTCGATGCCCTGGTCCACCGGGAGGATGGACAGGTAGCCCGTTCCCCCGAGCCGGCCGTGGGAGAACATCTGCTCAAGCGAGCGCAGCACCGGGATGGGCCGGTCGCTGCTCGACACGACGCGGTCGACGAAGTCCGGGCCCGGCTGATGCAGCCGGGAGGCCGGAATGGTCTTGCAGCGATGATCGAGGAGATACCCGGCGTCGGTGCCGAGGATCTCCTCGATCCGCTTTGTTGTCGCGTCGCTGGACGCCATACGGGCTCCTCAGGTGGCTTACGCCACTGATGCTACCGGCAGGCCCGCGGGACTACTTGCCGCCGAAGAGACCCTTCAGCCAGCCCATGAACCCTCGACGCGGTGCGGCCTGGCCGGTGGTGCCGGCGCCACTCCCGGCGGAGGCCCCATCATCGCCGACCCACTTGTCGAGTGCCTCCCAGCCGGTGGTCTTCGCGCCCGCGGGAGCACTGTCGGCCGCAGCCCCAGAGGCCGGGGAGTCGCCGACCCACTTGTCGAGTGCCTCCCAGCCGGTGGTCTTCGGGCCGGACGCCACGGCGTCGCCCTCGGAAGCAGGTGATGCGGGGACCCACTTGTCGAGGTCCTCCCAGCCGGTCTTCTTGGTGCTCATCATGTACCTCTGCAGGGCGTCGACGAAAGAGTGTGCCGGCCCGTACGGGCGACGCTTTGCATCATACGTAACTAATCGTGTCCTCGCGCAAATGCCACGGCCGACTCGGCGGCCTCGATGAGCGCGCGGTACGACTCGAGGCGCTCGGGCTCCACGGCGGCGGGGGCCGCACACCCGGCATCGCCCATGTGCCGGCAGTCACGGAAGCGACAGTCCCCGGCGGCGGCCACGATGTCGGGAAACCCCGCGGCGATGTCGGCGGGGGCCATCGGCGGCAGCCAGAACGAGCGGATGCCCGCGGTGTCGACCACGGCGCCACCACCGGGCAGCGGGATGAGGCGCGGGTCGGTGGTGGTGTGCCGGCCGCTGCGCAGGCGGTCGGATACCTCGGCAGTGGCGCGCGCCACACCGGTGAGGGCGGTCGTGAGGGTCGACTTGCCCACCCCCGAGTGACCGGCGAACGCGGCGAGCCGCCCGTCGATGAGGTCACGCACCGCCTCGACCAGTCCGGCGTCGAATGCCGACCCCACCAGGACGGGGTGTCCCGCCGCCCTCTGGCGGCGCACCACCGTGGCCACCTCGGTCGCATCGTGCGGGAGGTCATCCTTCGTGAGGACCACTGCCATGTCGAGTCCGCCCGCCACCGCAGCCACCGCATATCGATCGATGAGACGCGGCACCAGCGGTGGCTCGGCCACGGCCGCGACCACCACGAGGAGGTCGGCATTGGCGACAACGGCGCGCACCCGTCCCCCGCTGCCGATGCGCTCGAGCACCGTGCGGCGCGGTGCGATGCCGCGGATGATCCCCTGCGTACCGCCATCGTCGATGGACACGCGGTCGCCGGCCACCGGCGGACCACCCGGAAGACGTGGGGAGAGGCGCACCTCGCGCGTACCCGACGCATCGGCGACCTCCGCAAGCGGGCCGGCGACGCGGAGCACGAGCGGCGCCTCAGGGGTCAGAGGGCGAGCAACTCCCCCGCGGTGAAGAGGGCGTACAGCGGTGCGCCGCCGAGCTCGGCCTCCACCTTCTCGCGGCCGCCGTCCTCCTCGCGGTCAACCACCACCAGGGCGGCCACCACCTCGGCACCGGCCGCACGGGCGCGCTCGAGGGCCGTGAGCATGGATCCACCGCTGGTGAGGACGTCGTCGACAATGGCCACCGGCGTGCCCTCCTCCACGAAGGGCCCCTCGATCCAGTGCTGCAGGCCGTGCTTCTTGGCCTCCTTGCGCACGAAGAAGCCCGTCCAGCGCGTGCCGTCGGCGTAGGCGGCGGCGCTCACCGCGCACACCAGGGGGTCGGCGCCGAGCGTGAGGCCGCCCACGGCCTGCGGCGCGGAGGGCGCGAGCAGCGGGTACGAGAGGCGCCCCGAGAGGTGCGCGCCCTCGGGGTCGAGCAGCACCTGCCGCACGTCGAGGTAGTAGTCGGAGCGCCGGCCGGAGGCCAGCACGACGGATTCACGGAAGAGGGCGCGCTCGGCGAGGAGTGTGGCGAGGCGCTGGCGGTCGGCATCTGTGCTCATGGGGGAGGAACGTACCAACCAACTCGGGCGGCCGGGCGCCTAGGCTTTTGCCGTCCCGCTTTCACATGGAAGGTGCACGTGCAGGTCTCTCCCGAGCCAACTCCCAATCCCAACGCCATCAAGTTCACGCTCGACCGGCCATCCACCGGCGGCCGTGCCGAGACGTTCACCGAGGGCAGCGATCCGGCCGCCTCCGCGCTCGGCGCGCGCATCTTCGCCATCGGCGACGTGACCAACGTGTTCGCCACGGCGGACTTCGTGAGCGTCACGAAGAGCGACGCCGCCGACTGGGGCGACCTGGGCCCCAAGGTGATGGAGGCCATCGAGGCCCACTTCGGGGGCGATGCCGCATGAACACGGCGAGCGGCGTGCTGTTCACATGGGCGCTCGGCCTGATCTTCGTGGTCGGCGGGTTCATCTTCATCTTCTTCCTCGGCGACAACAACCTGCTGTTCGGGCTGCCATACGTCGTGGTGGGCGCACTGCTCTGTTACGGCGCCTGGCGTCTGGGCAAGTCGGCGGCGAAGCGGGCCGCGGAAGAGGCGGCGGCCGAGGGCGCCGACGAGTCGACGCCCCCGGGTACCTAGCGCCTAGATGATGTCCGGCAGTGCGGCAAGCGCCCCTGTGGCGCGGGCCAGCTCGGCCTC
>JBIIQA010000030.1:0-12977 GCA_044342355.1 Miltoncostaeaceae bacterium | reverse complement strand
GACCGCGGTGTAGCCCTGCTTCTTGATCCAGGGCAGCAGTCGATTCACCGCCCAGTACGTCTGGCCACGGTTCTCGTGCAGCAGGATGATGGCCCCCGGCCTCACGCCCTCCTTGCTGAGCCTCAGAATCTCCTCGCGCTTCGCGCCGAGCGAGTCGCGGCTATCGGTGGACCACAGGACCGGCAGCATGCCGCGCCGCTGCATCCACGCGTTGAGCTCGCGGGTGGTGGATCCGTAGGGCGGGCGGAAGAGCGTGACATCGGTGCCGGTGATGCGGCCCGCCGCCGCTGCGCTGCGCGATACCTCGCTGATCTGGCGCCCCACCGGCACATCGGGGAGGTAGGGGTGCGACCAGGTGTGGTCACCAATCGCTCCCTCGCGGGCCTCGCGGCGAAGCGTGTCGCCCCACTGCGCGACGTTCTTGCCGTTGACGAACCACGTCGCCCGGAAGCGGTACTTGCGCAGCTCATCGAGAACCTTGCCCGTGTACGGCCCGGGCCCGTCGTCGAACGTGAGGGCGATGTACTTGCCCTGCCGTCCGGCCTCGTAGATGGGCACGCCCAGGGCGGCCACACGGGCCACGGCAGCCCGCTGCTCGGACTCGGTGGGCATGGCGCGGGGGGCCGCGGACGCCGCCCAGGGAATGAGCGCGAGCATGGCCGCGGGAAGGAGCAGTATGCGGGAAGGTCGTGGCATGACCGGGTAGGTTATCGACCTCCATGGCCGCTGTTACCCTCGGCCCCGTGGCGGACATGCAGATGGTCATCGACGAGGAGCCCCCGGCCCACGGCACGAGGTGGCACGAGGCCCTGGTCGGCAGGAGACTTCTGCTCGCCATCGTGCTTGCCGCCGTCGAGGCGGTGCTGCTGCTCGTCTGGCGCCCCGCCTTCCTCTGGGTTCTCCTCGGCGCGGCCGTGCTCCTGGCGCTGTCCGTGGGCCTGCTCAGCCGGGTGCCAGCGGGCCTTGGCCGTGACGTCCTCCTCGTTGTCGGCGGCGCGCAGGCGATCGTCATCGGCATTCCGCTGGCGCTGGGCTTCGGGGTGCTCGTGGCGGTCGTCGCCGGCGTCCTGCTGATCGCCGGCCTGGTGTTCGTTCTGGTGGCGAAGCGCTCATGATCGCCGCGGACATCGCACCCCCGCCGGCGCTCGTGGCACCGCTGCGCGCCCGGCAGACAGCGCGCGCGCACCAGTCGCAGTTCGATCAGGATCAGCAGGCACTCACGGGCCAGGCATACCTGCGCACGATCAAGTGGCGTGGTCTGTCGCGCGTCTACACCCGCCCGCCGCTCGTCGCCGTGCTCGATACCGGAGTCGCCCCGCAGGCGGCGGGACTCACCAATCGCATCGACGGCCAATGGGCGAAGTCATTCGCCTTCGGAGGGGGCAACCCGCTCACAGATCCGGAGGGCCACGGCACCATGGTCGCCGGGATCATCTCGACGGTCGCGTCGGGCGCCGAGGGAAGCCCGGGGGCGATCATCCTTCCCGTGCAGGTGGCGGGCCCCACCGGTCAGACATCCGCTCAGGCCGTGGCCGATGGCATCCGGTATGCCATCTCGCGCCGCGCCCGCATCATCAACCTGAGCCTTCAGGGCGCGGGGTTCTCCACGATCGAGCAGGACGCCATCAACGAGGCCGTGCGCGCCGGGATCCTCGTGGTGGCCTCGGCGGGGAATTCGGGCACCACCGCGCGCGAGTACCCGGGCGCCTACCGGCACGTGCTCGCGGTCGGTGCGACCGATGTTGCGGGAAGTGCGCTGCCCGAGACCACGCGCGGAATGCAGGTTGCGCTCGCGGCGCCGGGTCGCGACATCGTGGCGGGCAGCGCGCGCGGGCCCGAGGGCGGACCCCGGTTCGAGACCCGCAGCGGCACCTCGATGGCCGCCGCCGTGGTGTCCGGCGCGGCTGCGCGCCTTCTGACAGCGCGCCCCACCCTCACAGCGTCGCAGTTGACCGAGATCCTCATGTCCACGGCGCGCGGATCACGTAGTGGCGTGGACCGCGCGCGCGGCACCGGGGTCATCGACCTGCAGCGGGCGCTCGCCATGAAGGCGCCGCCGCTCGACGCCGCTGAGCCCGATGATGATCCGCCGGGTGCGCGTCTGCTCATGCCGCTCGTGCCCCAGGGGTTCTCGTACGGCCAGCGCGGAGGCCAGTTGCGCACGTGGGCCGACCTGCGTGATGCCTCGGTCGTCCACCTGAGGAAGGGGCAGTCGCTCGTGGCGGAGGCCACCGTCGCCAATGGCCAGGACGTCGACCTCTACCTGTGGAAGCCCGGCACCCCGACGTACCGCACCGGCGCGGTGTTCGCGCGCCGGTGGCTGGCGGCAGGAGCGGTGAGCAAGGGCTCATCGGAGAGGCTGGCCTACCGTGCCCCGGTCGAGGGCGCATACGTGCTCGAGGTGCGGCTTGCGGGTGCCGTGAGGCTGGTGCGCCCCCGGTACATGGTCACGGCCAGCGTCACGCGCTGAGCCGCGACGCCGCGACCGTGTTGCGGGATCCGTGCTCCGGCTGGAACGAGGCCGGGAAAACGGCTTTGATGACCTGATGTCCACTGCCGGAGATATGACCCGCGACCTCGCGGATCCCGCGCTCTACATCAACCGCGAGTTCTCGTGGCTCGACTTCAACGCCCGGGTGCTGGCGCTCGCGGCGGATGACGCGCAACCGCTGCTCGAGCGGTGCAAGTTCCTGTCGATCTTCTCGAGCAACCTCGACGAGTTCTTCATGGTGCGCGTCGCCGGGGTGATGGATGCAATCGAGGCGGGCCGGCCGTCGTCAACCCCCGACCGCCTGTCGCGGCAAGAGGTGCTGTCGGGCATCCGGGAACGGGTGCTCGAGCTCGTCGACCTCCAGGCATCGGTCTGGCGCGATGACGTGCGCCCCGCGCTCGCCGCCGAGGGAATCGTCATCGCCAACATCGATGACCTTCCGCCCGCCGATCTCGCCGACCTGCATGCGCGCTTCGAGCGCGAGGTGGCCCCGGTGCTCATCCCCCTCGCCGTGGGTCCCGGACTGCCGTTCCCCTACATCAGCGGGCTGTCGCTCAACCTTGGCCTCACGGTGCGTGATCCGCACACCGGCGAGACGCGCTTCGCCCGCGTGAAGGTGCCGCGCATGATGCCGCGCTTCCTGCCCATCGGCGGCATGCTCGTGCCGGTCGAGCAGGTCATCGCCGCCAATCTGGCTGTGCTCTTCCCCGGCATGGAGATCACCCGGAGAGTGCTCTTCCGCGTTACCCGCGACGCCGACTTCTCGATCTCCGACGAGGCCGACGACATGCTCGATGCGATCGAGCGCGAGCTCAGCCGGCGGCGGTTCGGTGGGCCGGTGCGCGTGGAGGTGGAGGCGCGCAGCAGCAATACCCTGCTTGAGGAGATCAAGGAGGGGCTCGGCATCACCGACGCCGAGGTCTATCCGATCTCGAGCCTCCTGGATCAGACGGCGCTGGGTCAGGTGGCCGAGATCGACCGCCCCGACCTGAAGGACACCCCGTGGCAGCCCCGGGTGCCCTCCCGGCTCATCCGCGACGGCGAGGACGGCGGGATGCTCGCCGAGATCCGGCGAGGCGACATCCTCGTGCACCACCCGTACGACTCGTTCGAGGACAGCGTGGCACGGTTCGTGCAGGAGGCTGCGGATGATCCCGATGTCGTGACGATCGAGCAGACCCTCTACCGCACCAGCGGTGACACCCCGATGGTGCCCGCCCTCATCCGGGCCGCCGAGCGCGGAAAGGGCACTGTGTGCCTGGTCGAGCTGAAGGCCCGGTTCGACGAGGAGCGCAACATCCGCTGGGCCAAGGCCCTCGAGCGCGCCGGCGTGCACGTGGTGTACGGCCTACCCGGACTGAAGACACACGCGAAGCTGTGCCTGGTCGTGCGCCGCGAGGGCAATCGCCTACGGCGATATGCGCACATCGGCACCGGCAACTACCACCCCACCACCGCGCGCCTGTACACCGACGTGGGCCTGTTCACGTGCCGGGAGGAGATCGTCGACGACGTCGCCGATCTTTTCAACTACCTCACCGGCTTCTCCCGCGCACCGGAGTACCGGCGCGCCCTGGTGGCGCCCGAACACCTGCGCGACGGACTCGTGGAGTGCATTGATCGCGTCACCGAGCGGCATGCCGCGGGTGATCCCGGGCACATCCAGATGAAGCTCAACTCGATGATCGACGGCCGCGTCATCCAGGCGCTGTTCCGCGCGTCCAACGCCGGGGTTCCCGTCGACGTGCTCGTGCGTGGCATCTGCGGGTTCCTGCCGGGCGTCCCCGGCGCCAGCGAGAACATCCGCATCACGTCGGTCGTCGGGCGCTTCCTCGAGCACACCCGTGTCTTCATATTCACCAGCGGTGATGAGCAGACGGTGCTCACGGGGTCTGCCGACATCATGGCCCGGAATCTCGATGACCGCGTGGAGCTCATCACGCCGGTCGACGACCCCGACCTCGCGGGCGAACTGGTGGGGATCGTCGACCTCATGCTGGCCGACACCGCGGGCGCGTGGCGGCTGCACCCCGATCGCTCGTGGGAGAGAGTGCGTCCGCCGGAGGGGCAGCCGCCGTTCTCGAGCCAGCAGGCCCTCATGGATCGCGCGGCACCCCGTCCTGTCGCCGGCCCGAGGGATGACCGCTGACGCGCGGGCACGCGCTAAGGTGGTCGCCGTGACCACCGAAAATGCAGATGACACCAGCACCGGAACCACCAGCAACGGCGGCACCGACGTCATTCCTGACGTCACGTCCGACGCCACGCCCGACGCCACTGCGGAGGTCGAGCCTCCCGTCACGTGGAGCCCCGCTGACCGGCCCACATTCAATTCGCCTGCCGCCGACCTCAACCAGTTGAGGAACGAGGCCAAGCGCATCGCCGATGCCGCCCCCGGGCAGCCGGTGCATGACGCGGTTCTCTCCCGCGCCCGGGCGCTTGCCGCCGCGGTGGACCATGACCTCGGGCTTCCCGCCACGGCGAACGGCCTGTCGTACGCTGACCTCGCGGTGCTCCTCTCCCAGTCCCGGTAGCGCCGAGGTGATGCAGGCCGCGCGCTGATGGGCGTTGTGCAGGGACTCTGGGGGCTCGGCGCGGCGATCACCAGCCGCGCTGCCCGCCACGGCCAGATGGCCCGGGCGAGCCAGTTCGCCTACGTGGCGTTCGTCGCCGCCATCCCATTCGTGTTCATGCTGATCGCCATCATCGGGCTGGTGGCGAGCCCGTCGGCGTACTCGACGCTCATCGACAACGCACGCGGCACCATTCCGGATGAGCTCGCCAACTTCCTCGACGGGCTCTTCCAGGCGGCGTCATCGAGCGCCAGCCAGTCAATCGTCTTCCTCGTTCTCGGTCTTCTCGCCGGGATATGGCTGGCCGGAAACGTCGCCGGCTCGCTCACCGACGGACTTGACGACGCCTTCGAGTGCCCGCACCGTGGATGGCTGCACGGCAAGGCGCGGTCCATCGTGCTGGCAATCCTCACCGCGTTCGTGTTCGTGCTCACCACCATCCTCGCCGTGCTCGGCCCCGCCGTCCTGCAGTGGGTCCTCGAGAGCGTGGGCGCCGCCCGTGCCACGCAGGTGCTCCTCCAGTTCGCGGTGTCCGTCGTCGGGGCCGCCATCTTCTGGGGCTTTCTCGTTCTGCTCTACCGCTACGCGCCCAACGACCACAAAGCCACCCTGCGCGACGCCATGCTGGGCGCGCTCGTGGGTCTGGCGGGGTGGCTCCTGGTGGTGAATCTCTTCCGGCTGTACGTCGACAACTTCGGCTCGTACAACCGCGTGTACGGCAGTCTGGGGGCCGTGGTGCTCTTCCTCGTGTTCCTCTACCTCACGGGCTTCACGATCCTCGTGGGCGGTGAGACGTCGGCTGAGCTCACGGAACGCGATGACCGCGCGCCGGCACGGCAGCCGCTGCCGCCGGCATTTCCCTAGGAGCCCGCGCCGCCGGCCGTACGCGCGCGCCGCGCGCGGATGATGCGCTGGGCGGGCACGTCGAGCCACCACACGAAGAGGCACCACGACCCGAGGAGCGGGGCGAGGGGGATGGCCAGCAGGAAGATGACGGCGCCCGCAAGTGCCTCGGGCCTCCAGCGGTGGGTGATGGATCGCCCAAGAGCGGCGAGGAAGAGCGTGGCCATGCACATGAGCCCCGCGTACACGCCCACGGTGAGGTACGACACCTCGGCCTCGGCGGTGAAGAACTCAAGGCCGAAGGGCACCAGGCAGATGGCGGCGAGGAATCCGGCATTCATCCAGAAGGCGTGCATCGACATGCGCTGCGGCAGGCACGCGAAGAGGTCGTGGTGGTCCATCCAGAAGAGCACGATCACGCCGAACGTGATGAGGAAGAAGATGATCTCGGGGACCGTGTCGCTCCAGAAGGCCCCGGCGAGGGTCGTTCCCGGGCCGGCCACGGGCGGAGAGATGCGCAGCACCATCAGCGTGATGGCCACCGCCATGATGGCGTCGGAGAATGTCTCCGTGCGCTTGGTGTCGAAGGTGCGTTCCATGGTCAGGACTGGCAGTGGGGGCACCAGTAGGTGGTGCGGTTGGCATCTCCCTGCCCGCGTGAGCGTATCGGTGCGCCGCACTCACGGCAGGGCCGCCCGCGGCGCCCGTACACCCATGTGCGTTCCCCCGGGCGCCGGGTCCCGAGCGGAGGCCGGTACGTGATGATGCGCCCTCCGTCCCGCACGCCACGCGCCAGAAGTTCGGCACCGATGCGGGCGATGTCGTGCGCCTCATCCGGCATCAGGCTTCCCACCGGGCGCCATGGATCGATTCCGGCGAGGAAGAGCGTCTCGCTCTTGTAGACGTTCCCGATGCCGCTCATGATGCGCTGGTCCATGATGGCGTCGCCCACGCAGCGGGTTGGCTCGGTTCCCCGCAGCCGCGCGCCGATGGCGTCGGGTTCCGCATCGGTGTCGAGGAGGTCCGGCCCGAGGGAATCCACCTGCGTCAGCACATCGCCGGGCTCGAGCAGTGTGAGCACCGGCCCCCGGTACTGGGCGACCACTGCGGACGCGGTGGCGAGGACGAGCCACAGGCCGCCACGCGGGATCTCGCGGTCGGCGGGATAGGCCCGCCATACGCCGCCCATGCGCAGGTGCGAGTGGAGAACCCGCCCGCTGCGAAAGCGGAAGAGGTGATGTTTGCCCCGCGCCTCCATGCGCTCGAGCACGTCGCCTGTGAGGCGTTCGGCGATGCGCTGGGGCCGGAGCCGCGGTTCGTGAACGTCGATGCGTACAAGGCGGTCGCCCGCGATCGCGCGGGTGAGAACGATCGCGTTGCGATGGCTCACCTGGCCCTCGGGCATCAGGCCCCGGCCTCGAGCCCGCGGTATCCCACGCGGAAACCGGCGCGCTCCATCGCCGGCCGCGCGGGCGAGTCGGCCGCGGGACCGCCGTCGATGCGCTCGATGCGCAGGCGCCGCACGCGGTCGGCGTTCACCCACCGCACGAGGGCCGCGAGTGCCGGCTCGAGGAAGGGGTGGCCGGGCTCCACGAGCGTCATCATGGTCTTGCCCCCACGCTCCACGTGCGCAATGGGAACGCCATCTGCCAGCACCACCTGGGCGCCGAAGACCCGCGATGGTGACCTGCCGCCCTCACGCCGTGGCCAGGGGAGCGAGGCGCCGTAGGGCTGGGCGGGGTCCGCCGCGCCGATGATGAGCACGTCGGGATCCTCGCCGGGGGGATGGTCGGGCCGCAGGTCGCGGAGCCGGTCGATGGCCCCCGGGAGTGCGAACTGGGCGCCGCCGAGGTGCTCCACGAAGTACCCGCGCCGGCAGAGGCCCAGCGTCTCCATCTGCCCCAGCTCCGGGTACACCGCGCTGAAGCCGCCGGGGATTCCCTCGCCGATCACCGCTCCGCGGGTGACGATGCCGTGGCGGTCAAGCAGCACCTCGGCCAGTGCGCGACGGCGATCCGCCACCGACGGCGCGCGCTCGAGGAGCGGCGCCGTGGATGCCCAGCGGCCTCCCGCAGCCGCGGCCCGTCCGCCACGACCGCGTGCCGTACGGCCCCAGGTGCGACCGCGGGGAGAGCGCGACGTCGCGGCGCGGGTCGTGCCACGTGGACCGGATCGGAGGGGCGTCCACAGGTCGTTCGTGACCTCTCCCGCCCAGACGAGTTCCCAGAGCGCCGACACCGCCTCGTCGCGCGGGGCGCCTGCGATGTCGATGAGGTCATCGAGGAACTGCGCCCCCGCCCGGAGGGCGGCGCGGATGTGGTCGGCGGCCTCGCCCTCGGGGGCCGCGTCGGCGGGTGGCGGACCGAAGACGGCGGCGTCCTCGCGCAGGTACAGGGCCACCCGGCCCCCGCCGCCCGATCCCAGTGACCCCGCACCGATCCAGGCGATCTCACCGGCCGCGGCAAGCTGATCGAGCCATGCGGGTGAATAGGACCCGAGGCGCCGCGGGAACGTCTCGGCCTCCCATTGGCGGGCGGGGAGGGCAATGCCCTGCAGGCCGGAGATGACATCACGGAGCGCATCCGGGCCCGGCGCGGCGTCGGGGTGATCAATGCGCTGCCACCGTGGGAGGAAGCGGGCGAGCACCTCGGGATCCGTGGGCTCGACCTCGCGCCTCAGGCGCGCCATGCTCATGCGGCGCAGGCGCCGGAGCACCTCAGGATCACACCACTCCTCGCCGGACCCGCCCGGGCGCATCTGCCCGCGCACGAGCCCACCCTCGGCCTCCATCAGCCCGAGGGTGCTCTCCACCAGCCCGGGCGACGCCCCCAGGCGCCGTGCGGCGTCACCGGCGCGGAACGGGCCGTGGGTGCGGGCGTAGCGGGCGAGGAGGCCCTCGAGGGCACGGGGCACGGGCTCGAGGAAGGCATCGGGCAGGCCCGCCGGTGGCATGACGCCGAGGCCATCGCGGTAACGCCCGGCGTCCTCGGCGGCGATGAGGCGCTCCTCGCCTGCGACACGGGCACGTGCCGCGCGCCGCTCCCGCTCCAACTGGTCGACCAGCCCAGCGAGAGCGACGCCGTCCTCCAAGCGGTCTGTCACCTCAGCGGCGGTGAGGTCGCCGAGCCGGCGAAGCAGGTCGTGAACGCCGTCGGCGCCCCGCGCGCGGTGCTCGCCGAGGCCCTGCAACTGGGCCTCGAGGTCATCGAGCGCGTCGGGGTCGATGAGCTCGCGAAGTTCATCCTGTCCAAGCAGCTCGCGCAGCAGATCGCGGTCGAGTGCGAGGGCCTGCGCGCGGCGCTCGGCGGCCGGCGTGTCGTCGTCGTACATGTAGGACGCCACGTACTCGAACAGCAGTGAGCCGGCGAAGGGCGAGGCGCCGTCGGTCTCGACCTCGGTGACGGACACCTCCCGCGACTGGATGCGTCCGAGCAGGTCGCGCAGTGAGGGCATGTCGAACCAGTCGTTCAGGCATTCGCGGTAGGTCTCGAGGATCACCGGGAACGACCCGAACCTCCGGGCGACCTCGAGCAGCGACGAGGCCTTGAGCCGCTGCTGCCAGAGAGGGGTGCGCCTGCCGGGGTGACGGCGGGGGATGAGCAGGGCACGCGCGGCGTTCTCGCGGAAGCGCGAGCCGAACAGCGCCGTCCCGCCGAGCTCACCGAGGATGAGGTCCTCCACCTCGCTGGGGTCGGGGAGCAGTACGTCGGTGGGGGGGAGGGTGTCGCCGTCCACCACATGGCAGGCGATGCCATCGTCGCTCCAGATGACGTGGGGGTCAGTGCCCGTGACCTCCCGCAATCGCGCCTGAATGGCGAGCGCCCAGGGAGCGTGCACACGGGCGCCGAAGGGCGAGAGCACGCACAGGCGCCAGTCGCCGATCTCGTCGCGGAACCGCTCGACCACGATGCCGATGTCGCTCGGCACCGTGCCCGTCGCCTCGACCTGATCCCTCACGTACTGGACGAGGTTCGCCGCCGCGCGGTCGTCGAAGCACGACGCCTCCCTGAGGCGGGCAGCAGCCTCATCCGGCTCTGCCGCGGCGAGATCGCGCGCCATGCGTCCGACGGCCGCGCCCAGCTCGTAGGGGCGTCCCACGCCCTCGCCACGCCAGAAGGGAACGGCACCGGGGGCGCCGGGGGCGGGGGACACCAGCACGCGGTCGCGCGTGATCTGCTCGATGCGCCAGGTGCTGGCACCCAGCATGAATGCCTGGCCCGCGCGGGCCTCGTACACCATCTCCTCATCCAGCTCGCCCACCCGCGTGCGGCCATCGGCGAGGAACACCCCGAACAGCCCGCGGTCGGGAATGGTGCCGGCATTCTCCACGGCCAGGCGCCGGGCACCATCGCGTCCGCGCACCGTGCCCGCAGCCCGGTCCCACACCACGCGTGGCTTCAGTTCGGCGAACTCATCGGAGGGATAGCGCCCCGCCAGCATGTCGAGCACCCCCTCGAGCTGGTCCCGTGAGAGGTCGGCGAAGGGGTGGCTGCCGCGGGCGACGGCGAGGATGCCCTCGACGGTCATGGGTTCCTCGCCTGACACCATTGCCACCACCTGCTGCGCGAGCACGTCGAGCGGCAGGCGGGGGATGTGGGTCTCCTCGATGTCACCGGCGCGCATGCGCTCCACGACGGCGGCGCACTCGAGGAGGTCGCCGCGGTACTTGGGGAAGATGCGCCCGACACTCGGCACGTCGATGCGGTGACCGGCGCGCCCCACGCGCTGAATACCCCGGGCAACGCTGCGCGGGCTCTCCACCTGTACCACCAGGTCGATCGCGCCCATGTCCACCCCGAGTTCCAGGCTCGATGTGGCCACCAGCGCGGGTATCCGACCCGCTTTGAGGTCCTCCTCGATGAGGGTGCGCTGCTCGCGCGCCAGCGAACCGTGGTGCGCGCGGGCTACCTCCTCCTCGGCCAGTTCATTCAGGCGCAGGGCCAGGCGCTCGGCCGATCTGCGGTTGTTCACGAAGATGAGGGTGCTGCGATGAGCCCGCACAAGGTCAAGCAGCGCCGGGTACATCGCCGGCCAGATCGAGCGCCGGGTGGCACCGCCGCCGATGACGTCGAGCAGATCCTGCCCACCGCCATCCGCGGGTCCGCGCCCGGGCTCGGCCATCTCCCGCATGTCGTCAACCGGCACGATCACCTGCAGGTCCAGTTCCTTCACCCGGCCGGCGTCCACCACGCTCACCGGCCGCGGAGTGCCGTCGGCGTCCTGTCCGCCGAGGAAGCGGGCGATCTCGCTTATCGGCCGCTGCGTGGCGCTGAGTCCGATGCGCTGCACGGGCTGCTCGGCCACGCGCTCAAGGCGTTCCATCGAGAGCGCAAGATGGCTGCCCCGCTTCGCACCTGCCATCGCGTGGATCTCATCGACGATCACGCCGGTCACCCCCTTGAGGATCTCCTCGCCCTTGCTCGTGAGCAGCAGGTAGAGGCTCTCCGGCGTGGTGATGAGGATGTCGGGCGGGTTGCGCAGCATGCGCTGCCGCTCCGACTGCGGCGTGTCGCCGGTGCGCACGGCCACGGAGATCTCGGGCGGCTCAAGCCCCATGCGCCGTGCCGACTCGGCGATTCCGGCGAGCGGCCCGCGGAGATTGCGCTCCACGTCGTAGTTGAGGGCCTTGAGTGGGGAGATGTACAGGATGCGCCCGGCCCCCCGGCCGACGCCGGGGGAGGCGCCGGTGACTGCCTCCGCCGCCTCTCGGTGATCGTCACCGGTGAGCCGGGCGGCCGCGATCTGGTTCAGGCCCCAGAGGAATGCCGCAAGGGTCTTCCCGGATCCGGTGGGTGCCACGATGAGCGTGTGATGGCCGGACGCGATGTGCGGCCAGCCGAGCGTTTGCGGGGGAGTCGGGCGCGCGAATGCCCGCGCGAACCAGTCGGCCACGACAGGGTGGAATGACGCGAGCACCTCGGGAGCTGGGGCGGTGGCCACGCCGGAACGGTATCGCGCACATCGCTGGTGACAGTCACTCGCCGGGGTCGGTGACGGTCACCACGCGCGCTACAGGCGCCCGGCTATCATTCACCGCCGTGGGTTCAGACGTCCTCACACCGCCCAAGGAGAAGATCCGCGGGACCGGGCCCGGCAACGGGTTGGGGCGTCCGTGCTCGGTGATCGTGCTGAACGACAGCCACAACACCTTCGAGGGCGTGGCCACGATCCTCGCGCAGTTCGTTCCCGGGGTGGACTACGCCAAGGGGATGGCCTTCGCGAAGACCATCCACGAGAAGGGCCAGGCCACGGTCTGGAGGGGTGACGCCGAGCGCGCGGAACTGGTGTGGGAGCAGCTGAAGGATGCGGGGCTCTCGATGGCCCCGCTCACCGACGGATAGGAGCAGCCGCAGTGGCCGAGGAGACCCCCAACCGCACCTGGTACGAGCAGGCGAGTGCCACCGACGCCGCCGGGGCAGAAGCGCTCGAGAAGGTCACGCAGAAGGTGCTCTTCAGTCGCGTGATGTTCCTCGTCGCGGTCACGTGTGGTTTCACCGCTGCGGGTGCCTGGATCGCCAAGGACTTCACGGGCGGCTGGATGATCGCCTGCTGGGTCGCCGCCTTCGTCCTCATCCTCTCCAGCGGGTTCATCAAGAAGCAGAGCGGTGGGCTCGGCATGACCCTGCTCTTCGCGGTGGGCCTTCTCCTGGGAATGGCGGTGGGGCCGACCCTGCAGGTGTACGCCTCGGCCAACGGGGCCCAGGTGCTGTGGCAGGCGGCCGGGGCAACGGCTCTTTTCATCGCCGCCTTCGGCGCGTGGGGCTATGCCACCCGCCGCGACCTGGCTCCCTACGTGCGCTTCTTCTTCTGGGCGCTCATCGGCCTGATCGTGTTCGGCATCGCGTTGATCTTCGTGAACATCCCCGGCGGCTCGCTCATCTGGGCCATTCTCGGGCTGGTCATCTTCGCATTCTGGACCGCCTTCGACTTCCAGCGCCTGCGCCGCTCGACGACCGGCAACGTCGCCGTGCCCATTGCGCTCGGCATCTTCCTCGACATCTTCAATGTCTTCCTGTTCTTCCTCCAGATCTTCGGGGGAAGTGGCAGGTAGCCACGTGAGCGGATCCGGT
>JBIIQA010000002.1:0-41149 GCA_044342355.1 Miltoncostaeaceae bacterium | reverse complement strand
CACCGCCCTGCACCCGGGCGAGGGCCTTTTCGTAGCCGCCCCAGAATTCAGACGCGCCGCTCGTGAGGCCGGCAACGACGATGCTCAGGGAGACAAGGGCGGCACCCACCAGCGCGATCAGGATCCATCGCGCCGCAGGCGGTGGCACGGCGGGTGCGCGAGCGGGTGCGTTCACGCCCCGGACGCTAGCGCCGACGTGGCGTATCGTCATCCCCATGCGCGACGTTCCCATCACCGGCGGCATGATCCGACTCGGCCAGTTGCTCAAGCTCGCCGACCTCGCGGGGGGTGGGGGCGACATCAAGGCCATCCTCGCCGAGGGCGTGCGCGTCAATGCCGAGCGGGAGGACAGGCGCGGGCGCCAGCTGCACCCCGGTGACGTGGTGGAGGCCGCCGGCGAGGAACTCAGGGTCGTCGCGCAGCCCGTGGCGTGACGAACGCCCTTCCGCGGCCGCGCGCACCGATGCGACAATCGACCCATGGCTGACATCGGACACACGGCAATCGGGGCGTGGAGCGGCGGTCGCGTCATGCACTTCGGGGAACCCCTCGACGACGCCCGTCTTGAGGCGCTGATCCGCCCGGGCGAGGACATCCGCACGGTCGTCACGGCGGACGTGTACGCAGACGGCGAGGCCGACCGCATCGTCGGTCGTGCCGTGCGCGGACTGGATCGCGGGTCGTACTGCATCGCATCGGCGATTGGTCACGACTTCGTGAGGGGCGTGCGTCAGGGCTCAAGCGGTTACCCCCGGTTCACGAACCCATCTCTGCGGGGGGAGGCGGAGTACCGCGACTACCTCTTCGGTGCCCTCGAGGCAAGCCTTGAGAGGCTTGGCACGGATCATGTCGACCTCGTGATGCTTCATAACCCGGACCGCATCGGGTACACCAATGAGACGGTCTGGCGTGCAATGTCCGACCTTCGCGCCGAGGGCCTCGCGACCATGATCGGCGTCGCTCCCGGTCCGGCAAATGGATTCACTCTCGATCTCATCGGATGCATCGAGATGTACGGGGACGAGATGGACTGGGCGATGATCATCCTCAACCCGTTCGAGCCCTGGCCGGGGAAGATGGCCCTACCCGCGCTCGCTCAGAAGCAGGTCAAGGTGCTTGCGCGTGTCGTCGACTACGGCGGGATCTTCCACGGCGATCTCCCGGACGAGGACGCCCTCGTCGACGGCGACCATCGCAAGTACCGCCCCGCGGGGTGGGTGGCCTCCGGCCGCGAGAAGCTTGCGTTGATCGCCCCCATCGCGGAGCGGCACGGACTCACCCCGCTTCAGTTGTCCGCGCAGTGGACTCTTGCGCAGCAGGGGGTGCACTCCGTCGTGCCGACCTTCATCCAGGAGGCGGGGGAGGGACACAAGACGGTTGAGGGTCAGCGGCGCGAACTCGCCACCACGCCCACGGAGATCGTGCTCACGCCGGCGGACATCGCCGAGATTGACCGCCTCGGCGACAATCACGGGTGCATGGCCCTGAAGGGTGGAACGCCCGGGCACGTGGGTGAGCCCATGCCCGACTCGTGGCCCATGGCGCCCGATCTCGACGAGATCGCCGCCCGATGGGGTATCGACCCCGGCCGCGATCTGGTCCGAAGCGCCGCGTAGTTCCCGGAATACCGACCGGCGCACCGCCAGTTTCACCTGCGGTGCGTGTCGCCTCGTGGAGCAGCCTCGCCCGGCTGCCGTATGCCGGGCGCGGTAGCGACGGTCACCTGCCGACGCGAACGCACGCGTCGGGCGCCGGCCAGCGCGAGCGCGCCGGCAAACGCAGTGAGGGCGATGACGCCCATCATGCCTGCAATCGATGCGTCGACGGCGACCGCCGCCTGGTAGCCCACGATGGCTGCTACCCAGCCAATCCCGATCGCAGTGAGCATCATCGTGAGCAGTCGCCGCGTGAGTAACCGCGCAGCCGCTGCGGGGACGATGAGCAGTGCGATGACCAGGATCGCGCCCACCGACTCGAATGCCACCACCGCCGTGATGCTGACGAGCACGAGGAGGATGCGACCCACCCACCGGGGGGCGAACCCCGTGACTGCCGCGAAGCCCGGGTCGAAGGTGGTGATCTTCAGCTCCTTCCAGAAGATTGCCACGAAGGCGATATCCAGCAGAAGGACGACCGCCGCGACCACCATGCCACGTGCCACCTCCACGCCGGCAATCTCCATCACCCGGAAGGGGAGGAATGCGATCTCACCGTAGATCGTGGAGTCGAGGTCGATGTGCAGGTCGGCCGTGAACCGGTGCACGCCGAGCACCCCGAGAGCGAAGAGGGCGGGGAAGACGAGCCCAATGGCCGCATCCGACCGAACGAGCCCGGTGGACGTCAGCCACTCGATCGAGAGGACGCAGACAACGGCGAATGTTGCTGCCCCGATGATGACCCATACGGGTGCGCGGGTCTGAGCGACCAGGAAGACCGCGATAATGCCCGGAAGCACCGAGTGACTGACCGCGTCCCCCATGAGACTGAGTCCTCGGAGCACGAGCATGACGCCCAGCAACGCGCATGCCGACGCGACGAGGCCACCGGTGATCATGATCGTGCCGGCGTCACCGAACAGCGGCATGCGCAGGATCCTCCCGGGCCATGCGGGCGAGTCGCGCGGCCATCTCATCGCCCAGTGATCCGGCGAGGTCGAGAGGGTCCGGCTCGCGCGCGTCGGGAAGGCCGAGGCGCCAGCCATGCTCGATCCAGGCCGACCATGCGAGGACGGCCTCGCGCGCCCTCTGGGCTTCGCGCCGACCTGCTTCGGTGAGCGTGACCGCGTCGCTCGCGACCACGGCGAGGCCTGCCTTCCGCAGGGAGCCAAGGCCACGACGAACCCATCGCACGCTGCGCCCCATGTCCCCCGCGACCACGTCGGGCATGCGTGGGGCAGGGGGCTGCTCATGATCGAGCGCCAGCAGGAGTTCCGTCCTGCGCAGGCGGGAGCGTGCTCTCATGCGATGCCGCGCGGTCCACGCCACGCCGCGATGGGGGGCAAGCAGCACCGCAAGCACGGCCGTGGCCGTGCCGATGAGGGCGATGACCGGACCCGTGGGGACCCCTGCCGCAGATGATGCGAGCGCGCCGGACACACCCACCACCGCTCCGATGAGGCCCGAGAGCGCGAGCATTGGCGAGAGGCGCTTCACGAACTGACGGGCGGCAACGGCGGGGGCGATCAGCATCACCACCATCAGGATTGCGCCGACCATTCGCAGGCCGACCACCACGGCGATGACCAGCAGGGCCGCCGATGCCGCTTCGGCGAACCTCACCGGCAGGCCGGCGGCAGCACTGAATGTGCGATCGAAGGTGACCGCGCGCAGGATGCGCGTGAGCACGATCACGGCGATCAGCGCGATCGCCATGAGGGTGAACGACAGGGCAACGTCGGACTCAACGATCCCCGAGGCCTGACCGAAGAGATACGACTCCAGCCCGGCCTGGTCGCCACGTCCCGATCCGGTGATCCACGTGAGCAGGACCACGCCTACGGAGAACGCACCGGCCAGCACAACGCCGATCGCGGCGTCGGCGCGCAGGCGCGGGGTGCGCTGAAGGCGCAGGATGAGGGCCGCGGCCACCGCCGCCGCGATGACGGCCCCGATGGTGAGCGTCGCGGAGTCGCGCGCGCCCGAGACGATGAAGGCCACGGCGATCCCGGGAAGGGCGGCGTGCGCGATGGCATCTCCGACGAGGCTGCGCTGCTGAAGCACCGCGAGCGACCCCACCACGCCCGCCGTGACTCCCAGCGCAAGCGCACCGAGCGCCACGAGAACGGTGGTTCCCGGGAGGGGCAGCAGGTCATACAGCCAGTTCATGGCGCGGGCTCGAGGACGGAGTCCGATCCGTACGCGCGCGCGACATTCGCCGGTGACAGCGCATCAGCCACCGGCCCGCACGCGATCCCGCGCACATTCACGAGCAGAGCCCAGTCGAATGCGGCGCGCAATGTGGCGAGGTCGTGGTGTACCGCCACCACCGATGCGCCCGTCGTGCGAACCAGTTCCGACAGCAGCTGAAGAAGGTCCCGCTCGGTCCGCGCGTCGATCCCGGCGAAAGGCTCGTCGAGCACCAGCAGGCGGGGCTCCTGGCACAGGGCGCGCGCCAGAAAGACGCGCTGGCGCTGCCCGCCGGAGAGCTCGCCCACCTGGCGCGATGCATAGGGTGCAAGTCCCAGACGCTCAATGGCAACGCGCGCGGCGGCGCGGTCGGCGGGCGTGAGTCGCCGGAACCAGCCACGGGCCGGGTACCGGCCCATTTCGACCGCCTCGCGCACGGTGATGGGGAAGTCCCAGTCCACCTCGTCCCGCTGGGGAACGTATGCCACCTGCTGTCGCGCGCGTGCAGGCGGCATACCCAATACCTCCACGCGGCCGGAATCAACGGGCTGGATTCCCATCGTCGCCCGCAGCAGCGTGGACTTGCCCGATCCATTCGGCCCGACGATCGCCGACATCAGCCCCTGCGGGAAGCGGGCCGTCACGTCCCAGACGACGGGGGGACCGCCGTACGAGACGGTGAGCCCGCTGATGTTCAGCGCATCGGGGCCTCGGCTGGCAGTCACTGTGAGAGCCCCGCCGCGATGCGCCGGATGTTCGCGCGCACCATGCCGATATACGTGCCCTCTGGGCTCGACGCTTCGCCGGCGGAATCGGCGAACAGGTCCGGGCCGATCTTCACGTCATGACCCTTTCGACCGGCAGCCTCCGCGACCGCGCGCATTGTCTGGGGCGACACGCTCGACTCGATGAATACGGATGGCAGGTCGTTCGCGGCAACGGCGTCCGCGACCCGCTCGATGTCGCCCGTCGTTGCCTCGGCCACGGTGGAGATGCCCTGGATGCCCTCCACGCGCAGCCCGTAACGACGGCCGAGGTAGGCGAACGCATCATGCGAGGTCACCAGGATACGTTGGCGGGGGGGTATGGCGGCAAGCGTGCTGCGCGCTTCCCGGTCGAGGGCACGGAGGCGTCGGCGGTACTCGTCGGCCCGCGCCGCGTACTCCCGTGCGCCGGCCGGGTCCGCCCGGGTCAGCGCCCGTTCGATCGTCCCGACTGCGGACGACCACATGGGGACGTCGAACCACACGTGGGGGTCGTACTGGTCCTCGTAGTCGGGTGACGCGAGGAGATCCCCGCGCGGGATGTCACTGGTGACCGACACGACCATCGTTCGACGCGACATCTCCTCGAACCAGTCGCCCATGCGACCCTCGAGCTGGAGTCCCACGTTCAGCAGCAGATCGGCGTCGCGCAGTGTCTTCACATCGGAGGCGGAGGCCTTGTAGGAGTGGGGGTCGACCCCGGGGCCCATGAGCGACGAGACGCGGGTGCGCGGGCCGCCGATCTCGCGTGCCATGTCGGCGAGGAAGTTGGTGGTGGCCACGACCTCCACCGGTCGCTCCCCGATCGGCGCGCGGGCGGACTGCCCGCATCCGATGGCCAGCCCGCCGACCGCGACCAACATGACGATGGCAGCCACCGTGCATGCACAACGGCCCCTCATTCGGGGGCACCGTCGTCGCAGAGCCGCATTGAACGGGCGAGCGAAGGCCCGATCGAGTGCGCACTACGACCAACCCGGATGCGCACCGGCCCGTCGAATGGCTCGTGCTCCACCACACGGATGCGCGTGCCTGGCCGGATGCCGTGCTCGCCCAGATGGCGCAGCATGGTGGGATCGCTGTCCGACACGCTTGCGAACAGCATGCTGGCGCCGTCCGGCGCGTCCCACAGGGTGGTGGTGCGGGGCTCGTCCATCGTCAGGTCGCGCGCCGGAATGGGGTCGCCGTGGGGATCGTGCGTGGGGTCGCCCAGCTTTGCCGCGATGAGATCGACGACCGTGTCGGAGAGCACATGCTCGATGACGTCGGCCTCGTGGTGCACCTGGTCCCACGGCATCCCGAGCTCCTCGGCGAGGAACGTTTCGATCAGTCGGTGACGCCTGATGACCGCAAGAGCCAGGGCCTCCCCGTCGGGCGTGAGGGAGACGCCGCGGTACCGCTGGTGCACCACCAGCCCCTGTGTGGCCAGGCGCTTGACCATCGCGCTGGCCGATCCGGGCGTGACGCCGAGCCGCGAGGCGAGATCTCCGACGGATGCCTGTCCATTCCCGGAATCACGGCCGAGGCCGAAGATCGCCTTGGCGTAGTCCTCCATGGCGCGCCCGGGATCGCCCGACCGGCCGTGTTTTGGCGGGTGCATGGACCGAAGTTTGGCACGTAAAACTCAGTGACACAAGAACGGGCGCATGCGAGTCGTCGCGGTGGGCGCGGCACTCCGGTCCGCGCCCGTCGCCGGCGCTCGGGTGAGCCTGGGCGCCTGCGCCGCTGGGGTGTGGGCTTTCGGAACGCTGCATCGCGCGCTATGCGGCATGCCGCCGCTACCCTCCCACCACGCGCACCGCGACTCAGGAGACTCCCCATGCGCCTTCACACCCCCGCCATCCTCGCCACCGCCGCTGCGGCGGCGTCGATGGTCCTCCTCGCAGGGTGCGCAGGCAGCGCGCCCGAGGCCACCACATCCGCGACGACCTCCACGACCGCCGCACGCCAGGCGGGGGCAGCAGGAAATAGGCCGTCGTGCTATCCGATGTGCCGGGGCGCGGAACTCATGCACGCGAACCTCTCCAACGCGGACCTCACCCGCGCGAACCTCTCCATAGCGGACCTCACCGGCGCGAACCTCGCCGGCGCAGGCCTCGTCGGCGCGAACCTCTGGGCCGCGGACCTCACCGGCGCGAACCTCACCGGCGCGATCCTCACCCGCGCGAACCTCTCCGGCGCGAACCTCACGGGTGCGGACCTCACCGACGCGAACCTCTCCGGCACAAGAGTTGACCGTCTGGTGTGGAGCAACACCATCTGTCCCAACGGCACGGTGACCAGCACGGGTTGCTGACAGCAACCTGCCGCTGTCCTCCCGTCACGCACGCCGCAACTCCGGAGACTCCCCATGCGCCTTCGCACCACCGCCATCCTCGCCACCGCCGCCGTAGCGGCGACGTCAATGGTTCTCCTCGCAGGATGCGGAGGCAGCGCGTCTGAGGCCAGCCCGTCCACGGCGACCTCCACGGCCGTCGCACGCCAGGCGGCGCCGCTGGCGGCGAGCAGACCGGCGTGCCTCCCGAACTGCGCGAACGCAGACCTCCGCAGCGTGACCCTGTCAGGTTCTGGCCTCGTCAGGGCCGACTTCTCAGGGGCGGATCTCAGCGACGCAGAAATCTATCCTGGTCCGTTCCTCTTCCGTACGAATTTCACGGGCGCGAACCTCTCCCGCGCGCGTGTGATTGAAGGGGAGTTCCAGATGGTGAACTTCGAAGGTGCGAACCTCACGGGCGTGACCTTCGGGAGGATGAACGGTATCGGCGCGAACTTCACCGGCGCGAACCTCACCGACGCGATGTTCATCGGCGTGCTGGCCAGTCAGGTGAACTTCACCGGCGCGAACCTCACTGGCGTGCGCATACGCGATACGACCTTCAGCAGGTCAACCTTTTCCAACACCACCTGCCCCAACGGCACGAAGACCAACACCGGCTGCTGGCCCGGGTGAGACTGGGTGCCCGCACTGCTGGAGTGTGGGCTTACGGAACGCGGAGGGTCGCGGCAAGCAAGCACCCCACCGCTACCCTCTCACCACGCGCACCGCGACTTAGGAGACTCCCCATGCGCCCGAGAACCAGCGCCATCCTCGCCACCGCCGCTGCCGCGGCGTCAATGGTCCTCCTCGCGGGGTGCGGGGGCGACGCGTCCGAGGCCAGCCCGCCCGCGGCGACTTCCACGGCCGCCATACGCCAGGCGGGGGCAGCGGAAGATCAACCGCGGTGCTTCCCCGACTGCCGGGGCCAGTCCTTCGCCGGCAAGGACCTCTCCGGAGCGGACCTCAGCCGCATAAACTTCGTGGGGGTGGTCTTCACCGGCGCCAACCTCACCGGCGCGGACCTCTACCGCGCGAACCTCACCGGCGCGAACCTCGACGGCGCGGACCTCTACCGCGCGAACCTCACCGGCGCGAACCTCGACGGCGCGGACCTCGACGGCGCGGACCTCACCGGCGCGGACCTCACCGGCGCGAACCTCACCGGCGCAAACCTCACCGGCGCGAACCTCACCCGCGCGAACCTCACCGGCGCGAACCTCAGGCGCGTGAACCTCACCAACGCGAACCTCAGCCGCGCGATCACCGACGCCTTGAACATCGAAAAGGCGACCTGGAACAACACCACCTGCCCCAACGGCACGGTGGTGACCAACACCCCCTGCAAACGGTGACCAACACCGGCTGCTAGCCGCGTCCGGGCGGGATCGGTCGGGTGAGCCTGGGCGACTGCTCCTTTGGGTTGTGGGCGTACGGAACGCCCCATCTCGCGTCGTGCGACACCCCGCCGCTACCCTCCCACCACGCGCACCACGATTCAGGAGACTCCCCATGCGCCCCCGGACCCTCACCGCCCTTGCAGCAGTCGGCCTTGCTGTTGCCGCACCTGTTGCCCTCGCGGGGCAGCAGTCCACAACCATCGGCACCGGAGCGAAGACCTGCGTGCTGAAGCCCGGGGCCGACTGCCGGGGGGTCGTCCACCGCTGGACCGTCGAGCACCACGGCAACCTGAGGAGGGCGAAGTTCACGAGGGCTGATCTGCGGGGAGCTGACTTCCGGGGGGCTGACCTTCGCGGAGCGGACTTCCGGGGGGCGAAGCTTCGTCACGCCGACCTGCGAGGGGCAAGGCTCAAGGGGGCCCGGTTCGATGCGCCGCCCGGGAGCCGCAAGCGGGCGAACGGCATTGGGTCCAGGCCGTCGTGCTTTCCGAACTGCCAGGGCGCAGACCTCACCAGCGCGAACCTCAGCGGCGCAGACCTCTCCTCCGCGACCCTCACCAGGGCGAACCTCACCGGCGCGAACCTCTACTTCGCGAACGGGGTCTACGCGAACCTCACCAGCGCGAACCTCAGCGGCGCGAACCTCACCTGGGCGATCCTCTTCTTCGCGAACCTCACCAGCGCGAACCTCAGCGGCGCGAACCTCTCCTTCGCGACCCTCACCAGCGCGAACCTCACCGGCGCGCGCTGGAACAACACCACCTGCCCCGGCGGCACGGTGACCAGCACCGGCTGCTGACCGGCTGAGCGATGGACCCCGAGCGTTTGGCGGAGCCGCGAGCCCTCGCGTTCATATTCACTGCGTTGATCTTCGTGGCGGCGCTGTTGGTCTTCACGGTTGGCGCGCTTCGCTGACTCCCTGCGCCCCTTGGCGGCTATTGAGTCCGCCATCGTCTGCATGACCTTCTGATCCACTAGGTCGGCCCGCAGGTCACCCAACGCGCAGCCGTAGCGCTCGACGTGGAACGGCTTGACGTGGCGATCGAGGACCCCGGCGTAGTTGGTCAGCGTCGTGCCGCTGAACGGGTGGCCGCCGCGCGCGGTGACCTCACCGGCACCCGCACGTCGGATGAAGGCGGTCACTGCCTCGCTCACGGTCGGGACGGGTGCGCGCCCCGGCGTGGAGTCAGTCGGCTCCCCGAGGCGGTGGCCACGCTTCAGATCGTCCAGCCATGCGAGGGCATCAGCGAGCGTGGTGAACGTCTGGCGGTGGCGTGTGCGCTCGCCCCTTCCTCCGGTGCTGACCGCGGCGGAGTATGACGGGGAGCAGGTACAGCGCCGCTTCCCCTCCGAGCGCCCACACGACAGGGAGTGGACTTCAGTGACGCCCGGGGCGACGGTCTGCCGCACCTGCCGGGTCGATGTAGCCTTGCTGGGCATCGAGGTTCCCCCCTCGGTGTCACGCCCCGGGCCGTTACAGCGGTGCCGGGCCTTTCTCGTGGGGGTCAGTCTAGCCCCCGCTAACGGTCACCTAACGGTCACCGGTGCCCGTTTCTGCCCCCTGAAGCCCAGTCCTGCGGTAGGGCCTCGGTGACCGCGGGGCGGCAAAAGGGCACAAGATCTCCTCGTCTGAGCGGGGAGTTAGTGACCTTTATGGGGGAAGGAAGTGAAGCCGACGAGCGGATTCGAACCGCTGACCCCTTCATTACGAGTGAAGTGCTCTACCAACTGAGCTACGTCGGCAGGGAACCCGTGGCAGCCGGGCGACCTGAACAGCGGCGGAACTCTACTGCACACATGGCGGCGCGTTGGTGTGCTCCCGCGCGCAGGGGACGGCGCGGAAACTTGTTCACGTGATGAGAGCGCCCGGGGAGCGGCGGGGCGGCTCAGCCCCCCGCCCGATCATTGCCAGTCGGTCGAGCAGGCCCTCCACCCAGAGTTCCGCGAGGGGGTTGAGGCCGAAGCCCGACCGCGCGCGCTGGATCGCCTCAAGGGAGGCCTCGAGCGCCACGCTCCTCTCCGGATGAGCGACCTCCCGCAACCGGGGCATGAGTTCCTCGTGCCGCACGGCCATGTCTGCCCCCAAGCTGATCGCAAGGGCATCCGCATGAACAGACGCCGCCCCGTCGAGGACGTGCACCCATCCCTCGGTGACCAGGCGCCGGCGTTCGCGGCGGGCCTGATCGTCGGCCTTCTTGGCGGCAGTCTTGCCCCCCCGCTTGCCCTCAAGCGCGGCCGACTCCTGCCGGAGTTGCTCAAGCTCGTCTGACGGATGCTCGGCGGCCGCGTCGTCCATCGCGCGCTGAATGTCGTGCACCAGCCCTGCGGCACCTGCTGTCCCCTCAAGACTCCGAAGGGCGAGATCGGCGCCGAGGCTCCTCAGCCGGCGTTCGAACGGGCCCACCTGCAGTGCGAGGAGCCCGTCCGCACGGGCGCGTGCACGGGCGCTCGCCCGGTCCTCCCCGGCCGCCTCGAGTTCCGCGGCAATCACCTGCCAGCCGGGCGTCCGGAAGGGCACGAGCATGCAGCGTGAACGGATGGTGGGGATGAGGTCCGTCAGACGATCGGTGACGAGGATGACGTGCGACAGGGGAGGGGGCTCCTCGAGCACCTTGAGGATCCGGTCGGCCCCCTCCTGCGGGCGAAGGCGCTCGGCGCCGTCGATGATCATCACCCGCCGCTCCCCGACGACCGGACGCGAGGCGAGCGCGGCGAGCACCGGCTCCAGTTCGTCCTCCAGCCGGATCGTGGTGCCCGATGCGGCGACGGTCGAGATGTCGAGCGACTGGTCGTCGGGGTCATGCGCTGTCGTCGGGTCCACCAGCGCCCAGGCCAGCGCGCGTGCGGCCCGGCGCTTTCCCGAGCCCCGAGGGCCATGCAAGAGGAACTGCGGGGGGGGTGAGGGGCGCCCCGACGCCGTCTGCAGAATGCGCTCGGCGAGCGGTTGCCCCGGAACCTCGATGGTCACGTGGCGCCGAGTACCGCGGCGAGCACCCGTGTGTGCACCTCATCCAGCGAGCCCGCGGCCGATATGAGGTGCACGCGATCGGGGAACAAGCGCGCCACCTCCCGATAGCCCTCGGCCACGCTCTCCTGCAAGGCCTGGCCTTCGTCCTCGATGCGATCCACGCTCCCGCGACCTGCGCGGCGGTCGACGGCCGCGCCCGGCGCGATGTCGAGCACAAGGGTGAGATGGGGCATCGTGACCCCAATGCCGGGGGCGTTCACGGTCGCCACCTCGTCAATGCCGAGGCCACGCGCCGCGCCCTGATACGCAAGCGAGGAGTCGATGAAGCGGTCAGCCACCACCCACGTACCCGCCGCAAGCGCGGGCGCGATGACATCGACCACCAACTGGGCCCGCGCGGCCGCGAACAGGAAGGCCTCCCCCCAGGGGCTCATCGGGTCGGGCCCCAGCACAACCTCCCGCACGGCCTCCCCCAGGGGCGTCCCGCCCGGCTCGCGCACGTGGACAACATCGTGACCACGGTCGCGCAGGGCGTCCGCGAGCATCACGGCCTGCGTGCTCTTACCCGACCCATCGACGCCTTCGAGCGAAATGAAGATGCCCGTCACGGGTAGCCCACGCCAAAGACGGCGACGAGAACGACTGCAGACGTGGCCACGCAGAGGACGAGCCCAAACAATCTGGCCGCCGTGGTTGGTGATCGCTTCGCAATGGGCGGGTCGACGCTGTCGGCGAGCCGGGCCAGGACGTCGGGGAGGGGGCCTGTCCGGTGGGTGTCCATCAGCGCCTCTTGCACCCGGCGCCGGGCTTGGCCATGCTGCCCCACGACCACCGGCGGGAGGGAGACGAGATGTCATCGCGATTCGGGGCCTTCATGGCCCTTCGAGGCTAGCAGTGGCCGTCACCGGTCCGGTGATCGTCACAGGCGGGGCCGGGTTCATCGGATCCACCCTCGTCGATGCCCTCATCGCCGACGGGCGGGAGGTCCATGTCATCGACAATCTCGCGACCGGGCGCCTGAGCAACCTCCCGGCAGAGGCGTCCTTTCACGAGATTGACATCCGTGACCTCGCAGGCGTTGCCCGGGTGGCCCGCAGCAGCCGCGCGACCACCATCTTCCATCTGGCCGCGCAGGCGGATGTGCGCCGCGCGCTTGAGGAGCCCACCTTCGACGCCGATGTGAACATCGGGGGCACCCTGTCGGTGCTCGAGGCAGCGCGCGCCGTGGGCGCGCGCGTGGTGTTCGCTGCCACCGGTGGAGCCGGGTACGGGGAATACCCCGGTTTGCCGGTGCCCACGCCGGAGACCTCCGAGACGCGGCCGATGTCCCACTACGGCCAGAGCAAGCTTGCGGGGGAGGCCTACTGCGCCCTCTACGGGCGCCTCTACGGGGTTCCGACCGTCCGGCTGAGGCTCGGGAACGTCTACGGGCCGCGGCAGGACCCCCATGGCGAGGCCGGGGTCGTGGCGATCTTCTCGGGGCGACTGATCGATGGTGAGCCCCTGACGGTGTTCGGTGACGGGCTGCAGACCCGCGACTACGTGTTTGTGGGCGATGTCGTCGACGCGTTCCTCCGCGCGGAGGGGTGCGAGCCCGACATGACCCTGAATATCGGGTGCGGCCGTGAGGTTTCCGTGCTTGATCTCGTGCGCATACTCGGAGGCACCGACCCGGTGATGGCGCCGGCCCGCACCGGGGAACTGCAGCGCAGCGCGCTTGATGCCACGCGCGCCGGGGCGATGCTGGGTTGGACGCCCACGGTGCAGGTGGAGCAGGGGCTGCCGATCACCTTCGAGGCGATCGCCGCGGCGCGGCGCGCCTAGGCCGGGCGCGCCTCACGGGGCAGGGGCACCATGCGCGGAGCGCGGACCGGCTGGCCCGCGGCGATCGCCCGGGGGCCGTCGTCGAACATCCATGCCACCTCGCCGTCGGGCCGCCGCAGCACCTTCGCCACGGTCGCGGCCGCGGCGCGCAGATCACGACCGTGCCCGGCATTCGACGGCACGTCGGATGCCACGACGGTGACCATCCCATTCCGCAGAAGGTCAAAGGCCGACCGTTCCGCGCGCGGGCCATGGGTGCCGGCAAGGCTGCCGGCGGAGATCTGCACAAGCGCGCCGCGCCCGAGGAGGTCGCGGAGGCGATCGGGACTCAACTGCACGGATTCAGCCTGCTCGGGGTGCGCGATGACCACGCCGAGGCCGCCCATGTCGAGACCCCTCATCAGGTCGGCGATACCGAGGGGCCATCCGGATCCCGGAAGCGACACCATCAGCCAGTGTCCTGCCCCGCCCACGGTGGCATCGGCGAGCTGGTCAGGTGTGAGAGTGGGCAGAAGGTCGACAGGGATGACCGCACCGGGCAGGATCTCCAGTGCGAGATCGGCGTCTGCCAGTGCGTCGGCGAGCACCGTGCGGGCCTGCGCCGCATCCATGAGATCGCGAGCGGGATCCGGACCGAGGACGGCAGGCGTCACCGCAGCCGTGACTCCGGCGTTGATGAGTTCGCGTGCCCACCCGATGGCGGTCTCCACGTCGGGTGTGTCTGCATGGATCCCGGGAAGGATGTGAGCGTTGAGGTCGAGCACGGCGCGGGACACTAGCGGGGTGACGACGTCCCCACGCCGCGCTAGCATTCCGCCCCGCGAGGGGCATTAGCTCAGTTGGGAGAGCGCCTGGATCGCACCCAGGAGGTCAGCGGTTCGAATCCGCTATGCTCCATAAAAGCCCTGCTCAGCAGGGGTTTTTCGTCTCATACAACCCTCAAGGTGACGATACGACCATGAGCACCATCCCCGCTGAGTATCCGCCCCGGTTCCGCCCGTCCGATTACATCTCCGCGCCCGAGGCGGGCGAGGACGAGTACATCGAGGTTGGAGTCCTGTTCGTCGGGGCAGGGCCCGCGGGGCTCGCCGGCGCCATCCGCCTCGGCCAGATAATGGCGGAGGATGAGGAGCTCATGGAGGCACTCGGCGAGGTGCCCATCGCGATCGTGGAGAAGGGCAAGGGCCCCGGTTCGCATCTGCTGTCGGGATCCGTCATGCGTCCGGGTCCATTCAAGGAGCTGTTCCCGGACGCCGCGCCGGGTGAGACCCCCGGGGTGTTCGAGGAGGTCACGAAGGAGTCGGTGTACTTCCTGCGCAAGAACGGCAAGTTCAGGATTCCGACGCCCCCCGACCTGCACAACCACGGCAACTGGGTCATCTCCATCAGCCAGCTGTCGCGGTTCATGGCGGAGAACGCCGAGGAGTACGGCGCCTACATGCTGCCCGAGACCGACGCCCAGCAACTGCTTGTGCAGGACGGGCGCGTGGTGGGCATCAAGACCGGCGACAAGGGCCGTGGCCGTGAGGGCGAGGAGCTGTCCACCTTCGAGCCCGGCGTCGAGGTACGCGCAAAGGTGACGGTCATCTGCGAGGGCACGCAAGGGCACCTTGCCGGTGTCCTGCGCACGCACTTCGAGCTCGACCAGGAGTCGACGCCGCTCTACGAGATCGGCGTGAAGGAGGTCTGGGAGGTCACGAAGCCTCTCGATCGCGTGATCCACACGGTGGGCTGGCCCCTGCGCCTCGGATCGAAGTGGCGCGAGTACGGCGGCGGGTGGATGTATCCGATGGGCGGCAACATGGTGTCCATCGGCATGGTCGTGGGGCTCGATGCCGCCGACGCCAACATGTCGGCGCATGACCTCCTGCAGCAGGCGAAGACCAACCCGGTGTTCAAGGACGTGCTCGAGGGCGGACGGCGCGTGGCCTGGGGCGCGAAGACCATCCCCTCCGGCGGGATCTACCACCTGCCCAGCCGCTTCCACGTTCCCGGGGCCGTGCTCTGCGGCGATTCGGCCGGATTCGTCAACCTGGCCGCGCTCAAGGGCGTGAGTTACGCCATGAAGACCGGCATCATCGCGGCCGAGCAGATCGCGCAGTCGATCAAGAACGGCACGGCGGACGACGTCACGGGGCTCTGGAACTACACCGAGGCCGTCAGGGATTCCGAGGTGTGGAAGGACCTCTGGCGCGTCCGCAACTTCCGGCCGGCATTCCAGAAGGGCTACCTCTACGGCGGGATCGTCAACGGAATGAGCATGGTCACCCGCGGCAAGTTCCCCAAGAAGGTCACCATCAAGGCAGACCGCGACGAGCCGGTCATCATCGGGCCCGACCGCGGGTACCCCAAAGCGGACGGCGAGTACATCTTCGACAAGCTGTCATCGGTCTTCCTGAGCGGCAACAAGACGCGGGACGACCAGCCCAATCACATTCGCATCCGCACCAATGTGCCCAAGGAGCTGGCCGTGGCCTGGGAGAACATGTGCCCCGCGAAGGTCTACGAGATCGTCGACGGCAGTGAGGCCGACGGAATGGTGCACGTGCGGATGAACAACCCGAACTGCGTGCAGTGCGGTGCCATTACCGCGAAGGGGGGGCAGCTCACGCCGCCCGAGGGCGGGAGCGGTCCGGAGTACACCCTCACGTAGAAAAAGCGGCCTGCAGCCGGGGTGTAACCGGACTCAGCCTGCGGGGTGCGCCTCTTCGGCATGTCGTGCCGCGTTCATCGCGTAGCGCTCCGCCTGTGCGGGAAGCCCATCACGCTCCGACGTGGTGAGCTCCCGCCGCACCCGTGCGGGAAGGCCCACCACCAGCGACCCCGGGGGGATGACCATGCCCTCGGGGACGAGTGCATGGGCACCGACAATGCTGCCCGCGCCGATGTGCGCACCGTTGAGGACGGTCGCGCCGATCCCGATGAGGCATTCGTCGTCGATCCTGCACCCGTGCACGGTTGCCCGATGGCCGATCGTCACGCGATCGCCGACCACGCAGGGCATGCCGGGATCTGCGTGGAGAACCGCTCCGTCCTGCACGTTGGTGGCCGTACCCACCTCGATCCGCTCGATATCGCCGCGGATCACCGCGGTGGGCCAGACAGACGACGAGGCGCCGATCGTCACCCTGCCGATGACGATCGCCGACTCATGCACGAACGCATCAGATGCGATCTGCGGATCATCTGCACCGAGTCCCTGAATCACGAGGCAAACCTCCCGACTTGGCCTCCCCGGGCAGGATCCCGGGTGCATTGGGCGTACGACCCGATGGTAGGGTTGCCACGTAGGCAATGCATCGTCGCCGAGGAGCGAAACACATGCGTCGAGGACTCACCATCGCAGCCGCCGTCATCTCATCCGTCGCCCTTATCGGGGTTGGAGCGGGCTGTGGGGGAGGGGGAGACGCCGCTGTCACTCCCGAAGACGCCACGACAATCGCGAACAACGCTCCGCAGACGGACTCGGAGGGCAAGACCGTTCCGGCACCTGGCTCTGACGCCGGCGCGGCGGCACCCTCTGACGCGGCACCCGCGGACGGGGCAGCGGACGGCGCGGCGGCGGGCGGTGCGACCGGCGATGTCGCTGCTGGCAAGACCGTCTTCGAGGCCAACTGCCAGGGATGCCACCCGGCGGGTGGTACCCAGGCCGGCGTGGGGCCGCAGCTCAGCGCAACGCAGCTCGATACGGCAGGCATCACCGGCATCATCACCAACGGTCGCGGCGCCATGCCCGGTGGGCTTGTGAGCGGAGCCGACCTCGAGAACGTGGTGGCCTACGTCGACAGCCTGAAGGGGTAGACCCCTCCACATGGCACTCGAGGTCGCCACCGCCCGCCGGGATGACCTCGTCATCGTCACCCTCTCGGGCGAGCTCGACATCTACACAGTGCCCGGCTTCCGGAGGGAGATGGCCGACGTCGATCCGGTGGAGTGCGCGCTGATCCTCGACATGGCCGACGTATCCCTCATCGATTCGTCGGGGCTCGGGGCCCTCGTGAGCCTGCGAAGTCGCGCTGCGAACGCCGGGCGCCGCGTGGGCCTTGCCGCTCCTCCTTCACAGGTGCTGCGCGTGCTCGAGATCACGGGGCTCCGTTCCACATTCACCGTCGCGGCGTCCGTGGATGCCGTCCTGGCCGCGTCCTTGGTAATCGCACCCCCGGCCGAGGAGGCCTGACCCATGCTTGATATCCGCCTCATCCGCAGGGAGCCCGACCGCGTCAGGGCCGCACTTGCGCGGCGGGGAGATGCAGATGCCCTCGACGCAGTGATGCGCAGTGACGAGAACTGCCGCACCCGGCGTGCCCGCGTCGAGGAGATGCGCGCCGAGTCAACGCGCATGGCCAAGGAGATCGGCATGGCCCGAAAGGGTGGCAGCGCGCCCGACCCGGCGGCAGAGGAGGCCGCCCGGACGCTCCGCGACCAGACAGGAGCCCTCGAGGAGGAACTTCGCGTCGTGGAGGCGCAGCGTGATGCGCTGTTGCTTCAGCTGCCCAACCTCGCCCAGGATGATGCCCCGGATGGCGGCGAGGACGACGCCGTTGAGTTGCGTGTGGTCGGCGATCTGCCGGTTTTTCCCGGTGGCGCGCGTGATCACGTCGAGATCGCCGAGGCCTTCGGTGGCCTCGATCTCGAGCGCGCTGCCCGTACGTCAGGCGCCCGCTTCGCCTATCTCATGGGCCCTCTCGTGCGACTGCAGATGTCTCTTGTGTCGTGGGCGGTCGATCTTCTTCAGGGCGAGGGCTTCACGCCCGTCATCCCACCTGTTCTCGTGCGCGAGGAGGCCCTCATCGGAACAGGCTTCTTCCCGTCCGACCGCGCATCGGTCTACGCGACTGCCGACGATGACCTTTTCCTCGTGGGCACATCCGAGGTTCCACTGGCAGCACTCCACCAGGACGAGATCCTCTCCGCGGACGATCTTCCCCTGCGGTACGCCGGAATCTCCTCGTGCTTCCGGCGCGAGGCGGGATCCGCGGGCCGCGATACGCGGGGCATCTTCCGGGTGCACCAGTTCGACAAGGTCGAGATGTTCACGTTCACCACGCCGGAGCAGTCATCCGAAGAGCACCAGCGGATCCTCGGGATTGAGGAGCGAATCCTGCGCGAACTCGGCGTGCCGTACCGGGTGGTGGATGTCGCCGTGGGAGACCTGGGTGCCTCCGCCGCGCGGAAGTTCGACTGCGAGGCGTGGATGCCGGGGCAGGAGCGGTATCGCGAGGTGACGTCGTGTTCCAACTGCACCGACTATCAGGCGCGACGCCTTCGGTGCCGCACGAAACGGGGCAAGGAGACGCTGCCGGTGCACACCCTCAACGGCACCGCGGTGGCCGTGGGCCGCACCCTCATCGCGATCCTCGAGAACCACCAACGCCCCGACGGCAGCGTCGCCGTACCCGAGTGTCTTCTCCCGTATGGCGCCCCTGAGGTGCTCGGGCCGGGCTGATGGCCACGCACCCCCCTTCGGGCCATGTGACGGTCATCGGGCATGTGGAGTGGGTGACGCACGCGCGAGGGCGCGTGCCCCGTAGTGGGGAGATCGTGGATCTCGCCGATCCGCTCGCGGAGCCGGCAGGTGGCGGGGGAGTGGCCGCGTGCGCGGCCGCGCGGCTCGGGGCGCCGACCACTCTCATCACCGCCCTCGGCGACGATGATGCGGCGCGGCAGAGCGGGGAGGTGCTGCAGGCACGCGGCATCCGTGTGATCGCGGCGTTGCGCTCCGTCGCGCAGACTCCTGCCCTGTCGGTGGCGGGCGATGATGGGGAACGCACGATCCTCGTGGTGGGTCCCCGCCTGCAGGTTCTGGGCGGCGAGCCGCTGGAGTGGGACCGCGTCGACCCGGCGGGCGGGGCGTACTACGCCGGGGAGGATCCCGCGGCCCTGCGGCGTGCACGGCGCGCCGGGGTACTTGTCGTCAGTGCACGGCGCGTGGACGATCTCATTCAGGCTGGTGTCACCGCCGACGTCGTGGTGGGCAGCGGGGCCGACCCGGCAGAGGACACCGCGCGGCTGGCCGACCACCTCATCCCCGCGTACCGGATCATCACCGAGGGCCCGCGCGGCGGGCGCATCATCGACGCGCATGGGTCGACGCAACGCTACGAGGCCGCCGCGATACCCGGCGAGGTGGTTGACACGTACGGGTGCGGGGATACGTTCGCCGCCGCGCTCACCGTCGGCCTTGCCCGCGGATTCGACGTGTTCGCGGCCGCCCGGATGGGCGCCGCTGCTGCTGCGGAGTGCGCCAGTTGGCGCGGAGGGATCGGGCCGATCTGACCGCGTCCGGTTCCCCACCGGTGAGCGATCCCGGCCCTCTGGACGACGGCGCATCCCCGCCATCATTCTCCACACGCACGATCGTGCTCGGGCTGCTGCTCGTGATCGTCCTGGCGGCCGGTCTCATCATCCTCCTCGGCAAGTTGGCCGGGTACCAGGAGGTGCTCCGCGCGCTCGAGCGCGCAGGTGGGCCGTGGCTGATCGCCTGCCTCGTCCTCGAACTCGCCTCGTTCACGGGCTACGTCGTGAGCCTTCGCGCGGTGATCGCCGGGGGCGGCGGTCCGGGCATTCGACCGGTCCTGATGCTCCGCGTCTGGCTCGCGAGTGTCGGTGCGACCCGCATCGTGTCCCCGGGGGGTGCGGGCGGACTCGCCATCATCTACTGGCTGCTGCGCCGCGCGGGTCTTGCAGCGCGCGACAGCATCGGCAGAGCGCTTGGGTTCAACATCGCGATCTTCGCCATGTTCGGGGCGTGGGCATTCGTGACGGCAGTCGTGCTCGCGCTCTCCCTCGGAGACAGTGCGCCCGCCGGCATCACCCTCCCGTGGATCATCGGGGTGCCGGTCATCGGCACCGCGGCCCTGTGGGTGAGCCACGGCGCGCGTGGCCACAGGCTCGCCGTGGACACGGCGCGTGGGTGGGTGCGCAAGGCACTGGCGGGGGCGGTATCCGGGTTGATCGTGGCGCGCCGGGTCTTCGCGCTTCCGCGGCCGAATATCGCGGCGATCTCGGGGGGTCTCCTCTACTGGGCGGCCGACGTCGGGTGCCTGTGGGCCGCACTCAGCGCAGTGGGGGCGGATGTGAGCCTGCATGGCGTGGCACTTGCGTACGCCACGGCGTACATCGCAATGCTGTTACCCCTCCCGACCGGCGGCTACGGGGCGATCGATGCGGCCGCCACCTTCGCCCTCACCGTCCTCGGCGTCCCGCTCGCGGAAGCCCTTGCGGGGGTCCTCGTGTGGCGCGTGTTCAACTTCTGGCTTCCCACGCTGCCCGGCCTCGTGGAACTGGCGCGCGCCAAGGGCCTCGGCCGCCGGCTCGCGGAGGAGGCCTCCCCCTGAATCAGGGGGCGGGCGGCCAGGCCTCGCCGGGGCCCGGCTGCTGCTGTCCCGCGATCAGGATGCGCTGACGACCCGGGTCCATGGCCTCGTACGGCCGGACAACCGGTGCGCGCCACGTCACGAACGACCGGCAGGCGGCATCTGCGTCATCGCGGTTCTGCGCGACCGCCTCGCTCAAGGCATGGGCATCGCCGAGACCGATCCCCGAGGAGATGCCGGTCTCCGGTCCGAAGAAGTGCGCGGAGTCGCCGATCAGGACGATGCCCGGCTTCCACCACTCGGGGGTGGTGAGGAGTTCCGGCTCCGAGTAGCGCACCTGTTCGATGCTCTCGAGCCCCTCGACGCCACGGCGCGAGTCCGGCAGCAGACGGGCCCACATCTCCTTGATGGCATCGAGTCCGGGGGCGAGTGCCTCCTCGGCACCGACGCGTGCGCAGGAGCGCCAGCCGCCCGATCCCTGTGGCCACGACAGATGACCGATGTGCCCGCCGTCGCCCATGTAAGCCATGGAGAACGAGGTCTCCGCCGGCACGGTGCTCATCCAGCCGAGCTCGGCCTCGGGCAGCTTGTCGAACACCGCCTCCATCCCGGCCATCTCGCGCACGCGGGAATTCTTCCCGTCGCACGCCACCACCAGATCAGAGGGGATGGTCGTCTCACCATCCGGACCCTCGACCACAACGCCGTTGACACGGCCGTCCGGTCCGAACACCAACTCGGTGACGGAGTGCTCGTACATCACCGGAAGGTCGTCGGCGATCGCGTGGAGAACCTTGCCGACCTCCACGCACACCGCGACTGCCGTCCCGCCATCCTGCGGGGCGATCTCGCGGCCTTCCGGCCACACGGCCTCCAGGACGCCGATCTCCTTGAGGGGTTCGTAGCCCTGAAACCCCAGCATGTAGCCCCGCGGGATGTACGCGCCCTCCGGCATGCGTTCGATGATGACCGGCTCAATGCCGCGCGCGCGCAACAGGCGCCCGAGCGTGAGTCCGACCATTCCTCCACCTGCAATAACGACGTTCATGACTGGATTCTACCGCGTCGCGATGTAAGTGAGGTTCTCTTCCCGCCCTGTGCGCGAGCCATCGCCAAGCCACCCGTCCTGCACGGCAACCAGCGTCGCTCCCGCCATGCGCAGGCACGCCTCGACATCACGGCGTGGAACCCAGTTCATGCGGATGGGATCGAGACCGAGGCGCCCGTAGAGAGTGCGCTGGGGGAGACCGACCGCCCGGAGGACCCGGTACGCGCGCCGGCGCAGCTGAATGCGCTGTCGCAGCGGCATGGACCCCGGGACCTGCACGACGAGCGCCCCGCCCGGCGCGAGAATGCGCACCATCTCACGCAAATATGAGGAGATCGCGGCCCGATCGGGCACGTGCTGCAGGACGATGAACGAGAGCACGAGGTCGAACTGGCCATCACCGAACGCACCCAGATCCGGCGCGTCGTTCACGCGCCAGGTGCAGTTGGGGCGATCGGTGTTGATGTCACGTGCCCGCGTGATCATGGCTTCGCTGATGTCCACGCCGGTCACCCGGTCAAAGCGGGCCCCGAGGGCCCGGGACACCCGCCCGACCCCGCATCCGAGCTCGAACGCCGTCCGGCGTTCCCGCGGAAGCTGAAATTCTGCGCAGGAGGTGATGATCCGCTCGGCGTCCGCTTCGCCCGTCCGGAGAAAGGCGTCGAGGTCCCACTCGCCGTGCTTTGCGTCAGGTGCGCTCAGGATGGCGTAGAGAGGATCGATCTCCCCGAGAGCTTCCCAATCGCGCCTGTGCTGAGACAGATCTGCCACCCGGCCACTGTACGGCCCGCCCCGCATCGGGGACGGGCCGATGGGTGGCGCCGAGCGGAGGGGGAGGGATTTGAACCCCCGGACCCGCGTAACGGATCAACGGTTTTCAAGACCGCCGCATTCGACCGCTCTGCCACCCCTCCGCCGGGCACCATACCCGTCCCGGGGAATCACTACGATGCCGCGCGGAGAGGTGCCTGAGTGGTCGAAAGGGGCCGCCTGCTAAGCGGTTAACCGGGGTTAACCCGGTTCGAGGGTTCAAATCCCTTCCTCTCCGTTGCGCGCGGCGCGCCGCCCCGGGGTGGCGCGCCGCCGCTCTCCGCCCCCCGGGCATGGGCTACAGTGCCGCCTACCCCAGTGAACGGCACGGAACCCGCACATAGCCCGCGCCCCCCATCCACGGCTTCCGCCGGGGACGAGGACGCCCAGCCTCCGAGTAGGAGCGCCCGCTGAGCATCGGGCTTCAGATCGTGCTCCTCTTCGTTCTCGTTCTGTGGTCGGCGTTCTTCGTCGCCGCCGAGTACGCGTTCGTCGCGTCGCGCCCCACCCGCATGCGCGAGTTGGCAGACCAGGGCAGCAGGCGCGCGGCCAAGGTCGTTGCCGCGCAGCGGAACCCCACGCGCTTCATCTCCTCGATCCAGGTGGCCATCACCTTCAGCGGCCTGGCGATCGGTGCAGTCGGGGAGCCGGCGGTGCGTGCGCTGGTGGGGGATGCGCTGGACCCGCTTGGCTCCGTCATCAGCACGGGCCTCATCACGGCGGTCAGCGTCGTGCTCGCGTTCGCGATCATCATTGCGATCACGGTGGTGCTCGGCGAGATCGTCCCAAAGGCGCTCGCCCTGGACCGCACGGAGGCCATCGCCATGGCAGTCGTCGGCCCGGTCGCCCTGTTCACCGCCATCGTCCACCCCTTCGTCTGGCTGCTCGAGAGGCTGTCCGGCCTGACCCTGCGGCTCTTCGGCCTGCGTGGTGACATCAGGATGGGCCGGGGGCACAGCGAGGAAGAGCTGCGCATGATCCTCGCTGCGTCGTTCGAGGAGGGGGTCCTCGAGGCTGAGGAGTCGGAGATGCTCTCACGGGTGTTCGATTTCGCCGACACCGAGGTGCGCCAGGTCATGGTGCCCAGGCCCGACGTCGTGCTGCTCCCCATCACTGCAAGCGTGGCCGAGGCGGCGGCGATCGTCGAATCACACCCGTATACCCGGTACCCGGTGTTCGGCGACGACCACGACGACATCCGCGGGGTCATTCACATCCGCCAGCTCTTCGAGGCCGTGCAGGGTGGGAAGACCGATGCATGGATCCATGGCCTGGTCCGTGACGTGCAGCGGGTTCCCGAAACGAAGAACCTCGACGACCTCCTCCGCGACTTCCGGCGCACCCAGAGCCACCTCGCCGTCGTGGTTGATGAATACGGCTCGCTCGCCGGCGTGGTGACCCTCGAGGACCTCGTGGAGGAGGTCATGGGCGAGATCGACGACGAGTTCGATACCCCGACCCGGGACATCGTGCGCACGGGCGGTGGCCAGGCACTCGTCGCCGGATCCGTCACACTCGAGGATTTCAACGACGCCTTTGGCAGCGACTTCGACGACGAGGACTTCAACACGGTGGGAGGTGCCGTATTCCATGCGATGGGGCGCGTACCCGAGGTGGGCGATACCGCTGTCGACCACAGCCTGGAGTTCACCGTGCTGGAGATGGATGGATCGCGCATCGTGCGCGTACGGGTGGAGCCCGCGGTGCACCCATCCACGCAGCCGGCGGCCGCGCAAACCGGGCAGCCACCTGCGGAGTGAGGGGCGGGCGGCGCGCGCGCCTCTGCTACGGTGCCCGCGCGGCACTACGCGCCAGTAGCTCAGTCGGATAGAGCGTCGGTCTACGAAACCGAAGGTCACAGGTTCGAATCCTGTCTGGCGCACTTCATTCGGGTCGGGCCACAGGAACTCCGTCCACCCCACAGGCGCTCCGACCCACGATAATGGGGTCGTGAGTTTTCGCGCTGTGATCGTCTGGTGCGTCGTCGCACTCTCGTGTGCGGGTGCGGCGACAGCGGCCCCGACCCTCCCGTGGGAGCTGATCGATACCCGGCCGCATGACCCGACCGCGTTCACCCAGGGGCTTGTCGCTCATGGCGGCGTCCTGCTCGAGAGCACCGGCGATTGCTGCACCCCCGGCGTTGATGAGTCATCGGTGCGCAGGGTCGACCCGCGCACCGGGCGGATCCTGGCGATACGGCGCCAGCCCGAGCCGACGTATGGGGAGGGCATCACGGTGCTGGGCGCCGACGCCTGGCAATTGACATGGCTGAACGGGGTCGCATACCGAATGTCGGCGAGCGGTCTCCGGCCGCGCGCGACGGTGCCCTACCGCTGGGAGGGATGGGGCCTGACCCGCGACCGGGCCAGGCTCGTCGCCAGTGACGGATCGGCCCGGTTGCGATGGCTGCGCCCGCCCGACCTGCGTGTCACCCGCTCGGTGGTCGTACGGGATGGGGCGACGCCGGTGGTGCGGCTCAACGAGCTGGAGATGCTCTCGGGCAGGATCTGGGCGAACATCTGGCTGGAGGACCGCATCGCCATCATCGCGCCCGGGGATGGTCGCGTGCGGGCGTGGCTCGACCTGAGTGCGCTCCGCTCGGGGGTAGCTCAGGGTGCGGGGGTCCTGAACGGCATCGCCCGCGACCCCATCACCGGACACGTCATCGTGACGGGGAAGAACTGGGACCGGATGTTCGTCATCCGGCCCACCACATCTATTCCGTGATCCTCCAGTAGCGAGGAGCGAACGGTTCCGGGTCGGCGGCCCGGTCGTCGTGCACGGGATCGACCCTCAGGTGCCCGCCCACCTCCAGGCGCAGGAGCACGGCGATGAAGTCGTCGCCTGACACCTCCACGCCGTCCTCCCTCACCCGCTCATAAAGGAAGGCTTCCCGTACGGGCTCACCGGACGCCCTCAGGTGCCGGGTGATGGCCTCTTCGACGGCCCTCATGCGCTCATTGCTCATGGAGCGATCGTAGCGGGCGATCGCCGACGCACAGACTGCGTTGATGCTCGCACCCGCGTTCGTCTCGGGCGCCAGGGCACTCGCCGAGAAGCCGATCGGCGCTGCCGCACCCGAGGCCCGGTGCGAGTGCATCCTCCCTGATCCGGTCCTGAGCACAAGGACCTCGTCGCGAGAGGGCGAAACCGCCTCTGTGGCAACTACCGCCCCCCGTCCCTCGCAAGGAGCACATGACGAGCTCGGGCTGAAGCCCGGGTACGACCTGTTCATCATCGTGGTGACGGTGCTGTCCGTGACCAACTGGATCTTCCTGATCCTGCCCATCAACCTGGGGGCGGACAGCCGCGGCCTGCTGATCTTCATGGAGCCGCTGTTCACGGCCATCCTGCTCATCGACTTCGCCACGCGCCTGCACCGCTCGCGCCCGCACCGGTGGCGCTACATGATCCGCGGAGGCGGCTGGCTCGACCTGCTGGGGAGCCTGCCGTACGGACGCGTGCTCAGGCTGTTTCGCCTCATCCGCATCCTTCAGGGTTTTCACACGTATGGATGGCGGAAGACCGTCGCCTGGTTCATCGCCAATCGCGCGCAGGGAACCCTGTACCTGGTGTTCGCGTTCCTCTTGGTGATCCTCGAGTGCGGCGGGCTGCTCGTCCTCTACTTCGAGGCCGGTGCGGCCGGGGCGAACATCGAATCCGGAGGAGAGGCACTGTGGTGGGGCGTGGTCACAATCACCACCGTCGGATACGGCGACTACTACCCGGTGACGCCCGGCGGTGAGATTGTCGCCACGATCATGATCTTTGCGGGTGTCGCCCTGATCTCAGTATTCACCGCCTGGGTTGCATCGAGCTTTCTGGCCCCGGCGGGATCGCAGGCCGCGCGCGATGCTGCATCGCCGGATGCCCCGCAGGCAGGCCCCGGCGCCGGCCGCCGCGCGCCCTCATCGACCGCCCCGGAAACACCTTCGCTGACGCAGGTGCCGGCGGCTGCCACGTCGCCGGCCCGAGAATCACCCAAACCCCCGTCGGGCGATGATGCCGAGGCAATCATCAGCGACCTGCGCGCACGGCTCGATGAGCTCGAGGTGCTTGTCCGCGCCAAGGCCCCCGGGGCCTAGCCGCTGCGCCGACGGTAGCGGCGTGTGGCGAGGGGGATCGCAACCGCAAGGATGCCGCCCATCCAGGCCAGAGTGAGCCAGATGAGATTGCCCACCGGCTGGTCGAGGAACAGGGCACGCACCGCGTTGACCACGATCGTGAATGGCTGGTTATCGGCGAAGACCTGCAGCCATCCCGGCATCGAGTCCGTGGGCACGAATGCCGAGCTGGCGAAGGTGAGAGGGAAGAGCCAGATGAACCCTGCCGACTGCACCGCCTCCACCGTCTTCATGCTCAGCGCGATCACAACCCCGATCCACGAGAACGCGAAGGATGTAAGAAGAAGGAGGGCGAAGGCCACGGCCTGTGCCCAGACGGACCCCTCGGGGCGGAAACCCACGAGCAACCCGACCCCGTACATGACGGCGACCACGACCGCGTTGCGCACGAGGTCGGAAACGGTGCGCCCGACGAGCACCGCTGAGCGGGCCATCGGGAGTGAGCGGAAGCGGTCGATGATGCCGCGGCGCAGGTCCTCCGCAAGGCCGATACCGCTGGCAACCGCGCCGAACGCCACTGTCTGCGCGAAGATCCCGGGCATGAGGTAGTTCACGTAGCTCTCGCCGGGGGTGGCGATCGCGCCCCCGAACACGTACCGGAAGAGCAGCACGAACATCACGGGCTGGATGAGAGCGAAGATCAGCACCTCGGGGATGCGCGGCAGCTGGACGAGCTGGCGCCACACGATGATTCCCGAGTCCCGGATGGCGCGCACAGCGGTCACGCGTCAATCCCCACATCGTCCCCGGCACCGGCGTCCTCCGCCGGCCGCCCGGTGAGGGTGAGGAATACTTCGTCGAGGGTGGGGCGATGGAGGCCGAGGGCCTCGATGCTGATCCCGGCCTCCGCAATGGCCGTCGACACCCGCGCGAGGGATTCCGGTCCCTCGGCAACCGCTGCGATCACACGCCGGCGATCGCGATCGACGAACACTGCCTCACTGGCGACCGAGGAGAGGATGCCTCGTGCGCGGTCGAGATCCGCAGGGTCCACCACAGCCACCTCGACGCTCTCTCCGCCTACCCGGGCCTTGAGCTCGGCAGGGGTGCCCTCGGCGATCACGGTGCCGCGGTCGATGACGGCGATCCGCTGAGCGAGGCGGTCGGCCTCCTCGAGGTACTGGGTGGTCAGGAGCACGGTCGTGCCCTCATCCACCAGTTCCTGAATGACGCCCCACATCGTCAGGCGGCTGCGCGGATCAAGACCCGTGGTCGGCTCGTCGAGGAAGAGGATCGGCGGGCGCGACGCAAGGCTCGCCGCGAGGTCGAGGCGCCGCCTCATGCCGCCGGAGTAGCCCTTCGAGGGACGGTCCGCGGCGTCGGACAGATCGAACCGCTCAAGAAGCTCCGTCGCGCGCGCGCGGGCATCCGCCTTGCGCATTCCGGAGAGCCGCCCGAACATCACAAGATTCTCGTGCCCCGTGAGGTACTCGTCGACGGCCGCATACTGCCCTGCCAGGCCGATCCGCTCGCGCACGCGCCCCGGGGAGGTCGCAACATCGATGCCGTCCACCCGTGCCGTCCCGCCGTCCGCCCGGATCAGGGTGGCGAGCACGCGCACCATGGTGCTCTTGCCCGCCCCGTTCGGGCCGAGGAGCCCGTAGACCATTCCGCGGGGGACCACGAGGTCGACGTCCGTCAGCGCAACCGTCGACCCGAATGCCTTGCGGATTCCATGTGCCTCGACGGCGAGCGGGCTCGAGGCGGGATTCGACATCCGCGGCAACCTACCGCACTCCACCGAGATCCGGGCACGCCACCTTTACCCTTCCAGAGATGTCCGATCCGGAAAGACTGCTCGATCTCGACCCCACGCTCCTCGAGGACGTGAGGGTGACCGTTGCCCTCGCCGTCTGGTGCGCGGCGGGCACGCTCGCCCGCACCTCTGCGATCGAGGACGCCCTCGGCATCGCATGCCTCGGAGACGCCGTCGACGGGCTCGGTGCGCCTGGCGAGCCGGGCATCAGGTGGCCGGGTTCGGAACTGGAGGGATCCATCCGCGAGGCCGCCCGGCGCGTCGTGGAGGAGGCAGCGCAGCACACCAACGATTCGCCGGTGGAACGCGCGGAGTGGTGGGATGACCAGTCAGCCCGGGCCGAGCGCGTTCTCGGTGCTTTGGCGGCGCGCCCCCTGCGCTAGGTGGCGGGGAGTGGGGGAGGCCCAAGGGCCTCGCGCCCGTGGGGAGCAGTGAGCCCCGGGCCATCTGAGACGGGGACGATCCCGAGCGGGTTCAGCGCGGCGTGGGTCCCGTAGTAGTGACGCTTGATGTGGTCCATATCGATGGTGCCCATGACGCCCGGGATCTGGGCGACATCACGGACGAAGCCCAGCAGGGCAGGCGAATCGGCGATAAGGCGCGCATTGCACTTGAAGTGCGTGTGGTACACGGGGTCGAACCGCACAAGGGTGGTGAAGAGCCGGATGTCGGCTTCGGAAAAGCGGTTGCCCGCGAGCCACCGGTCGCCCTGGAGGATCTGTTCGACATACGCGAGACCCTCCGCGAGCCGAGCAACGGCCTCGTCATACGCCTCCTGCGAGGCGGCGAAGCCCGCCCGGTACACGCCATCGTTGATTGCCGGGTAGACGACGGCGTTCACCTCATCGATGCGGGAGGCGAGATCCGGTGGCCGCAAAGCAGGCGCATCGGCCAATCCGAGACCTGCGAATCCCGAGTCGAGCAGGCGCAGGATGTCCTCCGACTCGTTATTCACGATCGCTCCCGATCCTTCGTCCCACAGGACCGGAACCGTCACCCGCCCCCGCCACGAGGGATCGGTGCGTGCATACGCCTCACTGAGATACGCGAATCCGTTGACCGGATCCTCGGAGTGACCACGGCCCGGCCGGAACGCCCAGCCGTGCGAATCGCGGATGGGGTCGACAACGGTCATCCCGATCACACCCGCGAGCCCCTTGATCTGACGGGCAATGACCACCCGGTGCGCCCATGGGCACGCGAGCGACACGTACAGGTGGTACCGACCCGACTCGGGCGGGAACGGCCCGCCCGGCGAGATGAGGGACCGGAAGGCTGAGGCCTGCCGCGTGAACCGACCCGCATCGTCGGTCTCCTCGGGAAACGCGGCCGGGGTGCTCACCACGCCCCCCGGCCGTTCGGCGCCCTCCGGGCTATGCCGCGAGGGCGTCGCCGGAACGCTGCTGCTGCAGCTTCTCGAGGTAGCGGTGCGACGGGCAGAAGTCCGACCCCGTCACCGGCACCCGCTGGCAGGCCTTGCCCTTGCGGTTCGTCGCCCGACAGCGAAGCAGGTCAGCCGAGCCGCGCTCGGCGATCTCCTCGTCGAGGTACTCGAGGGCGGCAACCATGTGCGCCTCGATGACGTCGTAGACGAACAGCTGACGGGAGACGGGGAAGAGGGCCCGGACGTCGGCGAAGAGCGCGGCAGCGGGCCGCGCAAACCGACGGTGGTCCCGCGCAAGTCGCTCAACCGTGCGCTCGCATGCGCTGAGCAGAAGACGCTGTCCGAGCTCGGGGCGAAGCTGGTTCTCCAGGAGGTACGGCTGGAGATCGCGGTAGATGGCGCGTGAGAAGCGGTACATGTCGCTGTCCTCGTTCAGTTCGCGTGAGGTCTTGGTGCGAGTATCCAACAGGTCTGTCCAGCTCCTGTCAAGGTTTAGTCATAGAGGAATATGCCGCTCGCAGCAGGTTTCCGGCAACCGCTCACCCGGGTCAGCGCCGCGGAAGTGCGCTAGAGGGAATCGGCGGGGGGGATTGCGTCAGATGCAGACACGCCGGCCTCGGCCTCCGCACGCTCGCGGGCCTCGGCTACCTCGATGGGTTCCGGCCCGCACATCCGGCAATAACGGCGTCCGGTGACGCCATCCACGCGGACCTGCGGACAGTTATCGGGGTCGTCCCAGAGGCACGACAGAGCGCTCATCACCATGGTGAGATTGTGTCACGGCTCGGGGCCGCCGTGCCGGGATGGGACAATGCCGCCATGGGATCCGGTGAGGGGAACGTACGGCTCGACAAGTGGCTGTGGGCCGCGAGGTTCTTCAAGACCCGCGGGCTCGCCACCGAGGCGGTCCAGGGCGGTCGGGTCCACGTCAACGGCCAGCGCGTGAAGCCCTCCCGCGACGTGCGTGCCGACGACGTCGTGCAGGTCACGCGCCCGGGGGCGGCACCGCTCGTCGTGGTCGTTCGAGTCATCTCTGACCGGCGGGGGCCCGCGCCCGAGGCGCGGCTGCTCTACGAGGAGACCCCGGAGAGCGTGCAGGCTCGTGAACACGATCGTCTCATGCGCTCCATGGCTCCTCCGGCCCCGGGTGCCGAACTCTCCGGGCGTCCCACGGGGCGCGACCGGCGCCGGTTCGACGACACACGCCGCCGGTCACGCTGACCGCAGCTAGCGGCCGGCGCCGTGCAGGTAGCTGATATCCCGGTCCGGCGGGTTCACTTCGGCCTGACGTCGATCCTCGATCGACTGCGCCCAGGGCTCCGAGATGACGGGCCACCTGCGCAGCACGTCGTCGTTCCGCATGAACCACAGCAGTTCAGGGCGGGTGCGATCACGCGCTGTATGAAATCCGCCGGCGTCGCTCACAGCCTCCCCCCGGCGGAAATCATTGTTATGCACATCCGTTCGGTTCCCCTACTGCACGGGGACGTCGGACAGGAACGTCCGGTCGAGGGTGAATCCTCCCGCCGTCTCGAGGGCGGCGATCCGATTGTCGAGCGGCGGGTGGGTCTGAAAAAGCCCGCCCAGGTTTCCCATAAGGCCCCGGCCCTTGATGAGCGGCGACTCGATGTACAGGTGCGCGGTCGCCCGACCGGCGTGGCTCACCTGTCGGGTATCGGCCTGCAGCACCGCGAGGGCGCGCGCCATGCCCTCGGGGTCACCGGTGATCTCGGCAGCAGAGGCATCCGCCAGGTACTCGCGGCGCCGTGACAGGGCCATCTGGATCATCGCTGCGCCGATCGGTGCGAGGACCAGCGCCACGAGGACCCCGATCAGTGCGAGCGGATTGTTGCCGTTGTTCCGTCCGCCACCGAAGATGAAAACCCTCAGAAGGATGTCGGAAAGAATCAGCAGCGCTCCGGCAAGAACAGCCGTCAGCGCCATCAGGCGCACATCACGATTACGCACGTGGGCGATCTCGTGCGCCATCACCGCCCGCAGCTCCCGTGGCCCCATGATGTCGAGAAGGCCGGTGGTGGCCGCCACATAGGCGTGTTTGAGGTCGCGCCCGGCTGCGAAGGCGTTGGGGGCCGGGTCCTCGATGATGTAGACGGCAGGTGTGCGTGCGAGCCCCGCCCCCACCGCGGCAGCATCCACGGCCTGCCACAACTCCGGGTGCTGATCGCGGGTGATCGGGTGGGCTCCCGCCAGGGACGCGACAACGGCCCCTGAGGCAAACCACATGATGACGCCGTAGACCACGAGCCCGAGGCCGATCAGTATCAGCAGCGACGGCTCCACCACGAAATAGACCGCGCCGAGCACCAGGGCGATGAGCGCGCCGAAGAGCACGAACAGCAGCAGAGTCCGCCAGCGGTTCGCCCGGATCTGCTGTTGAAGCGTCACCTAGCGGTCGAAGGACACCTGAGGTGTCGACCGGACGGCGTCGTCCGTCTCCTCGAAGAACTCCGCCTCCGAGAAGTCACCGAAGCGGGCTACGACGTTCGATGGCGCGGTGTTCTGCGTGGCGTTGTACTGGGCCACCGTTGAGTTGTAGTAACGCCGTGCCGCGGCCAGCATCTCTTCGACGTTCGCGAGCTCGGTCTGCAACTGAAGAAAGTTGGCCGACGCCTTGAGGTCCGGGTAGTTCTCGGCGACCGCGAACAATCCGCCGAGGGCCTGCGCCAGGAATGAGTTCGCCTGCCCGGCCTCGGCCGGACCGCTGGCCGACATCGCGCCGGTTCGTGCTTCCGTCACTGCCTGGAAGACACCGCGCTCATGCTCGGCATACCCCTTGACGGTCTCCACGAGATTCGGGATGAGGTCATACCTGCGGCGCAGCTGCACATCGATGTTCGCCCAGCCCTGCTGAACCTCGACCTTCAGCCGCACGAGGCGGTTGTAGAGGCCGACAACCCAGACGACCACAAGGATCGCGGCGACGATGATCAGAAGTATTCCCCACCATGGCATGGGGCTATTGTGGCATGTCGCCCGGCTGGCGCCCCGGGAACCGGGTCAGGCCGGTATCACGCGCCCGCCATCGGGGTTTCCGGAGGCGCAGACCTCCCGGAGCGCTGCGGCGACTTCGGAAACCCTGCGGCCATTCACGTCGTATTGGGCCACGCCCTGCACCTCGCGAACGATCCTGCTCTCCACGACGGTCGATATGACCAGGGCGCCATCTGCATCCGCAAGGTCGGCCACGGCCCGCGCCCGAATGCGCAGCGGTGCGACCTCAGCGATCAGCCGCCGGGTGATGGAATCGAGGATGCCGGTCTCGAGGGGTGGTGCCACGAGGTCCTCCCCCTCGATCCACAGGAAACTGGCGACGGGGCACTCGAGCACGCCCTGCGTGTCGGCGTCGATGAGAAGAGCCGTGTCCGCACCCGCCTCCGATGCCAGGCGCGCCGCCTGCATGTTTGCCGCGTAGCTCAACGTCTTCGACGCGACCAGAAGCGGGGTGACCCGGTGGGGCACCGGAAGCACCGACCAGCCCGCCGGGGCCTCGGGAAACAGCACCTCCTCGCGGAGGATGCGGTGGCCGCCGCGCGTGAGCATCACGCGAAGACCGCACTCCGGCATGCTCGCCTGCTCCGAGATGCGCCCGATCTCCTCGCGGAGCAGATCGCGGTCGAACGGGAGGCGCACGATGCCGGCCGAGCGCTCCATGCGATCGAGATGGGCCTCGAGCGTGCGGGCACGTCGCCCGTACAGCCGGAGGCCCTCGAACACGCCGTCGCCCCTCACGATGGCGTCGTCGAGGGGAATAAGGGCAGGCTGCCCCTCCGGCACGATATGTCCGTCGACCATGATCCGCGGTTCGCTCATGCACTGAATCATGCCGTATCGCAGGGAAATCCGCGTTTCGCGTACACCGGTCCGGTGTGCAACGGCGAGGACCTCGACGCTGTGTGGCAAAGAAACCTCTTCGATGAGCGCGTCTCGAACCTCCGCTAGGGTCACGTGCCGGATGACCCGCACTCCCCTCGCATCCATGACCGCCATGGCCGCGCTCGTGCTCGCCCTGGCGGTACCCGGCGCGCATGCGCAGCAGGCCCCCGCCCCCCCGCCGGGCCCGGATGCCGTGCAGGCCCCGGCGATCCAGCCGCCCACGGTGCAGCCCCCGGCCCCGGCCGCGCCACCCCCGCCCGGGGCAGCGACACCGCCGACCGCGCCCGCCCGGGGCGCGGCGCAGGAGCTCCGGATGGGCGCACGCGGTGCGTCGGTCACCGGGCTGCAGCGCGCGCTCAGGAAGCGCGGCATCCGGGTTCCCGTTGATGGGGCCTTCGGTGCGCGCACGCGTGCGGGAGTGAAGGTTCTTCAGCGGCGAATGCGGGTGAAGCCGACCGGTGTCGCGGATACAGGAGTACTTGCGCGACTCCGGGTGAAAGTCCGTTCCATCGCGGGCACAGCCCCTGTACGGCCACCATTCTCGGAGTACCCCGTCCCCCAGCCGAACGACACGACGCCGTCGGCAACCGGCTTTGTGTGGCCCGCGAACGGGGCCGTCAGTTCCCCGTTCGGTCCCCGGTGGGGCCGCATGCACGAGGGGATCGACATCGCCGCGCCGGCAGGGCGCCCGGTGCGCGCGGCAAAGGCGGGCCTCGTCACCACTGCGGCCGCAATGGGGGCGTACGGCAACCTCGTGATCCTCGACCACGGCAACGGCGAGACCTCGCGCTACGGGCACCTCAGCGCATTCGACGTGAAGAAGGGCGATGTCGTCGTGATCGGTCAGATCGTCGGCAGGATCGGCACGACCGGCCGCTCGACCGGGAACCACCTGCACTTCGAGATCCGTTTCGGGGGGGTCGCGGTTGACCCCCTCACCCACCTCTAGGACCTACGCGCGAAGAGCGTCGGTGCTCGCGTTCGGCAGGATGATCCCGAGACGCACCCAGTCACCGCGCACGCCGCCGGTGCGAAAATCGGAGAGCCCCGCCGCGCGCGCATCGTCGTCCGGGTAGATCATCACCATCGCGCTCGGCCTTCGCTCGAGACCGGCGGCGAGTTCGTCGGGCAGGTCCAGAACGACTTCGAGGTCGACCTCGACGGGTTCCGTGATCGCGGCGATGGCGACCGTGTCGTCACCCCGCCGCTCGATCCGGGCGGTGCCGCGTGGACCGTCCACATCGGCCCAGAGTGGCGCGAGGGCGGGATCGGCGTCCCTTGCGATGCTGCCATGCACCAGGGCCGGTGATTCGGGCCTCTGCATGAGAATGATGTCGGGATTCCCGAGCACCAGGCGAATGGGTTCACTCATGCGCTGACTGTAGACGCCAGTGGCTGTCTAACGTGTGGTCATGAGCACCCCGGCGGATGCACGTCGCGACCTTGAGGGCGTCCTCGGGCACCCGGTCGATGTCGTCCTGCCCCCATCCGGGAGCGAGACCGCGCTCGTCGCCGTCTCGCGTGCCGGTGATCCCCCGCGCGTGCGTGCGGCGTGGGTGACCCCGGACGGCGTGGTGGTGGCCCGGCTCGGCGTCCCGCCCGGCGTCCCGAGCGCGGTGCGACCGCTCGTGGCCGCGCTCGCTGATGTCACCGCTGATGGCGTATCGGGCCATGTGCTGCTCGGGCGTGCGGCCCCTGGCGTCTCCGCGGCCCGTGCACTGCTCGCCGGCGCGGAGCCGGTGGAGTTCCCCGTGGGGCACGGCGGGGTCATCGCGGGCCACGTACCCCGCTCCCCGATGCTCGTGGCACTTGATGCACTGACCCGTGACGGAGAGCCGATCGGCCGGTTGATGCACACGGGCATTCACGAGCTCACGCTGGTCGCAGGTCGCGTCTCGGGTCGGCTCGGTGCATCCCATGGGATGGCTGCCGGATTCGGGGCGGGCGCTACCGTCGCCGATCTCCCCTTCGCCGAGTCCGAAGCGGGATACGGCGCACTGCTCCCCGGATGGCTCCCGCCCGGCTTCGCGATGGCGACGGTTCGCGTGGAGCCGGAGGCCGCATACCCCTTCGCTCCACCATCAATCGCGATCGCATGGGCCGCGGCAGCCGGGGCGGGCGAGCCGGGAGGGCGAGTCCTTCTGCGACAGGCGCCGGGCCCCCTCGCCGTGCCTGAAAGCCCGGATGGCCGTGGTCGCGCGGAGATCATCCACGGGCGCGTCGGGGTCATGCGGGGCCGTGGACAGGCGTTCCTCGTCTGGGAGGCCGGCAACCGCGCCTTCGGCCTGCAGGTCCGGGGGGTCGACTCCCCTGAGGACGTGGCACTGCACGTCGCGCGATCGATCCCGGTGGCGGCTGCGTGAGGACCGACGTCGCGCCCGCCCGCTGAACCGCAGATGGTGAGGCTCACCACGGGCGTCACATGACGTCGCTTACGACCTGCGGTGCCCACCCCGGGCAGGGCGTGCGCTCACCCCGGTCGCGCGCGGGCCACGTTCCCCGCAGGCCCGAGATGGAATAGCCTGCGGCCATGGCTGCTGCCTACACACACATCGCCTGCTGCCTCGACGGGTCCCCCGCCGGAGACGCAGCGCTTGCCGCCGCAATCCGGATGCGATCACTCGGAGACGGGGAACTCACGCTCGTGCATGTGATGGAGGCAGGCGTCGTGGCCTACAGCGGCCTTCCCACAGATGCCATGAACGACGATGCGCATGCGGCACGGGTCTGGCTTGAGCAGACCGTGGCCCTGGCCCCCGGTGCCTCCGGGGTGCTGCTGGATGGCCATCCCTCGACGGTCGTCACCGAATGGGCTCGCGGCGCGGGGGTCGACCTTCTCATCGCCGTGCGGCACCGCGGCACGGTGGAGCACCTGCTCCTCGGCAGCTTCGCGCAGCACCTGGCGTACAACGCCCCATGTGAGGTCATGCTCGTACACCCGCCGGGTGCCGCCGGGTAGGAGCGGGGCCCCCGGTGGCGAATGGGACAGCGGGATAAACGACCCGGAGGGACCCATGCCCGTTCACGCTCTCCCCGCCCCTGTGCGGGTGCACATGCTCAGCCCGCTCACCTTCAACGATGCCCAGGAGATCGCCGACCGCGTCAAGTCCGGCGCCTCGGTCTTCCTCGACATGCGTGCCGTCGACCGCGAGCTCGAGGAGCGCCTTCGCGATTTCGTGGGCGGCCTCACGTCGGCCCTCGAGGGATCGGTCACTGACGTGGCCCATGGCATCCTTCTCGTGGCGCCACCCGGGGTGAATGTCTCCGGCGGTCAGCAGGAATCGGTCGAGCACCACCCCGGTACCGGTCGCGGGCGTTCAGATGGCTACTACAACGCGATGGACGCAGAGGTCACGCCACTGTTCCGGAGCATGTCGGCCTGACCGCGCTGCCGCAGCAACCGCTTGTCATTTTGTATGACGGTGATTGCAGGTTCTGCCGCGCCTTTGCACACATCGCCCGGCGGGCTGCACGCCCGCCGGGCGTGTGGTTGCTGCCCTTTGACGACCCCCGCGGCGTTCGGATACTCGCGTCGTTGCCCGAGGCGGGCCGTCATGCTTCCGTGCATGCGGCCGATCTTCGGGGGGTCGCGTCCGCGACCGAGGGCTTCCGGCTGATCCTCCACCACCTGCGTGGGGGCCGGCTACTCATCCGAGCGCGCGCCTACCGGGCGTATCCCTGGGTGGTGCGTCACCGCTCGACGATCGGCAGATTCGTCCCGGACTTCCCCCGGCCCCCCGTCCCACCGCCCCGGGACTAGCCGGCTGCCGGCTGACGGCGCACGACGTAGTCCTCGACGAGCAGAAGGTTGGTATTTCCTGCGCGTCGAACCACCTGCAGCAACTCGTTCATCGTCGCCACCTCCTCCACCTGTTCGGTGACAAACCACTGGAGGAACGTCTCGGACGCGACGTCCCGGTGCTCCCGCGCAAGGTGGACGAGCTCATCGATCCACGTGGTGACCATCTCCTCCTGCGCGAGGGCGGCCGTCACCACGGCCTCGGCGTCGGCGAAGGTGCTGACCGGCGGCTCCTGTCCGGGAATCTCGACGGGTCCGCCGGTATCCAGCACGTATCGGAACATCTTCATCGCATGCCCGTGCTCCTCGGTTGCCTGGCGGGCGAAAAAGCCGGCGATCTCCGGGAGCCCCTCCTGCTCGAACCAGGCGGACATGGCCAGATACTGGAAGTGGGCGGCGAACTCGCGGCCCATCTGTGTGCACAGCGCGCTCCGTACAGCGTCGTCAGGCGTCATGGTCGTCCATCCTCCGGGGTCGCATCTCGAACCGCAGTGTAATTCTCAGCTGCGGGCACCCGGATCCCGCCCCTCTGCGCGGAGGCGTCGCGTCCGCTCGGAGCGTGTGGCTCCCACGATCACGACTGTCGCGGGAACCGCCCAGAAGATCGCGTATACGAAGGCACGCCCCACCGGCTGGTTCAGGAGTGCGATGTGGGCAATCCAGAGCAGGACAAGGCTCACCACGACGGATGCACCGATCTGCACCCCGAGGTGGAGCTCCTCCCACCACACGATCACTGACGGCCGTCTGTTCACCCCCACGACAATACGCACCGGGGGTACGTTCCCCGTATGGAACAGGCAATGGCATGGCAGGCGGTCGAGGAGTGGATGGGGACGCTCGCCGACCTCGATGGAGCGGCCGCGGTGCTCGAGTGGGACCGTGAGACCATCATGCCGCCCGGCGCCGCGGGGAGCCGGGGATCCCAGATGGCCACCCTCGCGGGCATCCGCCATCGGCACCTCCTGGATCCGGCCGTGGCCGAGGCGCTTGACGTCGTCCGTGAATCCGACGACCCATGGCAGGCCGCGAGCGCCCGGATCGCCCTGCGGGAGCGTGGACGGGCCTCGCGCATGCCGGAGGATCTGGTGCGCGACCTTGCAGAGACCTCATCACGCTCCGTGGCGATCTGGTCGGATGCACGCCAGGCGGGAGATGTGGACGCCTGGCTGGATGGCATCCGGCCCCTGATCGCCCTCACCCGCAGGCAGGCGGATCTGCTCGCAGCCGGTGGCGACCGGTACGACGCGTTGATCGACCTCTACGAGCCCGGGACGACCTTCGCCATGCTGGCTCCGGTGCTCGACGACCTCGCGGCGCGGGTATCCCCGATCGTCGAGCGACTTGCCGGGGCCGGTGGCCCCGCCCTTCCCCACGGCCCGTGGCCCGACGAGGCCCAGATGGCGCTTGCCCTCGACGTGGCGCGCGACATCGGGTTCGACGAGCACTGCGGGCTCGTGGGACGGACGGCTCACCCGGTGACCATGGGCCTCGGGGCCGGCGACACCAGGCTCTCCACGCGCATCGATACCGCCGACCCGCTGTCCTCGATCATGGCCGTGCTGCACGAGGGTGGTCACGCGCTTTACGATCAGGGGATCCCCGGGGAGCGGCGTCGCACGCTGGCAGGAGATGCGCCCTCGCTCGGCGCGCACGAAAGCCAGTCACGCTTCTGGGAGAACCACGTCGGCCGGAATCCGGCGTTCTGGCGTCGCCTCGCCCCGGCCATCGCCGCGGCCTTTCCTGGTGTCGCGGGCGCCCTCACCCCGGATGACTACCTCCGGGCGCTGAACCGTGTGGAGCGCCAGCCCATCCGCGTGGAGAGCGACGAGGTCACCTACGACCTCCACATCGTCCTGCGAACACGCCTTGAGCGGGCGCTCATCTGCGGTGAGATGGAGGTCGACGACCTGCCCGGCGCGTTCGATGAGGGGCTGCAGGAGCTCGTCGGCGTGACGCCTGCCACGCCCTCCCAGGGCGCCATGCAGGACATCCACTGGGCTGCGGGGATCATCGGGTACTTCCCGACCTACACGCTCGGCAACCTCTACGCGGCATCACTCGCCGCGACGGTGGAGGACGTCGTCGGGCCCATCCAGGACGTGATCGCCGAGGAGGGCCTCTCCCCCCTCCTCGCATTCCTGCGGGAGCGTGTGCACGCCCACGGTCGCGTGCTGGAGACTCCTGCTCTGATGGAACAGGCGACGGGCCGAGAGCTCACGGCTGACCCGTTCATCGCCCACCTCGAAAGGACCTACTCCCCCACGGCCTCGCTGTCGTAGGAGACGAGCGCGAGGACGTCGCGGCCGTCGAGCCGTGCGCGCCCCGGGAGAAAGGTGAGCTCCACCACGAAGGCGATACCCGCGACCACGCCGCCGAGCTCCTCGACGAGCTGGCACTTCGCCGCGGCGGTGCCGCCTGTCGCCAGCAGGTCATCGTGCACGAGGACCCTCTGTCCCGGGCGGATCGCGTCACGATGCAGTTCGAGCACGTCCGTCCCGTACTCGAGGTCGTACTCCCGCCGCACGACGTCGAACGGGAGCTTCCCCGGCTTGCGGGCGCAGGCGAACCCCGCACCGAGCTCGTGCGCGATGGCCCCCCCGAGGATGAACCCGCGCGCCTCGGCCCCCAGAACGACATCCACATCGCGTGGGCGCGCCCATTCCGCGATGCCCTCCACGCAGGCCGAAAGCCCTGCAGGATCCTCGAAGAGGGGCATCAGGTCGTAGAAGAGAATTCCCGGCTTCGGGTGATGAGGGATACGGCGGATTGCGGAATCGATGTCGTAGCTCAATGATCCTCCGGGTAGGACTGGGAGATGGTCGCGACCACGCCGCGGAGCTCCTGCACCAGCATGAGATGCCGGACGTGTGAGGCAAGTGCGGCGAGCGATTCAAGCGCCTCCATGGCTTCGTCGCGACGATCGGGGTGCGGCGAGCGAAGACCCGTGGACAGCACCTGCTCGAGGAGGCCCGCCTCCCGCTCTGCGGCCATCTTCAGGGTCCTCAGGTGCCGGGGCTCGAGGCCATACTGACCGAGCTCTACCGCGGCCTTGATGACCTCCACCTCCGTCTCGTCGAACTCATCACCCCCTCCCACGAGGCCGTACTGCTGCAGGCTCTTCACGAGGGCACGCTCGGCGCCGGAGGACGACATCACCGCCACGATCCCCTGACGCCGCGCGGGCCCGTCCCCACCGAGGTTCTCGCGCTTGATGCGCCGCGACTGCGTGGCGACCGGGACCGCTCCCGTGTGGGTGGAGTCGAGCTCCTCCCGGATCACCTTGAGGGGCAGGAATTCGTCGCGCTGTAGGCGGAGGATCGTGCGCAGCCGCTCGACATCACGCGGTCCGTACAGCCGGTAACCACCGCTCGTCCGCCGGGGAGTGACAAGGTCCCGGTCCTCGAGGTACCGCAACTTCGAGATGGAGATGTCGGGGAATTCGGGCTTCAGGGAATCGCAGACCGCACCAATGGTGAGTCCCGCTGCATGATCGCCACCATCGGGATCGAGCAGCTCGGTCTGGATGCCGGCATCCCTCACGCGATGAAGACCAAGCGGAACTTGCCGACCTGCACCTCGTCACCGTCGGCGAGGATCTCTGGCTTGTCGATCAAGCGGCGGTTCACGTACGTGCCGTTGGTGCTGTCATCGTCGACGAGGACGTGACCACCAACCTCGGCCCGGACCTCCGCATGCACGCGCGACACCGTGATGTCGTCGAGGAAGATGTCGCAATCCGGTGAGCGCCCCATCGTGGTGACGGTCTCGACCAGAGCGAAGAACTCGCCCGTGCGACCGCCGGCCATGCGCACGGCGAGCGCCGGGCCCAGGCGCGGCACGGCACCCGGGGGAGTCGCGCCGGAGTCGAGCGGAGCCAGAATCTGCCCCGTCGTCTGCGTG
>JBIIQA010000164.1:0-3468 GCA_044342355.1 Miltoncostaeaceae bacterium | reverse complement strand
TGCCACGTCGTCATAGTCGGCGTAGGCCTCATAGGTCTCGAGCATCGTGAACTCGGGGTTGTGCTTGAACGACACGCCCTCGTTGCGGAAGTCCTTGCCGATCTCGTAGACCTTCTCAAGGCCGCCCACGATGCACCGCTTGAGATAGAGCTCGGTGGCGATGCGCAGGTAGAGCTCGCGGCCGAGCTCGTTGTGGAACGTGACGAACGGGCGGGCAGCCGCACCGCCGTAGATGGGCTGCAGGGCCGGCGTCTCGACCTCGATGAATCCACGCTCATCGAGGAAGCGGCGGACGCCGGCAATGGCCCGCGCCCGCATGACGAACTGATCGCGCACCTCGCCCGATGCCATCAGGTCGAGGTAGCGCTGGCGGTACCGGGTCTCGGGATCCCTGAGCCCGGCATGCCGGTCGGGCGGCGGACGAAGGGTCTTGGCCAGCATCTCCACTGCGTCGGCCGCCACCGATACCTCGCCCCGACGGGTGCGCACCACGGTGCCACGCACGCCGATGATGTCCCCCACGTGCGCACCGGACAGGCGGTTGAGCGCATCCTCCCCGAGACGGTCGAGCGTGGCCCATACCTGCACCGTGCCCGAGCGATCCTCCACGTCGGCGAACACCGTCTTGCCCTGACCCCGGCGTGCCACGAGGCGACCGGCAATGGCCACGTCGCCCGTGGCCTGGCCGCCGGGCTCGAGCCCATCCCCGAGCCCGCGCGCGTCGGAGACCGGGACCCGCCCGGCGAACCTCGCCGGGTACGGGTTGATCCCCGCCGCGCGGAGCTCCACCGCCTTCTGACGGCGGTCGGCGATCAGTCGATCGATACCGCCGTCGGCCTCGTCGGCCGCGACGTCGGGGGGCGTGCTCAGTCCCCGGCCTCGATCTTGACCACCTGATACTCGGCCACGCCACGCGGCGTGGTCACGGTGACCTTGTCGCCCTTCTTGCGGCCGATCAGGGACTTGCCCAGGGGGCTCTCGTTCGAGAGGCGATCCTTGAGGGGATCGGCCTCCGCCGAGCCGACGATCGCGAAGACCTTGGTCTTCTTGTCGGCGGTGGTGCGCACGGTGACCTTGGTGCCGATGGAGACGACGCCGGTATCCACGTCGTGGCTGTCCACGACGCTGGCGTTGCGGAGCTGGTGCTCGAGTTGCGTGATGCGTGACTCGACGTGCGCCTGCTCGTTCTTCGCGTCGTCGTACTCGGAGTTCTCGGAGATGTCCCCGAACTCACGGGCGGTCTTGATGCGCTCGGCGACCTCGCGACGCTTGTGCGTCGTGAGGTATTCGATCTCCTCCTGGAGCTTGTCGTAGCCCTCTTGTGTGAGGATGACCTCGCGCTCCACTTCGACTCCCCTCGACGAATTGCGCCTGGATTGACGGTCGCGCACGTTATCCGAGCGGCTCGGACGCACGCAAGCTGGGTATGGGCGGGGAACCGGGCGGGTTTACGCCGCAGCCGTCGCGCGCTCACGCAGGTGCGCCAGGCGCGCCATGGCGCCCTCGTAGGTGGGCTCCTCGATGAGGGCCTGGATGTCGTCGTCGGAAATTCCGCGTCCGGCCAGGTACCACGCGTGGAACTTCCGCAGGTAGTGACATGAGCGCTCGGGGCCGATGAGCCCCGAGATGTCGCCGCAGAAGGCGACAAGCTCGTCGATGACCTCATCCTGCCCGGGGCGGGGATCCGGCTCCCCGCGCGCGATGGCGCCGAGCACCCACGGGTTGCCGAGGCCCGCGCGGCCGATCATCACGCCCGCCGCGCCGGTGCGCTCGAGCAGTTCGCGAGCACCGACAGCGTCGGAGATGTCGCCGCTGATCACCACGGGAACGTCTACTGCAGCCACCACCTCGGCGCTGATTCCATGATCGGCCGTTCCCGAGTACTCCTCGGCCGCGGCCCGGGGATGAATGGTGATGAGGGCCGCCCCGGCATCCGCGAAGCGCCGGGCGTTCTCCGCCGGATCCATGTCACCGGGGCGCAGCCCACGGCGCATCTTCACCGACACCGGGATGCGCACGGCGTCGGACATGGCACGGATGACGGCGGCAGCGCGGTCCGGCTCGGCCAGCAAGGACGCACCCGCGCCCGTCTTCATGATCTTCGGCACCGGGCAGCCCATGTTGATGTCCACCATGTCGGCTCCGGCATCCTCGACGGCACGGGCGGCCTCGGCCATGACGTCGGGGTCACCACCGAATACCTGGATGGCGACCGGGCTCTCCCCCTCGCCGAGGGCGAGCATGGATGTGGTGCGCTGGTTGCCGTGGCGGATGCCGTGCGCGGCCACCATCTCCGACACCACGAGACCCGCGCCATGGCGCCGCGACTGCGCGCGAAATGCCCTGTTGCCGATCCCGGCGAGCGGCGCCTGCACCACGCGGTTCGGAATGATCAGGTCGCCCACCCGAAAGGCCTCGGCGAGTGGCCACGTCTCATGAGGCGCCCGGTCGGGTGGCGGGACGGCGTCGCGCGATCGCGCGGCCACGAGGGCGCGCATGCGCTTCTTCACCGGCGGCGACCACGGGCGGGAGCCCCCGACGTGCGCTCGTGCACGATGCGCAGGCCCTCGAGCGTGAGCATCGGCTCGTGCTTGTCGACGAGTACCGAGTGCGGGATGACCAGGGGGGCGAGCCCGCCGGTCGCCACGACGACGGGCTGGGCGCCGAGCTCGCCGGCGATGCGGCTCACCATGCCATCCACCATCGCGGCCGCGCCGAGGACGAGCCCCGACTGCATGCTCTCCACCGTGTTGCGCCCGATTGCCGCGGGGGGAGTGGCCAACTCGACGCGCATGAGGCGCGCAGCGCGCTGCGACAGCGCATCGAGGCCGCTGTCCACACCGGGCGCGATGACTCCCCCGATGAACTCGCCGTCAGCCGAGACCACGTCGAGGGTGGTCGCCGTGCCGAAGTCGACGACCACGCACGGCCCCCCGTGACGCGCATGCGCTGCGATGGCGTTCGCGATGCGGTCGGCACCCACCTCGTGCGGGTTGTCCACCAGCAACGGCATTCCGGTGCGCACCCCGGGGCCCACCACCACAGCCGGGCGGTCGAGGTAGCGGTCCGCCAGGGCCTGATAGGCGACCGTGAGCTCCGGCACGACCGAGGCGACGACGATGTGGTCGACCTCGGTGAGGCTGCCGCCACGCAGCTGCAGGATGTTGTCGTGACTGGCGGCGAGCTCATCCACCGTGGTGCGGCGGACCGTCGACACGCGCCAGTCGTGAAGCAGTTCGTCGCCGGAGAAGAGCCCGGCGACCGTCTGCGAGTTGCCGACGTCAACGGCGAGCAGCATGGCGCTCACACCGCCGGCGGGAGGTCGAGTGGCTCGTCGATGACGTCCGCGGGGTCATCATCCGCGCGCAGCACCTCCACCGTGACGTCCTGCGTGGTGTGGATCTCCACCCGGGGGATGATGCGCGTGGGCCGGTTCTTGTCCCACACCCACACGTCTTCCATCACCAC
>JBIIQA010000163.1:0-3517 GCA_044342355.1 Miltoncostaeaceae bacterium | reverse complement strand
ATGCACGCGGTGCGACCCTCGTATGCACCCTCGAGCCGTGCTCACACACCGGTCGCACGGGTCCGTGCACCGAGGCGGTCATCAGCGCGGGAATCCGCCGGGTGGTCATCGGCACGCTCGATCCGCTCGAGCGCACCCGCGGCCAGGGGGTGCGCATTCTCGAGGAGGCCGGCCTCGAGGTGGTGGTTGCCGACGGTGAGGACGCCGTGCGCGCTCGTGAGGCGGCGTCACCGTTTCTCACGTGGGCGGCGACGGGCCGTCCCGAGGTCACGCTGAAGATGGCCGCGTCGCTTGATGGGCGCGTGGCCACCCGAACCGGCAACACCCGCTGGATATCCGGCCCCGAGGCCCGTGCGTTGGTGCACCGCTGGCGGGCCGAGGTGGACGCCGTCGCGGTGGGAATCGGCACCGCGGTGGCCGATGACCCCATGCTCACCGCCCGTGACGTCGAGGTGCCCGGGGGCCGCGACGCGCTGCGGGTGGTGTTCGATCCGCACGCGCGCCTGCCGCTCGCATCCGCGCTGGTGGCAAGTGCCGCTGACGTGCCCGTGGTCGTCATCGCCGGCGCAGCGGCGGATGTCACGCGCATCGATGCCCTCCGGTCCGCCGGTGCGGATGTGGACCTGGTCGACGCCGATCACGGTGCCGCATTCCTCGCCGCCGCCCTGGATGCCCTCGCCGCGCGCGACGTCCAGTCGGTGCTCGTGGAGGGCGGCCCCACCATCGCGGGGGCCCTGCTGGAGGCCGGCCTCGTGGATCGGCTCGCGTGGGTGGTGGCACCGCTGGTCATCGGTGGCGACGGTGCCCCCATGGCGGCCCGGGGGGTGGGGGCCGATCACATCGCCGACGCCGCCCGGATCCGCTCTCCCCGCGTGGAGCGCCTTGGCGATGATGTACTGGTGATGGGTCGGCTCAGACCCATTCCCGGGGAGGGCTGACGCGGTGTTCACCGGCTTGGTGGAGGAGATGGGAACGGTGCGCGAGCGCACCCCCAGCGCAGCGGGCGCCCGCATGGTCATCGCGTGCGATGTGGTGCGTGACGGTCTGGCCCTCGGCGATTCCGTGTCGGTCAACGGGGCCTGCCTCACGGTCGTCGCGCTGACCGACGACACCTTCGCCGTCGACTGCGTCGAGGAGACGCTCCGGCGCACCTCCGTGGGCGACCGCGAGGCCGGCGACACGGTCAACCTGGAGCGCGCCATGCGCGTGGGCGATCGGCTGGGAGGCCACATCGTGCAGGGGCACGTGGATGGCACCGGAACCATCCGTGCCATCACGCCCGAGGGCGAGGGCGTGCTCATGTCCGTCGCGGCACCGCCCGGCGTGCTCCGCTACGTGGTGGAGAAGGGCAGCATCACGGTGGACGGGGTGAGTCTCACCGTGGCCACCCGCGAGTCGGATGGCTTCACGATCGCACTCATCCCGCACACCATGCAGGCCACCACCCTCGGACCCGACACCGTGGGCCGTAGGGTCAACCTCGAGGCCGATGTGGTGGCAAAGTACGTCGAAGCACTTGTCCGCCCGCACGTCGACGGGGGAGAGACCTCCTGAGCACCTCAACCACGCCCTTCTCCTCCATCGAGGAGGCCATCGGGGACATCCGCTCCGGCCGCATGGTCGTGGTGGTCGACTCGGAGGATCGCGAGAACGAGGGCGACCTCGTCATCGCGGGGCAGTTCGCCACGCCCGACGCCGTGAACTTCATGATCACCTACGGACGCGGTCTTGTGTGCCTCGCCCTCACGGAGGACCGCTGCGAGCAGCTCGGGCTCACCCAGCAGGTGCGCCGGAACGAGGCACCGCTCGGCACCGCCTTCACGGCGTCGATCGAGGCGCGCGAGGGAATCACCACCGGCATCAGTGCCCCCGATCGCTCACGCACGATCATGGTGGCCATCGACCCCGATTCGACCGCCGGCGACCTCGTGAAGCCGGGTCACGTATTCCCGCTTCGCGCCAAGCCCGGTGGGGTGCTCGAGCGGGCCGGCCACACCGAGGCGGCCGTCGACCTCGCCCGCATGGCCGGGCTCATCCCGTCCGGGGTGATCTGCGAGATCATGAAGGACGACGGCGAGATGGCCCGGGTGGATGACCTGGTGGGGTACGCGCAGGAGCACGGACTGCGCATGATCACGATCACCGACCTCATCGAGCACCGGCGGCGCACTGAGCGCCTCATCGAGCGGGGGGCCGCCGTGCGCCTGCCCACCCAGTACGGTGACTTCACCGCCGTGGGGTATACGTCGCTCATCGACGGCAAGCACCATATGGCGCTGGTCCGCGGCGAGGTTGATGGCACGCAGGACGTCCTGGTGCGCGTGCACTCCGAGTGCCTCACCGGCGACGTGTTCGGGTCACTGCGATGCGACTGCGGCGACCAGCTGCATGCCGCGCTTCGCATGATCTCCGACGAGGGCCGGGGCGTGCTGCTCTACATCGCCCAGGAGGGCCGCGGTATCGGCCTCATCAACAAGCTGAAGGCCTATGAGTTGCAGGACGACGGGTTCGACACCGTCGAGGCAAATCTGCAGCTGGGCTTCCCCGCCGACCTGCGCGACTACGGCATCGGCGCACAGATTCTCGTTGACCTGGGCCTCACCACCATCAGGCAGCTCACCAACAACCCGAAGAAGATCATCGGACTCGAGGGGTACGGGCTCAAGGTTGTGGAGCGCGTACCCATCGAGGCGGAGCCGGGCGACGAAAACGCCCGCTACCTCGCCACCAAGCGCGACAAGATGGGGCACATGCTCCACCACAACGGTCTCGACCTGGAGAACACCGAGTCCTGACGCCAGGGTGCGCGCGTCTCCTGCTGACCCGGGGACGCTGGAGGAGTGCGGTGGTGATCGCCCGGTGACCCCGGCGGTGCGCCGTCAGTGCCGCCGCTCTGCGTCTCCATTCCGGGTGGCCTGCTGCAGTTGGGCTGAACCGGACGGGGCGGTGAACGACGCGCTGGGGGCCCGCTACGGCACTGCGGTGGTGGTCGGGGCTCCCGCGGTGCCGGGCTATCCTGCCCGCCGATGCGCGTCCTCCCGGCCCACGCATGACGCCCCGCGCGGGCTGGCTCCCGTGGGGTCTGCGCGTCCTCCTCCTCGCTGCCGCGTTCGCCGCGGCCGACGCGCTGGCAAGCCTCACCACAGGAGCGGGTAGCGGCGTCGCGGGTGTATGGCTGCCCGGGGGCGTGGCGCTCGCGGGGCTGCTGCTCGGGGGCCCCGGGCTCTGGCCCGCGCTGGTGATCGGTGGCCTCGCAGCCGCACCCGCCTACGGCCCGGTGGGCGCGGCCACGGCGCCGGTGGTCCTCGCCAATGCCCTTGCGGCGATCGTGGCGGCGTGGGCCATTCGCCGCCTGGGCGCGGACCCGCGGCTCGGCCGCCTCGGTGATGTGACGCGCTTCGCGCTCGGCGCGCTCGCCGGCGCCGTCCCGTTCGGCGCGCTCGGCATCGCGAGCCTCTTCGCGTTCGGCAGCACGGAGGAGGGGGGCACGGCCGCGGTGGTGGCGCTGTGGGTGCTC
>JBIIQA010000162.1:0-3530 GCA_044342355.1 Miltoncostaeaceae bacterium | reverse complement strand
TGCATGCCCCCGGAGAGCCGGCTGACGGTGTCGTCCGCGCGCGCGAGGAGATCAACGAACGCGAGGAGGCCCTCGGCACGCTCGCGGGCCTCGCGACCGGGGATGCCGAAGTACCGGGCGTACACGAGCATGTTCTCGAGCACCGTGAGCTCGAGATCGAGGTTGACGTCCTGGGGAACGACGCCGAGCCGTGCCTTGAGCGCCCGCGGCTCGCGGTCGGGGTCCATTCCGAGCACCCGGAGGTCGCCCGAATCGCGCGATGACAGGCAGGCCAGCATGCGCATGGTGGTGGTCTTGCCGGCACCGTTGGGTCCGAGGAACCCAAAGCACTCACCCCGCGCCACCTGGAGATCGATGCCGTCCACGGCGATGCGTGTGCCATAGGCCTTGCGCAGACCTGTGGCGACGACGGCGGGGCCGTCCATCAGTGCGTCAGGTGCGGGTGATCGCGGAGGGGGCGCCCGAGGACCGAAGGGTCATGTCCAGGCCATCTCCGAGGCCGATGGTGGGCTCCCATCCAAGGATGGCGCGCGCGCGTGTGATGTCCGGCTGGCGCACCGTGGGGTCGTCCTGGGGAAGCGCCTCGTAGATGATCTCCGATGACGATCCGGTGGCGGCGAGGACGGCCTCGGCGAGCTGGAGGATGGTGTATTCCTCGGGATTCCCGATGTTCACGGGGTCGTGCTCATCGCTGCGGATGAGGCGCACGAGGCCCTCGATGAGATCGGTCACGAAGCAGAATGAGCGCGTCTGGCTGCCGTCGCCGAAGACCGTGAGCGGGGCGCTCTCGGCGGCCTGGCGGAGGAAGGTGGGGATGGCACGACCATCCTTGGGCCGCATGCGCGGCCCATACGTGTTGAAGATGCGCACGATGTGCGTATCGACGCCCTGCTGGCGGTGGTACGCCATGGTGAGGGCCTCGGCGTAGCGCTTGGCCTCGTCGTACACGCCGCGCGGACCGATGGGGTTGACATGCCCCCAGTAGTCCTCGCGCTGCGGGTGCACCTGCGGATCTCCGTAGACCTCGCTGGTCGATGCCAGCAGGAAGCGCGCACGGTGCCTCTTGGCGAGCCCGAGCGCGTTGTGGGTTCCGTACGAGCCGACCTTGAGGGTGTGGAGCGGCAGTCGCAGGTAGTCGATGGGGCTCGCCGGGGAGGCCAGGTGGAACACCTCGTCCACCGCCTCGCCGATCTCGAGGTGCCGGATCATGTCGTGCTCGATGAACATGAAGTCCCCGGAACGGATGTGCTCGATGTTCTCGAGCGTCCCGGTGTCGAGATTGTCGACGCAGAGGACCCGGTGACCGTCGGCAAGCAGGCGGTCGCAGAGATGGGAGCCGAGGAATCCGGCTCCGCCGGTGACAAGCGATGTGGGCATGACTGGCAGGCTAGTTGAGTTCGCGAACCTCGCCGATGGCGCTCATGACCTCGGCGGCACTTTCGGGGTCGCTCACCACGCGCGTGCCCCGCGGCCCCTTCACCACGAAGGTCGGGGTGATGGTGACCTTCGCGGCGACCGCCTCCCGCCGGATGGTGTTGAGCTGCGGGTATACCGAACGGCTGGTGGCGTCGCGCACGAAGCGCGCCACGGCGAGGCCGCCGATGGCCTTCCCGATGGAGCGCAGCGACGCGGGGGTGATCCAGTCGCCCTTCTTCGTCGTGCGTGCGCTGATCAGGTGCCCGGCCACGAACCAGGCCCGGTTCTGCCGGGATGCCGCGATGAGCGCGCCTGCGGCCTCGATGCTGTTGGCATCGCGCCCCATCACGAGCGGGCGGAGAGCGATGGAGCCGAGGCCTTCCGCGGCGACCTTCTGCAGGAGCGCCGGCACCACGCGCTGGTGAGCCTGTGCGTCGGTGATGTTCCCGAGGTCGACGTACGCGCGGACCTGCACCGCGCCACTCCCGGCGGCGAGCCCGGCGGTCGGAACGCCCTTGGGCACCGCCACCGCCGGTCCGGGCGCGGTTCCCCCGGGCCGGCTCCCCCCGTCGCCTCCGGGGATCGCGGGTCCGCCCGGGTTCCCCGGCCGGCCTGGAGGCGTGATGACCGGATTGCCGCCGCCCCCGCCATTCCCATTCCCATTCCCGTTACCGGGATTGCGACCACCACCGTTTCCATTCCCCTGGCGCGCGGGTGAATCGGCAGCGCTGCCCGGGGCGGGCCGCTGTTCGGCGCCGGGCGCGGCCATGGTGGCCCCGATCGGTGCGATCGCGAAACCGAGAATGAGTGCGCCGCCCAGGAGTCGGCGGCGGAACAGGAGGGGCGTCACCTCTCCAATATGGCGCACGAATGCGGAAGGGCCTGCTCAGGCAGCCCTTCGCACACAATCTCCTTACAGGGTGTTCCGCGGGGCCAGCGCGGGCTCCGGGGCGATATCGCGCGCGGTCCCGCGCGCGGCAAGGCCCAGCACTGCCCATGAGATGCGCACGAGATGCGCCCCACCCGCAAGGCCCGCGTGCATTGAATCCCCCTGAGATGCCCGCATGCTGACCGGGATCTCCCGGATGCGGATTCCCGCGCGATGGAGGTGGATGAGCAGGCTGGTCTCCGTGAGGCCCGAGGGGAAGCCGTGGTCGGCGATGTGCCCTGCCACGCGCGGGGTGAGGGCGCGCAGGCCTGATGTGGGATCGGTGACCCGCAGCCCACCGACGGCCGATGCCATCCAGCGGCATGCCGCCATGCCGACTCTCCGGAGAGGGGGAATGGCGTAGCCGGGGGTCGGCCCGAGGAACCGCGAGCCCAGAACGAGGTCGGCGTCACCCAGGGAGTCGAGCAGGCGCGGGAGATCGGCGGGCAGGTGCTGTCCATCGGCGTCGAGTTGCAGCAGCGCGGTGGCCCCGCCATCCAGCGCCGCCCGATAGCCCTCGCGCAGAGCCCCGGCGTATCCGGAGTGCGCGCGGAGCGCGAGCACGTCGGCGCCCGCCGCATCCGCGCGCTCCGCCGTGTGGTCGGTGGAGGCATCGTCGACGACGATGATGTGCGCACCGGGCATGCTCAGGCGGGCACCGGCCACGACATGGCCCACGGTCGCCTGCTCATTACGCGCGGGGATCACGATTGCCGTCCTCACCGGTGCGCACGATACGCGACCCCTTCCGCAGACCTCAGCCATCCCATCGCCAGATCGTCGCGCGTCCCACCACGGCCACGCGGGTGAGTTCGCCCCGGGGCACCTGCGCGGCGATACGCCGCCTGGCGCCGGCCCAGTTATCCGGCCAGCCGGCCACCTCGCGCACCGGACCCGTCACCACGTATCCGCCCCGGTAGTCCGCGGGGTCGGGGAGGGGCAGTAGGCGCCGCCCCCGCGCCCGCTCCTCGTCATCGAGGTACGCCGGATCAATCACCCGCGGCACCGGAAGGCGTCCCTGCGGCAGGAATGCGTTGAGCTTGGCCCACCACGTGTAGTCCTCGGCGAGTATCGGTGCACGGGGGAGTTCGCGCATGCGGGCGGCCACAGCGGACACCAGCACCACGTTGGTGTTGCGGTGACCCGCCTGAACACGTGGCTGGATGACCGCCACGGTGATGACCGC
>JBIIQA010000161.1:0-3532 GCA_044342355.1 Miltoncostaeaceae bacterium | reverse complement strand
CTCGTCGCCGCCATCCTCGGCGGACAGGCTTGCACGGGTCATCATGACCGAGGCAACGCCGTACTCGGACTCGGTGACGATGACCACGCCCGCAGGCACGACCAGGTCGGACACGTGCACCGACTCACCCATCCCCACGTCAGTCAGGTCGAACTCGATCGAGCGCGGCAGCGCGTCCGGCAGCGCGCGCACGCGCACCGTCTGGGTCGTCTGGTCGAGGATGCCGCCGTCACGCACGCCCTGCGCAACACCGATGAGGATGACGGGGATGTCCGCCTCCACCTCAACCGTGAGGTCGACCTCCTGAAGGTCGAGGTGGGTGATCTCATCGCGCACGGGGTCGGTGTCCCACTGCTTGAACAGCACCGTGCGGGGCGCAGCCGAGTCGACGGTGAGGTCGACGACCGCGGAGCGGACGCCACCCCGGCGGATAAGGCGACGCACCTCGTACTCGTCGGCGTCGAAGGCCAGGGAGTCGCCACCCGGCTGATAGAGGACACCCGGGAGCCGGCCCGACTTCCGCAGGCGGCGGTTGGCCGAGCTGCCGCGCTCGGAGCGCGTGGTGACGGTGAGAGAGACGTGCTGCGACATCGGGTGGATCCTCCGCGGATTGGTCCGGACCGACGCGGGACAATAGCGGCTCAGCCGCCCTCTCTCACCCCGATGCGTTCATGGAGGCGTCGCAGAGGGCCCGGGGCCCACCAGTTCCACTTGCCGAGGAGGGCCATGAGCGACGGCACGAGCAGGGCGCGCACGATCGTGGCATCGAGCGCAACCGCCAGTGCCGTGCCGATTCCGAGCTCCTTGATGATGACGATCCGCGACGTGGCGAAGGCCCCCATCGCGATGCAGAACAGCAGCGCGGCGGCCGTCACCACGCGGCCCGTGCGCTGCAGACCGAGTGCGACGGATTCCCTCTCCCCGACGCCCGAATCGCGTATCTCCTTGATGCGCGACAGGAGAAATACGGCGTAGTCGGTGGACAGGCCGAAGGCCAGCGCCCCGATGAGGATGGGCTGCGTGAGGTCGACGGCGCCCTGGCTCGAGTACCCGAGGAATCCCTCGAGCCGCCCATCCTGGAAGATGAGCACGAGCGCGCCGAGCGTGGCCCCGAGCGTGAGCAGGTTCATGATCACGGCCTTGATGGGCAGCAGCACCGATCCGGTCATGATGAACAGGGCGATGATCGTGACGGCCACGATGATGAGCACGGCCCAGGGCAGGTGGGCGCCAAGACTGGCGCGTTGGTCGACGAAGAGCGCGGTGAAGCCCCCGACCAGGGTGGGGAATGGATCGTTGAGCGCCTGGATCTGCTGCACAAGCGCGATGCTGCGGTCATCGAGGGCGCGGTAGCGCGAGTACGCGTTGACCTGCCACAGGCCATCGCCCACATAGCGGGGCGGCTCGACGGCGGCGGCGGCCGGCAGGGCCGCCACGTCGCGTGCGACGGCCTCCACCTGCTGCGTGGCCGACGGCGTCCGGGGTGCCTCGATGGCGAGGAAGATGGGAGTGGTACCCGCGCCGGGGAACTCGCGGGTGAGGGTGTCGTCCACCTGCCGCGCGCTGGAGGATGTGGGCAGCACGCTGGAATCGGTGGTGGTGAACCGCACGTCGAGGGCCGGGAGGGCGAGCAGGATCATCGCGGCCGCGCTGACGATGGCCACCAGTGCCGGCCGGCGCATGACCCCCTGCGACAGGCGGTACCAGCCGCCGGATTTCTCCATGCGGTCAGCGGCCTCGCTGCGCGCGCGCCACCGGCGCGGCGCCAGCGCATTGATGCGCGACCCGAGGAGGGCCAGCACGGCGGGCAGGACACCCACCGCCACCACGGCCGCCACCAGGGCCACCACGAGGCCCCCGAACCCCATCGAGAAGAGGAAGTCCTGGGGGAAGATCATCAGCGCCGCAAGCGCCGCGCCCACGGTGATGGCGCTGAAGATCACGCTCTTCCCCGCCGTGCGCATGGTGGTGGCGAGGGCCTCATACCCCGGCCCGGTACGCGCGATCTCCTCGCGGTACCGCGAGACGATGAGCAGGCTGTAGTCGATGGCGAGGCCGAGGCCGAGACCGGTCACGAGGTTGAGCGCGTAGACCGAGAGCCCGAACACCTCGTTGCCGACGCCCAGGAAGAAGAACCCGCCGAAGATGACGAGGGCGCCCATGAGCGGGGGCAGCAGCGACGCCACCAACCCGCGGAAGACCCACAGCGATACGAGAAACAGGAGAGGGAACGCGATGAGTTCGGCCCGGAGGAGGTCCTCTCCCACGATCGAACTCGTCTCCGCGGCAGCGGTCCAGCCACCGCCCACGGTCACACCGGGGATGCGCTCCAGCTGGGTCTCGAGGCGTGCGGCAGTGCGCTGCGACTCGTCATCGTCGATATCGCCGAAGAATGCGAGGACGCTCGCCTTGTCACCGTCGGACGAGACCAGGACGTCCTGCCCCGGCACCGGGGCCGCCACGCGCGCCACGCCGGGATCCTGACCCATTGCACGCACCACGCGTGCGACGGCCGCCTGCCCCTCGGGTGAGGCGATGGGCACCCCGGGGTCGACGATCGCCACCATCGATGGCACGGCAGAGGCCCCCGTGGCGTCCACCACTGCGTTCTGCGCGAGCACCGCATCGGACCCGGGATCGTTGAACCCGCTGGCCGACAGACCCCCGACGAGCAGCAGCCCCACCACGAGGGCGACGGCGGCGGCGGCGAGGGACCCCAGGATGACCGTGATGGGGTGGCTCTGGGAGATGCGCGCAATGCGGTCAAGCACAGCGCCAGCCTAGGACACCCGGGCCTGCCATTCGGCCAGCCACGGACGGGCATGCGGGCCCAGGCGGTACCCGCCCACTCCGTTGGCGATGATGGCCCGCCCCGCGGGAGTTGCCTCGGCGAGCGCCCACTGACAGCCCTGCGGCGTGGTGCAGGATGCCGGCAGGCGCCCGGCGGGGTAGGCGTCGGTTCCGGTGAGGAGAAAATGCAGGCGGGAGGGGTCGCCCCCGGCACGCCGGTACTCCGCGGTGAAGGCCGCGGGTGCCCTCTGCCACTCGCGCACGGTGAAGGGCTGCAGCGGGACCGTCTTCCCGTGGTAGGCCTCGATCCAAATCGCGCCGACGCGCGCGAGGCCCGTCATCACCGTGCGGTACGTGCGGAAGCGGGCCTTGCCGTCACGCCCGAGGTTGCGGTTGGGCCCGAGGCCCGCCGCCATGGCCGAGGTCACCGCAGGGGCGATGTACACGTGCACGCGACTCGACCACGTACCGCCGTAGGGCGATGGGGTATCGAGTATCCGCAGCGCCTGGGCCAGCGCGAACCCGGGCGAGCCCGGATCGGGCGCGGGAATGCGCCCGCCGCGCACCACGGGCGCAGGGGGATCGGCCTCGGCCGGGGTGAGCTCATCGAAGCCCACCAGGTGCCCGGGGGCATCCTCGATGACCTCGCGGATGACCTCGGCCATCTGCGGACCGGACAGGCCGCGGATGTGCTCCTCCGTGATCTTGCCCATCTGCGAGCCGTCGTCATCCGGGTGGAAGA
>JBIIQA010000160.1:0-3536 GCA_044342355.1 Miltoncostaeaceae bacterium | reverse complement strand
TCGAGCGCGGAGAGCTGGTCGAAGCCACCGATGTTCGTCCCGTCGATGAGGATCTGCGGAAACGTGTAGCCACCCGTCTCGGCCACGAGCCTGTTCCGGGCGTCATCGTCGGTACGCGAGATCATGACCTCGGTGAAGGCGATGTCGCGCTGTGCGAGAAGGGCCTTGGCCCGGCTGCAGAACGGGCAGGGATCTGTGGAATAGACGATGACCTCATGCATGCGCTGCAGGCTAGGCGATCCGGGCCCGCTGCGACACTCCGGTCGTGGCACTGATCGAGACCGAGGCCGTGGTCCTCCGCACCCTGCGCTACGGCGAGTCCGACGCAATCCTCACGCTGCTCGCACCCGGACTGGGGCGGGTGTCGGTGATCGCCAAGGGTGCGCGCAAGCCCACGTCACGCCAGGGGGGGCGCCTGCAGCCCGGGGTGCGCCTGCAGGCGAGCCTCGTGGAGGGGCGGGGTGACCTGCTCATCCTCCGCTCATCACAGGTGGTGGATGCGGGGGCCGGCCTCTGGATGGACGGCTACCGACTGCGCGCCGCCGGGTCGGTGCTCGAGGTCGTGATGCGCGTGGTGCCCGAGAGCGAGGAGGCGGAGGCCGCCTACAACCTCACCACCCGCGCACTGCAACTCATCAGCACGGCGTCTCCATTGGCGGGGGAGCCCCGGCTCGAGCCGTATGTCCTCGGAATGCAGGCAAAACTGCTCGCGGCAGCGGGGCTCGTGCCACATCTCGCGTCGTGCGCCGCCTGCGGCGGACCGCCACCTCTGGCCGGGTTCTCGGCGACTGCGGGAGGGGCCGTCTGCCCGGCGTGCTGTGTGGGCTCCGGGGCGGAGCACCTCGACCCCGACGCGGCGGATGCCCTCGTGGCGCTTCTCTCCCGGCCCCTTGCCGAGGCGCGGGATGCGGTTGATCCCGGGGCCGCCGCGGGGGCGGAGCGCCTCATCGCCCTGATGCTGCGCGAGCACCTGGGGGTCACGCTCAAGTCGGGGACCCCGCTCTAGGTCACCATCCCACCGAAATGACCGCGACGGCCACGAGGATGGTGCCCTCGTGGCCGTCGTCGTCCATCAGGCCATTCGGCTGACGGTGTCCGCCCTCGACTGCGGTCACCGTCACCTGGCCGTAGGGAAAGTGACGGCGCACGGCGTCGATGTCCACCCGGTCTGCGCCCGGCACGGCGATGGTGGCCTCCACGCGCATGTTGGCGCGGTCACCGCCCGGCAGCAGGTCGCGCATGCGCGGGAAGAGGACCCGGCGGATGGTGTCCTCGACTGCGCGCACCGCGGCTTTGGTGGCGTCGTCACCCGTGAGGTCCACGCCGGTTCCTGTCTCGATGATGAGGGGGAACACCGAGTCGCTCATCGCGATGCCCCGGGCAGCAGGGAGCTGTCGATTGCGTCGGAGCCCGTGATGCTCGTCGTGATGAGGCCCTTCTCGCGCATCCATGTGGCAAGGGAGTCCCACTGGGCCGGGTCCATCTGCAGTGCGGAGCTGCCCTCGGGGATGAGGGCGGGAAGCGTATCCCTCACCTGGGCGGGGAGGGGCCCCTTCGCAATGTCGGGGTTGGCCTTTTCGAGCGCGCTCACCGATCCGCTGACGTCCTTCACGGCGGCGTCCGTGCCGGCGGCGATGCCGGCGAGGGCGGCCCGGATGGCGGCCGACCTCTGTGCATCGGCGAGGTTGTCCTCGGACGTCACGATGACCAGTTCGTCGTACTTCGGCACGCCGTAGTCATCGAGCTTCAGCACGGTCACGGGCACGCCCTTCATGCGCAGGTCCGGGCCCTCGATGTTCCAGTACGCGCCGATGATCGCGTCGACCTTCCCGGCTGCGAGAGAGGGAGCCAGGCTGTAGCCCACGATCTTCGTCCGGACCGTGGACGGGTCCCCGCCGTCAGCCGCCACAACGGTGTCGAGCAGTGCGCGGTCGCTCGGCACCCCTGCGATTCCGACGGTCTTCCCCTCGAGGTCCCGGGGGCGGGTGATCCCCGAGTCCGCACGGGCCATGATCGAGTTCAGTGGCACCTGCGCGATCGCACCCACGGCCGTGACCGGAACGCCCTTCGACCGTGCGATCAGCAGTTCGGGCGCATACGTTATGGCCAGGTCCTTCTTGCCGGCCGCAACCGCGGTGAGCGTGGTGGTGGGGTCGCTCGGCACCGATGTGGTGATGTCGGCGCCCGCCCGGGTGTCGAGCCCCGTCGAGGTGGCCATGAAGATGCCCGCGTGGTCGGCGTTGGGGAACCAGTCGAGTACGAGGCTGACGTCCTTGGGCGGTCCGGTCTGCGCGCTGGTCGATGCGGAGGTGGGGGTGCCGTCGCCGCATCCTGCGACGAGGACGGGCGCGAGCGCGAGGCACATGCACAGGGTGATCAGGTGTGGGGATCGGCGCACGGTGGACCTTCCGGTTCGGTTGGTGGTGGGCGGCGGCGCGTGGCGCGCCGTGCCCCTGGGAGAGCGAGGTATTCGGCGAGGGCGACGAGCCCGAAGAGGGCGAGCCCGATGAGGGCGAGGATGGCGACGCCTGCGAAGGTGAGGGCGGTCTCGAATTGGCCGGCGGACAGACGGGTGAGGGCACCGAGGCCGCGGTCAGACGCCACGAGTTCGCCGACCACAGCACCCGACACCACGAACACGGCGGCCAGCCGCATACCGGTGAACAGCCGCGGAAGCGCGGCGGGGATGCGCACGTGATGCCACGTCCAGGCCTCCGTGGCCCCGAGACCCCGGGTGGCACGGATGAGGTCCGGGTCCGTGCTGCGCAGGCCATCCACGCCGGCCACGACGATGGGAAAGACGCTCATCACCGCTGCCAGTACAAGGATGGCCACGAACGGCGGGAACCAGAGCACGAGAAGTGGGGCCAGCGCAACGAGGGGGATCACCTGGGTCACGATCACCCAGGGATAGACGGCCAGCGCGGCAAGCCGGCTTCGCGCGATGACGTAGGCGAGGGCCGCACCGATGGCGACGGCGATGGCCAGGCCGATCGCGGCAATGAGGATCGTCCATTGCGCGTGGAACCACAGACGCTCGCGTGCATCGATACCGGCGCGGGCGACATCAATGGGGGAGGGGAGAATCCACTCGCGGGGCGAGAACACCCATGTGGCCACCTGCCACGCCACGAGGAGGCCGAGGGGAAGGATGACCGTCGCCACCACCTGTCCGGGGTGCATGCGGCGGCGGCGCGGGTGACCCCCGACGTCGTCGGTGATGGTCGGAGTGGCTGTGTCGGCAGTGGTCATGTCACGCCCGCCGCCATACGCAGGGCATCCAGCACCTGCACCGCCGCCCCATCGCGATCCGCGGCGTCCACCTCGATCTCGCGCGTGATGCGCATGGGGCGCGGGCTTGCGACGAGGACGCGATGTGAGAGGGTGACGGCTTCGCGGATGTCGTGCGTGACCAGCAGGACGGTGGGCTCGTGCTCCGCGTGGATGTCGAGCAGCACCTGATGCATGTCGGCGCGCGTCAGGGCGTCGAGTGCGCCGAATGGCTCGTCGAGCAACCACGTCCGGCGCCCGCTGAG
>JBIIQA010000029.1:0-13271 GCA_044342355.1 Miltoncostaeaceae bacterium | reverse complement strand
CACGCGGCCGGGTCGTCCGGCCATGGGTCGGTGCGGCACAGCCGGCACGACGGGCACTCGACCACCCGGAACTCCCCGGGGGTGCCCCTCCGGTGATCGCGGCCCGTGAGGATCACGCGGCCGTCGGCCATGCCGCATACCGGGCAGACAGATGGGTGCGTGGCGGCGGATGACGGCATCCGGGAGAGGATACGGCGCACATGAAACAAGTAGCCTTGCCGGAACGTGTCGAGCCTTCCGGACCCCAAGGACGTCCTTCCGCACAGGGAGCCGTTCCTCTTCATCGACGAGATCCTGGAGCTCGTACCCGGGGAGTCCGCGCGCGCGCGCTGGACCCTCGCGCCCGACACGCCATTCCTCGTCGGTCACTTCCCCGGTGAGCCGATCATGCCGGGCGTGATCATCGTCGAGGCACTGGCCCAGACCGGTGCCCTGGCCGCCCTGTCCACGCCGGACGGCGCCGGCAAGCTCGCCCTGTTCGCGGGGGTCGACAAGTGCCGCTTCAAGCGCCCCGTGCGCCCCGGGGACACACTCGACATGCACACCCGCGTCACCCGGGTGCGCGGACCCATCGGCGAGGCCGAGGCCGTGGCGAAGGTCGGCGATCAGATCGCATGCCAGGCCCTCCTCAAGTTCGCGATCGTCGACCGCGACATGGCGGGGGACGCCTGACCGTGCTGGTCGCCGGTCCGAGGACGCGCGCCCGCGCGCGCCTGACGGGCGTCGGGTCATATGCACCCGAGCGGATCATGACCAATGCGGAACTCGAGGAACTCGTCGATACCTCCGACGAGTGGATCGTGTCGCGCACCGGTATCCACGAGCGCCATATCGCGGCGCCGGACGAAGCCACGTCCGACCTCGCAACGAAGGCCGTGAGGCGTCTCCTCGATGCCACCGGCACCGATCCGGCGAGCATCGACCTGCTGATCGTGGCCACGACCACCCCTGATCACCTCTTCCCGCCCACGGCTCCGCTGGTGGCCACGGCCCTCGGCATGACGGGCACCGCCGCGTACGACATCAATGCCGTGTGCAGCGGATTCATCTACGGACTCACGCAGGCCACCGGCATGATCGAGAGCGGGGCAGCCCGCAAGGTCGTGGTGGTGGGGGCCGAGACCCTCTCGCGCATCGTCGACTGGAATGACCGCGCCACGTGCGTCCTGTTCGCCGACGGTGCAGGCGCCGTGCTGGTGGAGGCCGATGAGGGTGATCCCGGCACCGGCATCCTGGGCTTTGAGCTCGGTAGCGATGGCACGGGCCGGGACGACCTGCACGTGCGCGCCGGTGGCTCGCGCCTGCCCTCCACGTCGGAGGGGGTGACCAACGCCGATCTCTGCATCCACATGAACGGTCGCGAGGTCTTCCGGTTCGCCACGCGCATCCTCGTGGAGTCGGCCAGCCGCCTGCTCGCCGCAGCCGGTCTCACCATCGCCGATGTCGACCTGCTGGTCGCCCATCAGGCCAACGAGCGCATTCTGGATCACGCGTCCGACAAGCTCGGCATCGCCCGTGAGCGCGTGGTGATGAACCTCGATCGCTACGGCAACACGTCGTCGGCGTCCATTCCGCTGGCGCTCGACGAGGCACACGGCACCGGGATGCTCACGGAGGGTGCCCTCGTGCTGATGGTGGGCTTTGGCGCGGGCCTCACCTGGGGCAGCGTGCTGGTGCGATGGGAGCCGCGCCCGTGATCGCACTCCTGTTCCCCGGGCAGGGCGCCCAGCAGGTGGGCATGGGCCGCGAGCTGGCCGAGGCCTTCCCCGTCGCAGCCGCCACGTTCGCCGAGGCGAACGATGCGCTGGGCTACGACATCACCCGCATCATCTTCGAGGGCCCCGAGGACGACCTGGTGCGCACCGACGTGTGCCAGCCCGCCATCCTCACCATGAGCATCGCCGCCTTCCGGGTGGCTGCCGACCACGGCCTGCGCGGTGATCTCGCACTGGGTCACTCGCTCGGTGAGTTCTCGGCGCTCGTGGCGTGCGGCTCGATCGACTTCGGCGATGCCCTGCGCCTCGTGGGCGAACGTGGCTCCGCAATGCAGGCCGCCGGCGAGGCACGCCCGGGAACCATGGCCGCGATCCTCGGGCTCTCTGATGACGAGGCCGAGGCGCTCTGCGATGAGGCCGGTGAGGTATGGCCCGCCAACTACAACTGCCCGGGGCAGGTGGTGGCCTCGGGGTCGGTGGATGGCATCACGCGGCTCCTCGCGATCGCGTCGGAGCGCGGCATCAGGGCCACGCAGCTCAAGGTTGGCGGGGCGTTCCACAGCCCGCTCATGGAGCCCGCCGCCGCGCGCCTCGCCCCGGCGCTTGAGGCGTGGCAGCCCACGGCGCCCGATCCGGCGTTCCTCTCCACCACCACGGCGCAGGTCGAACCCGCTGAGCGCATGCGCCCCGTGCTCCTCGACCAGCTCACCTCGCCGGTGCGCTTCGGCCACGCGGTCGGGACCGCTGTGGCGATGGGCGCGGACCGCTTCGTGGAGCTCGGTCCGGGACGTGTGTTGTCGGGCCTCGTCAAGCGCATCTCGCGCGACGCCGTGCTGCACCAGGTGTCGGGGCCGGATGGCCTCGCGGGCATTACGGAGGTCATGGCATGAGCGTGGCACTGGTGACCGGTGCAAGCCGCGGAATCGGTGCGGCGTGTGCCGTGGCGCTCGCGGGCGCGGGCTTCGATGTGGCCGTCGGCTACGTGTCCGACGAGGCCGGTGCCCGCGCCACGGCCGATGCCGTGCAGGGGATTGGGCGCGCGGCCGCCATCGTGCAGGGCGACATCTCGGATTCCGCAGCTGCCGATGCGGTGGTGTCCGGGGCGGAGGATGCCCTGGGCCCGCTCGGAGCGCTGGTGCTGAATGCGGGCATCACGCGCGACGGCCTGATGATGCGCATGAGCGACGACGACTGGCAGGCGGTGCTCGACACCAACCTGTCGGGGTCGTTCTACTGCGCCCGCTCGGCGCTTCGCGGGATGATGAAGCGCCGCACCGGGTCCATCGTCGCGGTGTCCTCGGTCGTGGGTCTCATGGGCAATGCAGGTCAGGTGAATTACGCTGCGGCAAAGGCCGGTCTCATCGGCATGACGAAGGCCCTCGCCAAGGAGGCGGGGAGCCGCGGGGTACGGGCGAACGCCATTGCCCCGGGCTACATCGTCACCGACATGACCGCCGGCCTTTCCGATGAGATCAAAGAGCAGTTGACCGGCCATACGCCCCTTGGGCGGCTGGGCACACCGGAGGATGTCGCGGGTCTCGTGGCATTCCTCTGCACGGACGCGGCGTCGTTCATCACCGGGACGGTCATCCCGGTGGACGGCGGACTGGCGATGTAGGTGACGAATCGATGAGCAGCCTCGTGAACAGCAATGGACTCCGCCGCGTGGTGATCACGGGCCTCGGCCTCGTGTCGCCGCTCGGCATCGGGCGCGAGGAGGTCTGGGCGGCCGCGCGCGCCGGCACGTCCACCGCCGGACCCATCCAGCAGTTTGATCCCGTGGAGTGCGTCACCAAGTTCGCCTGTGAGGTGCCCGCCTTTGACGTGGAGGCGTTCATCGACAAGAAGGCCGCGCGCCGCATGGACCGCTTCTCCCACCTCGCGGTGGCGGCGGCCAAGATGGGCTTCGCCGACTCGGGTATCGCGGGCACCATCACCCCTGACCGCATGGGCGTGATGATCGGCAGTGGCATCGGCGGCATCCAGACCTTCCACGAGCAGACCGTGCGCCTGCGCGATCTCGGCCCCACGCGCGTGTCGCCGCTGTTCATTCCCACCATCATCGCGAATATGGGCGCCGCCCAGGCCTCGATGGAGCTGGGGCTCCAGGGCCCCTTGTCGTGCGCCACCACCGCCTGCGCGTCGTCCAACCACGCCATCGGTGACGCTTTCGACCACATCCGGCTGGGCCGGGCCGACGCGATGATCGCCGGCGGCACCGAGGGCGCAATCGCCCTCGTCGGAATGGCCGGTTTCAACGCGATGAAGGCCCTGTCCACGCGCAACGACGACCCGGCCACGGCCAGCCGCCCATTCGACGTGGGACGCGACGGGTTCGTGATGGGTGAGGCGGGTGCCGTGCTGGTGCTCGAGGAGATGCAGCACGCGATCGACCGCGGAGCCGACATCATCTGCGAGCTCGTGGGCTACGGCCTGTCGGGCGATGCCCACCACATCACCGAGCCCGACCCCACGGCCGTGGGTCCGGCTCTCGCCATGACCATGGCGCTCGCCGACGCCGGCCTCGACACGTCGGAGGTCGACTACATCAACGCCCACGGCACCTCCACGCCCGTGGGCGACCCGTCCGAGATCCGGGTGATCAAGCGGGCGCTCGGTGAGGAGAAGGCCGCGACCACGATGGTGAGCAGCACGAAGTCGATGCACGGGCACTGCCTTGGCGCCGCCGGCGCCCTCGAGGCGGCGCTCACCGCGCTCGCCGTGCGCGACGGGGTGGTTCCGCCCACCATCAACGTCACTGATCTCGATCCCGAGTGCGCTGGCGTGGATCACGTGCTCGATGAGGCCCGCGAGGCCGATGTCCGGGTGGCACTCTCCAATGTCTTTGGCTTCGGCGGCCACAACGCCACCCTTGCGTTCCGCCGCATGGAGAGCTGATGGCGCGGTCCGGCCACGCGGGGGGGCACGTCCCGAGCAGGATCCGCCTCGCTTTCACGCCCGTGCGCGACGCCTGGTTCCGCGTGGCCACCCGGGTGTACGGCCCCGGTACGAGAACGCGGCCGTGGACCTGGATCGGTGATGAGCGCATCGCGATCGGCAGCGTGCCCACGCCCACGAGCCTTCAGGACCTTGCCCGCGAGGGGGTCACCCATGTGGTCAATTGCCGGGCTCGCCCTCAGACGCACTTCAGTCAGGACCTCTCCGCCGAGCGCCAGGTGTTCGGTGACCGCAACGTCGCAGTGGCGCCCATGTGGGACCACGGCCGGCACCAGCCACCCGCGAAGTGGGCACGCGCGGCCGAGATCGCCGCAGGATGGCTTGATGACGACCCGAATGCGCGCGTGCTGATCCACTGCCAGCGCGGGCGCCGCCGGTCCCTCTTCGTGGCATACGCGGTTCTGCGCCTGCGCGGTCGCTCCCCCGAGGTGGCGGCCCGCGATCTGCTCACCCATCGCCACGAGGCGCGGCTGGTGCCCACCTACCGCAAGGCCGTCGAGGATTGGCTGGCCACGGGTGCGGCACCCATACACCAGAAGGAGTCCGTGAGATGATGGGCGCCGCATGAGCCGCGTCGGACGCAACATCCACGTGTCAGTCGATCGTCTGCGCCAGCTGGCGCATCGTGACGCCCGCCCCCGCAAGATCAAGGCGGATGCCGGTACGTGCCCGAAGTGCGACAGCCACTACTCGGCCGACGAGATGCGTCGCAACCTGCGCGTGTGCCCCGCCTGCGGCCACCACTTCCCCGTCACCGCGCGCGAGCGCCTGGAGCAGCTGGGCGAGCCCGGCGGCTTCGTGGAGCTCTGGCCGGAGCTGCGCGCGGCCGACCCCCTCCAGTTCACCGATCTCAAGCCCTACGCCGACCGCATCCGCGACGCGGAGCAGTCGACGGGGATGGGTGAGGCCATCGTGTGCGCGGATCTCGAGGTGCGCCATATGCCGGCCGTGGCAGCCGTCATGGACTTCACGTTCATGGGCGGCAGCATGGGTGCGGTGGTGGGCGAGAAGTTCGCCCGCGCATGCGATCACGCCGCGGCCCGCGGAGTACCGCTCATCGTGGTGGCTGCTTCCGGGGGCGCCCGCATGCAGGAGGGCACGCTCGCCCTCATGCAGATGGCCAAGACCGTTATCGCACTCGACAGCCTCGCGGAGGCCCGCGTGCCCGTGTTCGTGGTGCTGGCGCACCCCACCACCGGCGGTGTCTGGGCCTCGTTCGCGTCGCTTGGTGACGTCACGTACGCGGAGCCGGGCGCTCTCATCGCATTCAGCGGCCCGCGCGTGATCGAGGAGACCACGCGTGAGGTGCTGCCGGCCGACTTCGGGCGCGCCGAGGCCCAGTTGCGAAACGGGCAGGTGGACGACGTGGTTGACCGCCGCGAGCTGGCAGAACGCATCGGGCGCATGCTGCACATCCTCAGCCCCGCGCCGGTGGCCGGTAACGGCAGCACCGCGCCGCAGGCACTCCAGTGGGCCCAGGGCGGGGCCCAGCGTGTGGGCGATGTGGTGCAGTCGCTTCCCTCGCTGCCGCGCAAGGTGATGGACCGCATGCGGCCAGGGTCGACTGATGGGGAGGATGCCGGGTGAGCGACAAGCAGCACGGTGGCCGCTTCGTGCGCAAGGTGGCCAGCAAGGTGCGGCGTGCCCCCGAGGCGCCGGAGGACGACCTCTGGGAGAGCGTGCAGCTCGCGCGCCACGCCGAGCGCCCCTACACGCTCGACTACATCACGCGTATGTGCTCGGACTTCGAGGAGATGCACGGCGACCGGCTGTACGGAGATGACGCCGCGCTGGTGGCGGGGTTCGGGCGCTTCCATGACCTGCCGGTGGCCTTCATCGGCCAGCAGAAGGGTCGTGACACCAAGGAGCGCACCTTCCGCAACTTCGGCATGGCGGGGCCCGAGGGCTACCGCAAGGCCATGCGCGTGATGGAGATCGCGAATCGCCTTGGGATGCCCGTGGTGACCCTCATCGATACCCCCGGGGCATTCCCCGGCGCGAGTGCCGAGGAGCGCGGGCAGGGCGGCGCCATCAGCCGCAGCATCCAGATGATGTGGCGCCTCGACGTGCCCACGATCGCCGTCATCATCGGCGAGGGATCATCGGGGGGCGCGCTGGGGCTTGGCGTGGCCGACCGGGTGCTCATGCTCGAGAACAGCACCTACTCGGTCATCAGTCCCGAGGGCGCGTCGGCCATCCTCTGGCGCGATGCCAGCAAGGCCAGGCTGGCGGCGCAGGCCTTCAAGCCCACGGCCGCCAACTGCTACCGGTGGGGCGTGGTGGACGCCGTGGTGCCCGAGCCCGAGGGTGGCGCGCACACGGACCACGAGCAGGCCGCCGAGATCCTCGACCAGTACATCTACCGTGCCCTCACCGAGCTCTCGGCCGTCCCGTCCGCCGAACGCCGCCGTGGTCGTCGCGAGCGGTTTCGCAAGCTCGGGCCGCTCCGTGACCCCGCGGACGCGATGGGCATGGTCACGGGCCGCGAGACCGCGCCGCCCGGCTGAGCGTGGAACCGGGTGGGGAGCCCGAGGAGCGCCGCATGGATGCGGCCCGCCTCGTGCCGATCGACGATCCCGCGGCCCTCGCGCGCGCAGCGGAGCCCGGGGAGCCGTCGGATCCCTGGCCGCAGGTGCGCGACATTCTCGATGAGGCCCGCACGGCGCTCCCCGATTCGGAGTTCGATCCCACCGTTGCCGCGGTGCGGCGGGTGATCGCGCCGCTGATTCAGGGCCGTCCCCCCGAGTGGCCACCTCCGGGGCCATCGGATGGCAGCAGCCTGCCCGCCGCCGCCGCCGCCGTGGTGCGTGACGTGCGGGCCACGCTGTGCCTCTCCGCCCGGCACGGCGGGCCCGGCAGTGCCCGCGCCCTCGCAATGCTCGGCCGGCGCGTCGACGCACACCTCGACGACCTGGTCACCGGCCAGGACATCTAGGACCCGCGCAGCACCCAAAGTCCGGTTGCGGGGCGCATGACCACCCGGTGATGCCGCCCAAGGGGCTCGCCGTCGGCGTGAAGGGCAACGCCCGATGCGCTCTCCATGACGATGGACGTGCGCGCCACGCCGTGGGCGAGCGAGCGCGACTCAAGGTGCCACGCGCCGGTGAGCGCCCCGGCCGCCGCGATCGCCGGCCCACGTGCCGTGGCCCGGGTGGCGCCCATCCACCCAAGGGCGTCTGGGGTGCCGGCATCGGGGATGAGGTCGAAGGGGCGCTGCCGGAAATAGGCATAGGGCCGTGTGCAGGCGACGCTGAGTGATGCCAGGGGGAAGGGCGTGCCGCCGTCGATGCTCACGCCGAGCACGCCCTGGCGCCGTTGCCTGAGCGCCGCATAGGCGGTGGCGCTCGCGAACCAGGCCTGCCCCACCCGCTTCTTCCACTCGGGATGGCGCTCCACCATCTCGGCGGCCTCTGCATCGATTCCCACGCCCGCATTGACGATGAAGAAGCGCTCATCGGCGTCGTCGGCCGTGAGGGTGCCGATGGTGATCTCCTCGGCGGGCTGCCCGGCTTCGATGGCCGCCACGAGCCGGTCGATTGCCTCGCGGGCATCCATGGGCCAGCCGATCGAGCGGGCGAACACGTTGGTGCTGCCCGCCGGCATGGGCGCGAGCGCGGCGCCGGTGCCCACCAGCACACCGGCCGCCTCGGCGGCCGTCCCGTCGCCGCCCAGCGTCACCACGGTGAGGGCGCCGTGCTCCTCCATCGCGAGGGTGACGAGCTCGGCGGCGTGCCCCCGCTCCTGAGTGGTGAGGACGGCACGCACGCCGAAGGGGGCGAGCCGGGTGATGGCGTACTCGGTGAGGCCGGGCTGGGCGGCCGTCGCGTTGGGGTTCACGAGCAGCGCGATCGGGTGGTCCGCCGCGTGGCGGGGCTCAGTCATCGCCCTCCGGCAGCGACAGCTCGAGCCGGGCGAGGAACGCGGCGATGAGAAGGTCGACGGCATCGGCCCGCTCGAGCTGCGGCACGTGCGCGCACTCCGCGATCACCACCAGCGATGCCAGCGGCAGCTCATCTGCGAGCTCCTCCGACAGCCAGGGGGGAACGAGCCGATCGGACTCACCGCTCAGCACCAGGGCAGGGATGTCGAGGGAACCGAGCCGCCCCCGCACGTCGTGATCGCGTGCCGACAGGTAGTCGTTCATGAGCGCCTCGGGGCCCATGGAGATGACCGAGTTGGTGCCGCGCCGTATGAGCTCGGGCTCGTGGTGGAGCCACGACTGCTCCACCATGCGCGCGCACTCGGCCCCGAAGTCCTCATCAATGCGCGCGATGGCGTCATCTGGCACGGGAAGCCGGGCGCCGGTGGATGCCAGCACGAGGCCGCTCACGAGGTCGGGGCGGGAGAGGGCGATCTCCAGTGCCACCGCGCCCCCGAGCGAATGACCCACAAGCACCATCGGTTCGTCGACGCCCTCGATCTCGCCGATGATCCAGTCGGCCATCACGCGTGTGCCCCGCAGGGGGCTGCCGTCGGGGTGCCCGGGCAGGGCCACGGCGAGAGCGCCCTCGAAGCGGGCGAGCTGTGGACCCCATGATGCGGGCGTCCTCCCGGCCCCGTGGATGAAGACGGGTCGCGGGGCGTCTATGGCGTCATCTCCTGCACGCGACTCATGGTAGCGACGTCGTTGGTAGCCTCACCGGCCGTGGCCCCGCTCCTCATCGCCGTGGATTTCGACGGCACCATCACCATGCGCGACACCCTGCACGTCATCGTCGACGAGCACGGGCGCAGGGGTGTGTGGGATGAACTCGAGCCCGACCTCGTGGCGGGGCGCATCACCATCGAGGAGGCCATGGCCGAGCAGTTCCGCACGGTCACGGCCGGACCCGATGCCATCGCCTCGCTGGTGCGCGAGCGCGCCGGCGTACGCGAGGGGTTTCAGGACTTCGTGCGTTTCGCCGAGGACGAGGGCCACCGGCTCGTGGTGATGTCGGCGGGCTTCCGGTCGGTCATTGACCTGGTGCTGGGTGACATGGACCTCGGCCACCTCGAGGTGGTCTCTAACGAGGCCATCTTCTCGGAGGACGGCTGCACGCTGGTGTTCTCGGATGACCGGGGCGAGGTCTGTGCTCTCTGCGATCGCCGGTGCAAGCGACATGCGGTACGCGTGCGCCATCAGGGCGAACCGGTCATCTATGTGGGCGATGGCATCTCCGACCGTTGCGTCTCCGGCGTGGCCGATCTGGTGTTCGCGCGCGCGGGGCTGGCCGAGTGGCTCGACGAGCGCGACCGTCCCTACGTGCCGTTTGCCGACTTCCACGACGTCATCAACGGGGTGCGGGCTTTCGAGGCCGGAGAGCGGGTGGCCGCGTGAGCCGCTGGAAGCCCGTGGGGCCGGCGTCGGAGTGGACGTCGATGGAGGAGCGCGTACTGCAGCAGTGGCGTGACGGCGACGTGTTCGCGCGCAGCGTTGAGGACCGTCGCGGCGCCGATCCGTACGTCTTCTACGAAGGTCCGCCCACGGCCAATGGTCGACCGGGATCGCACCACGTGCTGTCGCGCGTCTTCAAGGACATCTTCCCCCGGTTCCACACCATGCGGGGGCGCTACGTCGAGCGCAAGGCCGGGTGGGACTGCCACGGGCTGCCCGTGGAGCTCGAGGTCGAGAAGCAGTTGGGCATCAGCGGCAAGCCTGAGATCGAGGCCTACGGCATCGCCGAGTTCAACGCGCGCTGCCGCGCGTCGGTGGGCGAGTACCTCGATGAGTGGGAGCGCCTCACCGAGCGCATCGGCTTCTGGGTGGACACCTCACAGGCGTACCGCACCATGGACACCGATTACGTCGAGTCGGTGTGGTGGAGCCTCGCCACGCTGTTCGACAAGGGCCTGGTGTACGAGAGCGACAAGGTCGTGCCGTACTGCCCGCGCTGCGGCACGGCCCTGAGCAGCCACGAGGTGGCCCAGGGCTACAAGGACGTGACGGATCCGTCCATCTACGTGAAGTTTCCGTTGAGGGGACAGACCCCCCTGGGGGACAGACCCCCCCCGGGGACAGACCCCGGGGCCCCTCTGTCCCCCGAAGGGTCGCTGTCGCTCCTCGTGTGGACCACCACGCCGTGGACGCTGCCCGCCAACCAGGCTGCCGCCATCAATCCCGACGTCGACTACGCGGTGGTGGTTGACGGGGGCGAGCGGCTGATCATGGCCGAAGCGCTGGTGGGCACGGTGATGGGCGAGGATGCCGTGGTGGAGAGGGTGATCCCGGCATCCGAACTCGCCGGGGCCGAGTACCTGCCGCCCTTCGGCGAAATCCCCGGCCGGCATGTGGTGGTGCAAAGCGACTTCGTCACCACGGCGGACGGGACGGGAATCGTGCACATCGCGCCGGCCTTCGGCGAGGACGACATGCGCGCCGCGCGCGAGCATGGGCTCGACGCACCCAACCCCGTCGACCGTCAGGGACTGTTCACGGATCAGGTGCCGCAGGCGGCGGGCGCGTTCGTGAAGGACGCCGACCGCACGCTGATCGACGACCTGCAGGCCCGCGGACTCGTGTTCCGCGAGAAGCCGTACGAGCACTCGTACCCGCACTGCTGGCGGTGCAGCACGCCGCTCCTCTACTACGCCAAGCCGTCGTGGTACATCCGCACCACCGACGTGCGCGACCGCATGCTGGCACTCAACGCGGACGTGGGCTGGCACCCGGAGCACGTGCGCGACGGCCGGTTCGGCCGCTGGCTCGAGGGCAACATCGACTGGGCCATCTCCCGGGAGCGCTACTGGGGCACTCCTCTGCCCTTCTGGCGCTGTGACGAGTGCGCGACGGTCACGGCCATCGGGTCCTTTGCCGAACTGCGCGAGCGTGCGACGGTGGATGTGGGTGAGGACCTCGACCCGCACCGTCCATGGGTCGACGACATTCCCGTGCGCTGCGCCTGCGGCGGCACCGCTCACCGCGTGCCCGAGGTGGCTGACGTGTGGTTCGACTCGGGCGCCATGCCATTCGCGCAGCACCACTATCCGTTCGAGGGCGAGCAGGGCCTCGACGGGCGCTTCCCCGCCGACTTCGTGTGCGAGGCGCTTGATCAGACGCGCGGGTGGTTCTACTCGCTGCTCGCCGAGGGCACCCTGCTGTTCGACGAGGCGCCGTACCGCAACGTGGTGTGCCTCGGGCTGATCCTCGATGGCGATGGCCAGAAGATGAGCAAGTCGAAGGGCAACGTGGTGGAGCCCTGGTCCGTCATCGACCATGCGGGCGCGGATGCCTTCCGCTGGTACCTGTTCACCGCCCAGAGCCCGTGGGAGTCATTCCGCTTCAGCCTGGACGTGGTGGATGAGACCCGCCGCCGGTTCCTCTTCACCCTCTGGAACACCTACGCGTTCCTCGTCACCTATGCCTCCCTCCCGGATGGCTGGACCCCGGACGACCCCGCGCCCGCACCGGAGTACCGCCCGGCCATGGATCGCTGGGCGCTCTCGCGCCTCGACGCCACCACGGAGCGCGTCACCGAGCGTCTCGCCGCGTATGACCCCACGGCGGCGGGTCGCGCGCTCGAGGACCTCGTGGATGACCTGTCCAATTGGTACGTGCGCACCTCGCGCCGCCGCTTCTGGCGGTCGGACGATGTCAACGACCGCGCCGCCGCCTTCGCCACGCTGCACGAGTGCCTCACCACGATCTCGCTGCTGGTCGCGCCCTTCTGCCCGTTCGTCGCGGATGAGATGTGGGGCAATCTCGTGGCCGTGCACGACGCCTCGGCCGCGCCGAGCGTGCATCTGGCCGACTGGCCGGCACCGGGCGATCGCCGTGATGAGGACCTCGAGACGGCCATGGCCGCCGCCCTCGAGGCCACCACCCTGGGGCGGTCGGCCCGCAAGGAGGCCAAGCTCAAGGTGCGCCAGCCGCTTCAGGAGGCCGTGATCGCATGCCCGCCATCCACGGCGCGCGTGCTCGGTGCCCTGTCACGGATCGTGGCGGAGGAACTCAACGTGCGTGCCGTGCGCTTCGTGACCGACGCCGGTGGGCTCGTCGAGGTCACCCTCAAGCCGAACTACCGCACGCTTGGTCCACGCATGGGCAAGGAGATGCCGGCCATGGCAGAGGCCGTGGCCGCGCTTGATCCCACCGCAACGGTGAAGGCCCTCGACGCCGGCGACCCGGTGACAGTCACCGTGGCGGGCCGCGAGGAGGCCCTCACGGATGCGGATGTGCTGCGCGAGGTGCGTCCCACCGAGGGCTACGCGGTTGCCGAGGGCGGATCACTGGCAGTCGGCCTTGCCACCGAGATCACCCCCGAGCTCGAGATGGAGGGGCTTGCCCGCGATCTGGTGCGGGCCATCCAGAACGCGCGGCGCGCCGCGGATCTCAAGGTGGAGGACCGGATCGTGCTGCACCTCGACGGTTCTGGGCGCATCCGTGAGGCCATCGATGCCCACCGGTCATGGATCGCCGGTGAGGTGCTGGCCACCGAGCTGACGGTGGGACACGGCATGCCGTTCACGCCGCTGCACCGCGAGGACGGCGAGATCGACGCCGAGCCGGTTGCAATTTGCTTATCGCGTGCATGAGAATCCGCGCACGATGAGTACGTCCGCCCCGCCCCGCTCACCTTTCCCCCTTCCGGTCCGCACCCCCGCGGCCGTACATCCATGGGC
>JBIIQA010000159.1:0-3573 GCA_044342355.1 Miltoncostaeaceae bacterium | reverse complement strand
CGGTGCTCGACAACGCGAATCTGTCGAACGCAAACCTGAGCAGCGCCAACGTGGCGTCGGCCTCGATGGTCGGCACCAACATCACCGGCGCCAACTTCGGTGCGACCTCGCAGGCCGCGTTCACCATGCCGCAGGCAGCCGACCCCAGCCGGGGGACGAGCGCGGTGTGCAAGCAGACGGGCGGCGGCCCCATGTGCGAGGCCATCTACTCGGCCAAGTCCACGGTGGGCGCGGTCTACTACCAGTTCGCGGGCCCCAACGTGACCCGCTGGCTGAAGGACGCCCTGCTGCGCGGCGTGGACGTCTTCGTCATCGAGAACAGCGCCAACACCACACCCGGCAGCAACGCGAAGAGCCCGCTCTGCCAGACCGTCTCGGCCACCGACCCGCAGTGCGCGTGGTCGCCGAAGGCCGACCCGTTCTACGCGCTCGAGGCGCAGCTGAAGAGCGTCGTGAAGAGCGACGGCAGCACCGGCCAGGTGCGCGTGCAGTTCTCGTCGCAGAACTTCAACATCACGCACCAGAAGTCGATCCTCGTGGACGTGCTCGACAGCAAGGGTGGCGCGCTCGACGCCGGCACCATCCAGTCGCAGGGCGGCTTCGCCATCGTGAGCACGGGCAACCTCCAGGCCTATCCGAACTCCTGGGGCCAGCGCACGATCAGCGGCAAGCTCGCGAACGTCGACTACCTCACGAACCCGGCGGCCACCTGCCCCGGGGGCGACGAGACCAAGTGCGCCGACGAGTGGACCCCGCGTGACTTCGCGATGCGCGTGACCGACCCGGCGATCCTCGCGCGCGTCGCGGGCGTGTATGCGTCCGACCTCCGCTGCGACCCGGCGGGCGTCACGAACGTGCAGTCGAAGGACAAGTCCGGGACGGTCATCCCGGGCCTCATCGCCGACCCGCGCAACTCCGACCCCGCCAGCGCGCAGTGGCCGGAGACCTGGTCGAACGGCAGCACCTACTTCGCGGGCGATCCCATGCCGCCGAACCAGCAGGCGTGGAACTTCCCGGCGCCCGGCCTCTACCCGAACGGCTACTTCGCATACGGGGACGACACGGCCACCCCGCCCACCCCGACCTACCTCGCCAACTTCATCACCGGCAACGTGCGCGCACGGCAGATCGCCCTCATCAACGCCGCGAAGAAGACTCTCGTCGTCTACAACGAGGAGATGAGCGACTTCAAGAAGCCGTACAGCGGCAAGCCAATCGACGTGACGGCGCCGTCCATCGTGAACGCGCTCATCGGCGCGGGCCAGCGCGGCGTGAAGGTGACGATCGTGATGGCGAACGACTTCTGGACGCCGGTGAAGGGCGGCCCGTCGGTGCCCGACAGCAACGCGCCCTCATGGGCAGCCGAGTTCAACGCGCTCACCGCGGCAACCAACTTCACGCAGGCGGGCGCCGTGGTGCCGACCATCATGCTGCTCGACGAGAACGGGTCGCTGTACATCCACGGCAAGGCCATCGTCGCCGACGGCGTGGATGGCTGGTTCGGGTCAATCAACGCCAGCTCCGGGTCGATGAACACCAACCGCGAGCTGGGCATCGGGGTCACCAACCGCAGCGCCGGCTCCACGCCGTACATCCCCGCCGCCTACAGCCCGCAGATGATCGCCGCCGTCACCAGCTCGGCCGCGACCGACTCCGCAGCGGGCACCTCGTGGGCCAAGGCGCAGCCGCAGCCCACCACGAAGTCGTCGGCCTACCTCGCGTCGGCGCAGTTCCCGTGCATCAACACCACGGCGAACGCCGTGAGCGGCCTGCCGGCGCGCGACCCGAACAACGTGGCCGTGCCCCCACAGGCGCCCGTCACGCCGCCCGCGCGCTAGGCGGCCAGCACCCCGAGCACGATCAGGTAGGCGCCGACCAGCACCAGCACCGTCACGACGATGGCGATGCGGTGCCGGCCGACGGCTGCCCTGAGGGCAGTGAGCAGGCGCAGGGCGCGGGCGCGGTCGGCCATGAACCAGACGATCGGCCCCCAGCCCCACGAGTACGAGATGGCGCTGAACACCAGCACCGTCGCAACCGTGAACAACACGGAGTGGCCGCTGGTCTCGGCGAGGGCGAGGGCGTACCACACACCCGGCAGCCCGAAGATGAGGCCCACGCCGAACGACACCCGCGACGACTCCACCATGTGCTCCAGCCGCTGCTCCGCACGCCTGCGGTCGTGGGCCCTGGGATGCGCCCGGGCGCGCAGGTGCCGCCACAGCACGTAGCCGGCGAACAGCACCAGCAGCACGCCACCGGCGATGTACACCGCGGGGAAGTGCCGGCCGCCCCCGAGGCCGTCCACGTGGATTCCCAGGTCGCCGATTCCGGCGGCCACGAGGAGCCCCGACACCACCGACGTGAGCATGACGCCCGACACGAAGAGCCACGCGTGGCGCAGGCCGCGCGTGCCACCCAGCAGGTACAGCACCACGGCGAGGGTCTGCGGCGAGACCGACGAGATGAGGGCGAGTTCGAAGAAGCCCATGCGGGGTCAGCGAAGGATGCTGATCGCCCTGGCGGCGATGAGCAGGATGACCAGCAGCGAGAGGATCGACTCCACGGCCATCAGCGCCTTCATGCGGTGGCGCAGTGGCAGAACGTCTGCCGGGGCGAACGACACCGAGTTCGAGAACGAGAGGTACAGGTAGTCCCAGAAGGCCGGGCGCCAGGTCCATGGCCCGGGGAGCGTGTACTGGGCGAACAGGAACTCGTGCGGCCCGGGGCGGGTGATCGCGCGGTGGCGCGGCCCGCCGCCGTCGATCTCCCAGAACCACACCGCGAAGATGATGACGTTCGTGAACCACACCTGCAGGGCGGCGACAATCAGGTACCGCCCCTCGAACCCGCCCTCCGTGACGATCCCGTAGATCAGGAGGGCGATGGCCGACGCGTTGGCGAGGGTGATGAGGCCGGCCAGGACGATGCCCAGGTGCCGCCGGCGGTCGCTCTCGGCCACCGGGCGCGCCGCCGCGACGATGATCAGCACCACGAGCAGGGCAGGGATGATCCAGCGCATCCAACCGCCGCCCAGGATGAGATCGCCCGGCAGGCTGGCGTAGAGGGCGGCCGCGACGACAAGGGTGATGAGGGGCGGCCACCGCGACTCGTGCCATGCGTCGTACTGGGAGTCACCCGTGGCCACACGGGGATGATTGCAGCCCTGCCGGGGGCATGGGCTAGTGTCCCCCGCCGTGCCGACTCGAAATGACCTACGCAACGTCGCCATCGTGGCCCATGTGGACCACGGCAAGACCACCCTCGTCGACGCCATGCTCTGGCAGAGCGGCGCCTTCCGCGAGAACCAGGACGTTCAGACGCGCGTCATGGACTCCGGCGACCTCGAGCGCGAGAAGGGCATCACGATCCTCGCCAAGAACACGGCGGTGAAGCGCGGCGACCTGACCATCAACATCATCGACACGCCGGGTCACGCCGACTTCGGCGGCGAGGTCGAGCGCGGCCTCTACATGGTGGATGGCGTGCTGCTGCTGGTCGACGCCTCCGAAGGGCCCCTGCCACAGACGCGCTTCGTGCTGCGTAAGGCACTTGAGGGCGGGCTGCCCGTGG
>JBIIQA010000158.1:0-3577 GCA_044342355.1 Miltoncostaeaceae bacterium | reverse complement strand
TGGGCATCGGTGCCCACCTGGATGGCCGGCCAGGCGAAGTTCATCGCGGTGTACGAGAGGCCTTTCTGGCGCGAGGCGGGCCTGTCGGGCGAGGGGCGCAGCCGCGTGGGCCCGATGGCGGAGATCCACGACGCATCGGCGGCGCAGGGCCTGCCCGCCCTCTCGGGATTTCTGGGTATTCCCCCCGCGGCGCGCGCCGGTGCGCAGCAGCAGGTCATCGACGCGTCGGTCGCCCAACTGGTCCGGCTGTTCGGCGAGGAGGCCGCCTCGCCGGTGGCATGCCTCTACACCGACTGGGCCACCGACCCGCTGGTGGCCACCGATGACGACGCCGCGCCCCTGCTGGCGCATCCCACCTATGGGACGCATGCGCCCCCTCCGGAACCATGGGCCGCACGCCTTCATCTCGCGGGCACCGAGGCCACGCGGGAACAGGGTGGATACATGGAGGGCGCCCTTGTCGCAGCAGAGGCAGCGGTCGCCGCCATCCTGCCGCGCGGGTGATCCCGCGCCCGGTGGGGTCTGCCCGAGCGGGCACTCCCCACCGGGCGCAGAGCGCTAGTTGGTCTCGCAGGCGTCGGTGTAGATCGCCTCGGGAACCTCGTTGCCCGGAGCCGTGCAGACCTTCGTACGGTCCTTCGGGATCCAGAACTGGCCTTCCGCCTCGAAGACGCGGGTCTCGGTGAACTGACCTTCGCCCTCACCCACGTTGACGTCGGCGTAGGCCCACCCGTCAGCGCAGCCGAAGGAATCGGGCTCGGCCAGCGCCACGGGCGTGCCGGGCTCGGCGGTCTCCGCGACGGCCTTGCCGATGGTGGTCGCGTCGCAGGTGGTCATTCCACCCACCATCTCGGTTGTTGATGTGCTCGCGGCCGTCTCGCCGGACGCCGCAGTGTCAGAAGATGATCCGCACCCCGCGAGGAGCGCGGCGGACATGAGTGCGGCAGCCGCGAGGCCGCCGATGCGGGAGATATTCATGACATCACGGTACCGACCGGCCCGGCGGCTCCCGTAGGGTTGGCACGTGGATGATCTGGAACTTCTCCGCCGCTTCGAGCCCATCCTCAGGTTCAACGAGGTGGAGCTCTTCCTGCCCTCGGACGTCGGGGCGTACGTGCAGGCCTGCTCCCTGTGGGAGCGCGACGAGCAGGATGAGGACGTCGAGATCGCCCCGGCCGGATCACTTGATCTCGACCGGCTTGCGGAGATCGCTCGTGGGCGCGTCAGCCGCCGCCTGCATCTGCTGTACGTGCAGAGCCCGTTCTCGCGCCGCGAGTACCGCGAGTGGCGAAAGTCGGGACGTGGGGCGCCGATGCCCGGCAGCAGCCGCTTCTCGCAGGTGGGCGTCACCAGTCGCGTCATCGACGCGATCTTCCGCCTCACGCTCCTCTTCCGCGGCCGGGTGCCGCGCGGGGCGGTGGCCGCGGGCGAGGTCGTCTACCGCGAACACATCGCCGGGGCGGGTACCCCCTACTACGGGCGTGTGTCGCGGGAAGCCGGCTGGACGATCCTGCAGTACTGGTTCTTCTACCCCATGAACGACTGGCGGTCGTCGTTCCACGGCATCAACGACCATGAGGCCGACTGGGAGAACCTCATCATCTATCTCTCCCCCGGACCGGGCGGGGAGATCGAACCCCGATGGGTGGCCTTCTCATCGCACGACGCCGAGGGGGACGCCCTCCGGCGGCGCGTCGATGACCCCGACCTCGAGTGGGTGGATGGCCACGTGGTGGCATACCCGGGCGCGGGGTCGCACTCGCACTCCCCGGTGCGGTGCGATGAACTCGTGCATGTCGACCCCGCCATCATGCGTCGCTTCGTCACCGGGCTGCGGCGCGTATTCCGGGCGCTCACGCCGTGGACCCAGCATCACGACCTCGACACGGGGCTCGGGATGCCATTCGTGGACTACCACCGCGGCGATGGCGTGCAGGTGGGCCCCGGCGGCGATCGCGCGTGGCAACCGGTGCTCATCGGCGACGACACGCCCTGGGTCCGTGACTTCGCGGGCCGGTGGGGCCGCGACACCCGTGACCCCTTCGGCGGGGAATCCGCACCCACCGGGCCCCGGCATGACCGCGACGGCATCGACCGCGTGCGCTGGGAGGACCCGCTGGGATGGGCCGGCATGCACAAGGTCGATCCCGACCCGGCCGGCGGCGCACGCGCCATCGCGGCCAGACGCCGCGAGGTCATCGCCCGCATCACAGAGATCGATGCGCAGGTGGATGGGGAGCGCGCCGGTGCGCGCCGCGAGGTCGCGGAGGTCGCGGCTCTCGATACCGATGTCATCACGCAACCCACCGCCGAACTGCGTCGCGAGGCGCTCGGTGCGCGCGACGCCACCATCCTCGCGCTGCGCGAGGAACGACGTCACCTCGCGGCCGAGGCCGATGCCCTCGAGATCGCCGAGCGCGATGGGCTCCCCCCCGTGCCGCCGCGCGCCCATCTCGGGATGCCCGCTCCCGAGGGCCGGCCGCGCGACGACGACGACATGCCGAAGGTGCGCAGGCGCGTGCTGCGCATCTGGGCGGCGGTCAGCACACCGCTCCTCATGGTGATCATCGTGTGGCTGCTCGTCGGCAACAGCAGCCACTTCTACTGGCTGGGAGCGCTTGGGGGAATCCTCCTCGTCCTCGGCTTCGAATCGCTCGCGCGCGGGCGGCTGCTGGCGTTCCTCGCTTGGGCGGTGGTGTTCGTGGTGGGCTTCGCTGTGCTCGTGGGCCTGCTCATGGAGTGGCGGCTGACGCTGGGAGTGCTCCTGCTGGCGGGAGCGGTCGTGCTGCTCGCCCAGAACGTGCGGGAACTGCGCTCCACCCGCTGAGCGAACCTCCTCCCGCATACGGGGGATATGCAGGACGTGTTGCGAATATGCGATCAGTGCACCCTCGCGGCCGATCACGGCGCCGGGCCGGTCTAGCGTCCCCGTCGTCATGAGCTCCACTCGTCGCATGCCCCGGCGCCACGCCATCGTGGCTGCTGCCGTCGCGGCGCCGGTCATGGTGATCGGCTCGCTCACCGCGGTTGCCCTCGCGCAGCCCGCGCCCGGGGCGAGCGCCCCCGTGGCCTCCGACTTCGCCTTCGGGGAAGAGGCCGCCAAGGGCCTTGCAAAGGCGCGCCTGTGGACCGGCCCGACCGATGCGATCACCCTGTCGCGCGATGCCACGCGCCGCGAGCTCGTGATACTGCTGCAGTCGGTCACGAGGCTTCCCACCGGACCGACGGGGACCGCGTGGCGGGATGTCGCTGCCGACGACCCGCAGGGGGCGGCTGCACGGCGCGCGGTGCAGCGCGGATGGCTCACCACCCGCGGCGGGCAGGTGGCCCTCGACACACCCCTCACGGGAATGGATGCCAACCGGGCCTGGACCCTCGCGGTGGGCATGGGTCGCGCCGTGGCACGGATGTCGCGCTTCGCCGACGGGTCGGGGCGCAGGTTCGCCCTGCCGGATGGCTTCGCCACCGCCATCGCCGCCCGCGAGTCGGGTCTCAGGCGCAACTACCCCGCGGCCGACGACATATACGAGCGCACCGACCGGCAGCCGCTGCGCCTCGCCGACCTCGTGCTGATGGC
>JBIIQA010000157.1:0-3648 GCA_044342355.1 Miltoncostaeaceae bacterium | reverse complement strand
AGGGCCCGTGGCTGCTCGTGGTCACGGCGCCCAACTGCCCGCGCTGCGGTCCGGCCGCCGCCGCCATCGCCGCCGCCGCCGGCGACCGTGGTGTGGTGCGCGTCGACCTCGATGAGCATCCCGAGGCTGGCGCACTGCCCATCTGGAGCGTTCCCGCCGGGATCATCATCGAGTCCTCAGGCGAGGTGGGCCTCGTGAAGACCGGCCGCATCGGCGCGCCCGAGGCCGCCGAGCTGGTCAGCGCCCTGGGCTGAGCAAAGCGTCGCCCGGTCCGGTGCCAGGCACCTCACCGTCCCGTGACCGAAGGGCCCAGACGCTGGGCCCGCCGCACCACCGCGCCTAGCGCCAGCGGCCTGCGAGGGGGTAGGCGCCCGCGCCGCTCGGGAGCAGGGCTTTGTCCCCCGGGTAGAACGGCGCGGCCACCCTCTGCGTGTTCGACAGCCCCCACTGCCATGGGAACAGGGGATCGTCGGGGTCCCACGTGCGCGGCTCGCCCGCTTGGGATCCCTTGAGGATGTGATTCGGCTGCGCCGACCTGATCAGCTTCCGGTAGCGCGGCGCTTCGAGCAACGCCTCGGTGCGGCGCACCGAGCGCCCGGGCGGTAGTTGCAGCACCGCCAGGCCGTCAAGCCCGCCCAGTCCCCCCGCCCCGGGCCCACCCGCGATGAGCCCGGCGCCGAGCTCCCGCAGAACGCAGTTGAGCGCCGACCGCTTCGCGCCCGGTGCCAGTCGCACCAGGAGCTCGCCGGACTCGTAGCGCTTATCGGGCCCGGCCACGCCATCATCGCGCCCACCGCTGGCTTCGTCTCGGGTTCCGCCCACCACCGATCGCAGGCTCGATGGACAGTCCGCGGACGCTTGCGATCTGCTGGGCGCCGCGGTGGCGGGCATCGCGCCAAGCGCGACGCACGCAGCGGACGCCAGGAGTGCGGCACCGGCGAACCGGGCGATCCGCGCGACGGCGGGGCGGCGTGGGGTGCGGCTGGGTACGCCCCGTGTTCCGGGGAAGCCCTCGATCAGCGAATCTTTTCGCGGATCGTCATCGACAGATCCACGTCGCCCCGTACCCGACGCCAGCACTCATAGGGGTCCACGCCCGCCTTCTCGCAGATCTCCTCGAGGCGCTTGAGCATGCGCACGTCGGGAAGAAGCATTCCCACCACCTGGTCGTCGCCGATGGTGAGCTGCACGCCGTCCTCTCCCTCCACATCGCGCAGCGACATCTTCGCGAACGGCTGCACTGTGCGAAGGCTGAAGTACATCGGCGGCATCGGCTGGTCGGTCATGAGGACTCCAAGTGGGGTACGAGTGCCCGGTCGAGCTTCCTGGCGGAAGGGGCACCGGTGATGCGGGCCACCTCTGCGCCATCGCGGAAGAGGATGAGCGTCGGGAGGGAGAGTACGTCGTGCCGCGCGGCGGGTGCAGGATGTGCGTCCACGTCGAGTGCGCACACGCGCAGCGCCCCGGTGTACCGGCGCCCGAGTTCCTCGACGAGCGGGCTCACCTTCTCGCACGGCACGCACCAGGGCGCCCAGAAGTCCACCAGCACGAGACCGGAAGCCGCGAGCACGAGCGAATCGAAATCATCGGCCGAGAGGGCCGGCACATCGGGCGCGCCGGTCAGTTGGATATCACCACGGGCATGCCGACGTTGACCTTCTCGTAGAGCTCCTCGACGTCGGGGATGTGCATGCGCAGGCAGCCGTGGCTCGCCGCGCTGCCGATGGAGTAATCGGCGTACGTGCCGTGGATGCCGATGGCCGGGGCCGACGTGCCGATCCAGCGCGTGCCGAGCGGGTTGCCCGGACCCGGCGGGATGGCTCCGAGGCCCTCAGCCCACGGCGAGTCGGGCGGGTTCCAGGTGGGGTTCTTCTGCTTCGTGATGATGCGGTACGTCCCGGTGGGGGTGGGGTACTCGGCCTGGCCGATGGCCACGCGGTACGTCTTCACCTTCCTGCCGTCCTTGTAAACCGTGAGGGTGCGTGCGCCGAGGTTCACCTCGATCTTTCCCACGAGAGCGCGCAGGGTGCGGGCGTCAACCTTGCCGTTGACCTTCAACGTGTGGCGCTTCTGGTACTTCTTCACGGCCGAGATGGTCTTGGCGTCGTACTTCCCGGTGGACCCGCCCTTCCACACGCCGGCCTGGCCCAGACGCTCCTGCAGCTGGGTGACATCCGGGCCCACGGCGCCCTTCATCAGCTGCGATGCGCCGAACTCCGATGAGGTGTCGACGAACGAGGTGAATGTCTGGCGCGCCACGTTGCCGCCGGGGTCGCGCACCCACACCACGATCTCGTTCCTGCCCTCGGCCAGCGTGCCGGGTGCGAGCGCGAAGGTGTTGCCCTTCACCGTGAGCGTCGGGCCATCGGCTTCAGCGGATGCGGCCGAGTCGGCGGCGGCGGTGCGCCCCCGCACGGCGTCTTTCCCCTTGAGGACGGGGATCTGCTGGCCGTTGATCTTCGCCCCGAACAGCAGGTCCTTCGGCTTGTCGCCGCCCACCTTCCCGTAGATGACCGGGGTGGCGGTGGTGGTGAGCTTGATGAGCTGCTTGGTGCCGGCGAGCGTGAGCGTGGGCACGCGGGTGTCCACTACCAGTGCGCGCTTCTTGCGCGTGGTGTTGCCCGCCGGATCGGTGGCCGTGAAGGTGACGGTGGTGCGGCCTTCGGGGAGCGTGGCCTTCGTGGCCCACGAACCGGTTTCGCCGGCCCGCGTGGTGGTGCCGCCGCCTGCCCACCGGATGGCGACGGTGCTGCCGGCCTGCGTGGTGCCGGCGAAGGCGACGTTGCGCGAGTTCACGCCGCCCCCGACGGGCACGTTCACCGTGAGGGGCGGTGGCGTGGCGTCGACCGTGAATTCCCACTCCGCCGATGCCCCGCGCGAGAAGAGGTTGCTGGCGGAGTACGACACCGCCATGACGTGGCGCCCTTCCGTCAGGGCGGGCGCATTCACGACGATGCCATTGACGGCTCCGCCCACCGTGCCGGTGATGTCGGTTCCGTCGAGCGTGACGCGCAGGTCCTTCATGGCGCCGGAGGTGGTTCCCACGACGATGGGCTGCTTCGCGGGGTTGATGGAGCCCCTCGCCACGGGCTGGAGCGGATCGACGGTGGGTCGCGTGGTCCACTGGACCACGACGAATGCGGCAAGCACACCCAACGCCACGATGCCCGTGGCGATCACCGCGATCAACCCGCCGCGTGTTCCCAGACCCCGCATGTCCCCCGTCACTCCGCCGCCGCGCGGAACATATCAGCAGCCATGGCATGAAATTCGCGTGCCGGGCATGCCTATGCGATCGAGTAGGTATCCAGTGCCCGCATGAGCTCGAGCACGCCCGCGGTGCCATCCACGGAGGCATCCGCCACCACCCGCACGGCGTCGTCCACCTCGGGCCCGTCGGCCACCACACAGCACGCCTCATCGATCTCGCCGGCGTCGCGCATGGCGCGCATGCCCCGCCATGCGTCGGCGTCGGTGTGGTCGTCGCCCACGTAGAGAACGGCGCGCGCGCCCGACTCGTGCACCATGGCGCGCAGCGCCGTTCCCTTGTGCACGTCGACGTCGGGGAGCAGTTCGAGGATCATCCTGCCGGTGCGGATGCGCAGCCCGGCCGCCGCCGCCGCAGGTGCCACCTGCCCCATGAGGTAT
>JBIIQA010000028.1:0-13766 GCA_044342355.1 Miltoncostaeaceae bacterium | reverse complement strand
CCGACGGCCGCGTGATCCTCACGGGCCGCGATCACCGGAGGGGCACCCCCGGGGAGTTCCGGGTGGTCGAGTGCCCGTCGTGCCGGCTGTGCCGCACCGACCCATGGCCGGACGACCCGGCCGCGTGGTACCCCGACGAGTACCCGCAACACGGTGGTGGGGAATCTGCGACCGCGCGCGCATCACGCGCGGCGCTCACCCGTGCCGGGAGGTCGGGCGCGCGCGTTGCGCGGGCGCTCGGGGTGGTGATCCCCGAGGCGGAGACCGGCGGGGCCATGCGGCCGGGAATGAGAGTGCTCGACGTGGGCGCGGGTACCGGTGGGGCGGTGCGGGCCTTCCGCGATTCCGGGCATGACGCCTGGGGCGTCGAGCCGTCCGCGCGGGCGGTGGAGGTGGCGCATGCACGCGGAAACCGGTGGGTGCTTCACGGATCGCTCGACTCCCTGCTGCACGACGACGGGCTGCCGGGTGGCGCATGGGACGTCGTGCGCATGTCGCAGGTGCTCGAGCACGTACCCGATCCACTCGCCACCCTGGGGAGCATCCGCGGCCTGCTCGCGCCCGGTGGACGTCTCATCATCGGCGTGCCCAACATCCGGTCGCTCGCGGCCAGGGCCACCCGTGGCGCGTGGGACGGCCTTGAGCTTCCCCGCCACCTCGTGCACTACGACCGTGACTCCCTGCGGTGGCTACTGGCGCTTGCGGGCTTCCGCGTCACATCGCTTCGCACCACGCCCCTGATGGGCGTACTGCCCGGGTCCGTCGACGCACGCACCGCGGGTGGGGATCGCCAGCGCGGATGGAGCGATGCACTGCCCGTGCGCCTGCTGGCCTACCCCGTGGAATGGGCACTCGGCCTCATCGGCCAGGGCGACGGCCTGTTGGCCGTCGCCCGCGCCGCCTAGCCGCTACTCCGTCCCGGGCTCCTCCGCGAGGTCCTGGGTGCCCTCGGCCGGCTCATCGACGGCCGGCACCGCGTCATCCCCTTCGACGACGGCGTCACCGGTGTCGGTGGACTCGTCATCCGTGGCAGCAGCGTCATCCTGCTCGTCCACCGGGGCGCATGTGACCACCTGATCCTCGTCACCCACATCCATGAGACGCACGCCCTCGGTGCTGCGGCCCATCTTCTTGATGGCGTCCACCTCGATGCGGATGACCTGGCCGAGCACCGACACGAGCAGCAGCTGCTGGCCCGGGCGCACGATGCGCGCGGTGATGAGCTCGCCCTTCCTGTCGGACACCTTGATGGTGCGCACCCCCTTGGTGGGGCGGCCCTTGCGCGGGTACTCGGTCAGGGCCGTGCGCTTGCCGTAGCCGTTGCCGGTCACCACCATGAGGTCGGCCTCGTCGTCGGCCACGGCGATTGCCAGCACGCGGTCCCCGTCATCGAGGTTCATGGCGCGCACCCCCTGGGTGCCGCGACCTGTGGCGCGCACCTGCTCCTCACCGAAGCGGGCCGCTTGGCCGCGTGCCGACACGATGAGCAGGTCGGCCTCGCCATCGGTGAGCTGCACGCCCACCAGTTCGTCGCCGTCGGTGAGGCGGAGGGCAATGATGCCGGCGTCCTTGAGCACCGTGTTGTAGGCGGCGAACTCGGTCTTCTTGACCATGCCGGCCTTGGTGGCGAGCACCAGGTACCTGCCCTCGGCGTAGTCGCGTGTGTTGAAGACCTGGCGGATCTCCTCGTCGGGCAGCAGCGCCAGCACGTTCGCGATGTGCCGACCGCGGGCGTCGCGGGCGGCCTGCGGGATCTCGTGCACCTTCTGGCGGTAGACACGGCCCTGATTGGTGAAGAACAGCAGGAAGTCATGCGTGGACGCGATGAACAGGTGGTCCACCCGGTCCTCGTCCTTGAGCCTGGCGCCGCGCAGGCCCTTGCCGCCGCGCCTCTGGGCCCGGTACGTGGTGACCGGGAGGCGCTTGATGTACCCACCCGCCGTGATGGAGACGACCATCTCCTCCTCGGCGATGAGGTCCTCGAGGTCGATCTCGCCCTCGGCCGGGATGATCTCGGTTCGCCGCTCGTCGGCGTACCGGGTGCGCACGTCGGTGAGCTCATCCCGGATCACCTGATAGACGCGGGCCTCATCGCCGAGAATCGCCCGCAGTTCGGCGATCTCGGCCTGCAGCTCGTCGTACTCGGCCTGAATCTTCCCCGACTCGAGCTGGGTGAGGCGCTGGAGGCGCAGATCGAGGATCGCACGGGCCTGCAGCTCGGTGAGGTCGAACTCCGACATCAGCCCGCTCCGGGCCTCCTCCGGGTCGGCGGCCTTGCGGATGAGCGCAATGACCGCGTCGATGTCGCGCAGCGCGATGAGCAGTCCCTCGAGCACGTGTGCGCGGGTCTCCGCACGGTCGAGACGGAACCGCGACCGGCGCCGAATGACATCGCGCTGGTGGTCGAGGTAGAACCGGATCATGTCGCGCAGCGGGAGCGTGCGCGGCACGCCGTCGACCAGCGCGATGGCATTGACGCCGAACGTCGTCTGCGCCTGGGTGTGCTTGTAGAGCTTGTTGAGGACGACCTTGGGGACGGCGTCACGGCGCAGCTCCACGACCACGCGGATGCCATCGCGTCCGCTCTCGTCGCGGAGATCGGCGATCTCCTTGAGCACGCCGTCGTTGGCGAGCTCGGCCATCTTTCGCAGCATCTCGGACTTGTTCACCTGATACGGCAGCTCGGTGAACACGATGGCGTTGCGTCCGTGCTTGAGCGGCTCGTTGTGCGCCAGTCCGCGCACCACCACGCGCCCTCGTCCGGTGCGGTAGGCGTCACGGACACCGGACATGCCCACAATCTGTCCGGCAGTGGGGAAATCCGGTCCCTTCACGAACTGCATGAGGCCATCGGCGTCGATCAGCGGGTCGTCGATCATGGCGATACAGGCATCCACCACCTCGCCGAGGTTGTGCGGTGGGATGTTGGTGGCCATGCCCACCGCGATTCCGGACGACCCGTTGACGAGCAGGTTGGGAACGCGGGACGGCAGCACCGTGGGCTCACGACGCCGGTCGTCGTAGGTGGCGATGGTGTCGACGGTGTCCTCGTCGATGTCACGCAGCATCTCCGTGGCATACCGCGACAGGCGAGCCTCGGTGTACCGCATGGCGGCGGCCGAGAACTCCTGCGACCCGAAGTTGCCCTGACCATCAACCGTGGGGTGACGACTGTTGAAGTCCTGCGCCAGGCGCACGAGGGCGTCATAAATGGCCGAGTCACCATGCGGGTGGTACTCACCCATGACGGTTCCCACGATGTTGGCGCTCTTCACGTAGCCGCGGTCGGGCTGCAGGCCGCGGTCATGCATGGCGAACAGCACGCGCCGGTGCACCGGCTTGAGGCCATCGCGCACATCCGGCAGCGCGCGGCCCACAATGACGCTCATGGCGTAATCGAGGTACGACGAGCGCATCTCCTCGCCGAGCTCGCGGGGCTCGATTCGTCCGTGTCGGTCGATCGCCATGTCAGACGTCCAGGAACTCGACGGAGCGGGCATTGCGCTCGATGAAGTCGCGGCGCGGTTCCACCTTGTCACCCATCAGCATCGAGAAGAGCTGGTCGGCGGCGGCGGCGTCATCCATTGTGACGCGTTGCAGAACGCGGCGCTCCGGGTCCATCGTGGTCTCCCACAGCTGCTCGGCGTTCATCTCACCCAGACCCTTGAACCGGCTGAGCGAGATTCCCTCGCGGGCGAGATCCATGATGGCCACACGCAGGGCGTCGTAGGTTGGCGCCTCGCGGCGTCTCGCCCCCCGCAGCACGGTGAACGGCCCCTCTCCCACCACCTCGCGCAACTTCGCCCTGACACGCCGGAACGACGCGAGCTCGGGCGCCTCGAAGAGCGACATGGGCAGCGTGACCGTGCGGGCCTCACCGGTGCGGCTCTCGATCGCGCGCGCACGCACCACGCGGGCGGCCTCGTCGGCGTCGATGACCGACAGGGCGGCGAAGTCGCTGCTCGCGTTGGTCACCGCGGCAGACAGGGATGCCACGTCCGTGGGCTCCGCCTCCACGAGACCGTGCACCTGGATGAACTCCACCAGTTCGTTGCCGTGCACGGCGCGCAGCGTGGACGACCACCCGTCGTGTTCACGCAGCGCACGCGCGTAGCGCTGGAACCGCGCCTTTGTGAGGGGCGACTCCTCACCGCCGGAGGTGATGAGGGTCATGTCGCCGATGTTGCGGTCGAGAAGCCACTCCTCGAGGTCGGGCTCCTTCTCGATGTACTGCTCGGTACTGCCCTGCTTCACCTTGTAGAGCGGGGGCTGCGCGATGTAGATGAATCCTGCATCGACGACCTCGGGCATGTGCCGGAAAAGGAACGTGAGGATGAGCGTGCGGATGTGCGCGCCATCAACATCGGCGTCGGTCATGATGATGAGCTTGTGGTACCGGGCCTTGGAGAGGTCGAAGTCGACCCCGATCCCCGTACCCATCGCCGTGATCATCGCCTGGATCTCGGTGTTGCTGAGCACCTTGTCGATGCGTGCCTTCTCGACGTTGATGATCTTGCCGCGCAGCGGCAGGATGGCCTGAAACGACGACTGGCGGGCCTGCACCGCGGAACCTCCTGCGGAGTCGCCCTCCACGAGGAAGATCTCGGTGTTCTCGGGGTCACGGTCGGAGCAGTCAGCCAGCTTGCCCGGCAGGCTCGTGGAATCCATGATCCCCTTGCGCCGGGCGAGATCGCGGGCCTTCCGCGCCGCGAGGCGGGCGTGGGCGGCGTGGGACGCCTTGGTGCAGATCGCCTTGGCCGTCTGCGGGTTCTCCTCGAGAAAGTCGGACAGCCGCTGGTTCACAACCGTGGACACGACGCCCGCGAACTCGCTGTTGCCCAGCTTGGTCTTGGTCTGGCCCTCGAACTGGGGCTCGCGCAACTTGACCGACACGATCGCCGTGAGACCCTCCCGCGCGTCGTTGCCCTCGAGGTTGTCGTCCTTCTCCTTCAGAAGGCCCTTCGCGCGTGCGTAGTCGTTGATGCATCGCGTGAGTGCGGTGCGGAAGCCGGTGAGGTGCGTGCCGCCCTCGTGGGTGTTGATGTTGTTCGCGAAGGTGAACACCGACTCGGTGAATCCGTTGGTCCACTGCATCGCGATGTCCACCTGGCCCTCCGGGCCCTCGGCGGAGATCGAGATGACGTCACCGTGCAGGGGGTCCTTCGTGGCGTTGAGGTGCTTCACGAAGTCGACCAGGCCGCCTTCGAAGTGGAAGGAGTCTTCTCTGCGCTCACCGCGCTCGTCAGTGATGCTGATGCGCAGGCCCGGGGTGAGGAATGCCGTCTCGCGGAAGCGTGTGGCCAGCGTGTCGTAGTCGAACGCCGTCTCCTCGAATATCTCCGCGTCGGGCTTGAAGTGGATGCACGTGCCCGTCTCGTCGGCACTCCCGGCGTCGGCGATGGGCCCCTCGGGGTCACCCCGGTGGTAGTTCTGCACCCAGAGGCGGCCCTCGCGACGCACCTCGGCCGTGAGGTCTTCGGACAGGGCATTGACCACGGACACGCCCACGCCGTGGAGACCGCCTGAGACCTTGTAGCCCTCGCCGCCGAACTTGCCGCCGGCATGGAGGACGGTGAGCACCACCTCGAGGGCACTCTTGCCGTCCTGGTCGGCCATGGCCGACACGGGGATTCCGCGTCCGTCGTCGGTGACGGAACAGGCGCCGTCGGGATGCAGCACCACGTCAACGCGGGTGCAGTGACCCGCCATGGCCTCGTCCACGGAGTTGTCCACGACCTCGTACACCAGATGGTGGAGGCCCCGCGGGCCGGTGGAACCGATGTACATGCCCGGCCGCTTGCGGACGGCCTCGAGGCCCTCCAGAACGGTGATGGCCGCCGCGTCGTATGTCGCGGCATCGGTGGTGGCGTCGAATCCCGGTTCGGTCACCTGTCTCCTCGAGTTCGGCCGGCCCATGACACCCCTCGGCAGGGGTTGTTCCGGGACGGCGCGGCGCGCGGGAATGGGGGGGCCCGGACGCCTCGGTTTGCAGGGATAATTCTATCAGTGGGTCCCACGGAAACCGCTGCCGGGGGTTGTCTCAGGGCCTTTCGCCACGCTCCAGCGACCGTGCTGCTGCACGTGTCACCAGATCGCGGAGTTCCGGGTCCTCGATCGCACGCGTGGCATCACGGGCCCGTGCCACGGCCGCCGGGTCGGGCGGGGGGAGCGGCACCCGTGGCGCAGGAGCCTCCTCGGGTGTGGGGATGGCGTGGTCGGCCACCACGAACCGGAGCCCGGCCACGGCGTCGGGGTTGTCGAGCAGCGCAGCCATCCGCTCCATGAGTTCGTCGGTGCGCATATCGAGCTCCTGTGCCCACACCGCGTCGGCGCAGGCCACGGTCACCACCCCGGCGCGGCTGCGGCGGATGGGGTACGCGTGGTTGACCGTGCCCGGGCCGGTGGCATCAGGCCATGCCGCACGCACCGCGGCGAGTACAGAATCGTTCCCCTTCGCGAGCGCCCGGGTGGCACGCCCGAGCAGGGAGTCCACCCCCACCGGGTCGCGCCTGCGCCTACGCCGCAAGGTGACCATCCCTCACGGACATCACGTGTGCGCCGCGATCTGCCGCCGCCTGCGCTGATGCCGGATCGGCGGTGGTGAGGATGCACTGCCCTTCGCCCACGGCGGCGTCGAGCAGGCGACCCCGCCTCGCGGGGTCGAGTTCGGACAACACGTCATCGAGGATCAGGATGGGTGTGCCCGAGCGCATTCCGAGATGCGCTCTATGGGCCATGAGAAGGGCGAGAACGGCGGTCCGCTGCTCACCCTGGCTCCCCACGCGCCGGAGATCCACCCGCACGCCGTCCCTCTCCTCCGCCACCAGCACGTCGTCGCGGTGCGGGCCGGCCAGCGTCACGGCCGCCGCGATCTCACGGGGTCGTGCGGCGTCCATGCGGGCGATGAGGGCTGCCTCCACCTCATCATCCGGCACGCCCGCCAGTGATGCCGGGGAGGGTTCAAGCTCGATGATGCCTCCGGGGCCTCCCCCGAGGTCACGCATCCATGTGGCGAACGGCGCGGCCAGTGCCCGCATGGCAGCCCGGCGCGCGATCACGATGTGTGCGCCGTGCATGGCGAGCACGGGTTCCCAGGGCAGCACCGCGTCGGTGCTGGTGCGCCCGGCGCGCACGTGCCGCAGCGCGGCGTTGCGTTGCGCCAGCGCCGCCGAATACGCCGTCAGATCCTCCGCATACCCCGGCTCCGCGGCTTCGAGCAGCCTGTCGAGATGCCTGCGGCGTGCGGCGGGTGGTCCCTTCACGGCCCGGAGCTCCTCGGGGAGGAAGACCAGCACGCTGCCATTGGCGCGCCACTGGGAGAGCGACCTCACCGACTCACCGTCGAGGGTCAGGCGACGTCCGAGGTTCTTTGCATAACCGACCTCGCGGTGATGCGCTCCATTCGGACCTTCGAGGTCGAGTGCCACATGCAGCGCTGGTGCGCCGGTGCGCACCACCTCGGCATCGCGTGGTGTTCGGCACGACACGCCCAGGCACGCCAGGACGATCGCCTCCACGAGGGAGGTTTTGCCTGCTCCGTTTGGACCCGACAACACCACGCCACCGGGCGGGAGGTCAACGGATACGCGGGTCCATGACCTGACGTCGGATACGTCGAGATGACGGGCCGTCCACGCACCGGCCACGGGTGGACTACCCCGGGAGGCGGATCGGCATGAGGAGGTAGCGGTGATCATCCGACTGCCCCCTCAGGAGTCCGGGCCGAAGCGGGCTGATGAGACCGAGCCGCACCTCGTCACCGTCAAGACCCTCAACACCCTCCCGGAGGAAGTCGGCATTGAAGCCGATCTCGAGGAGTTCGCCGCTGTAGGGAACGGGCATCGACTCGCGTCCCTCACCCACCTGCTCACTCGCCGTGGCGATGGTGAGCTGCCCCTGCTCGAAGGACAGTCGGAGGGGTGCGGTGCGTTGAGCCAGGACACCGATGCGTGTGAGTACCCCGAGGAACTCCGCCCGGTCAAGGCGTACTTCGTGGTCGAACTCCGGCGGGATGAGTTGGCGGTAGTCGGGGAACTGGCCGTCGATCAGGCGGGTTGTCAGTCGCACGCCGCCGCACCGTATGGTCGCCTGCGATTCGCCGAGTACGAGCTCGATATCCCCGTCTTTCGCCTGCGTGGCGAGCCGCGACGCCTCCGCGACAGCGCGTGCCGGCAAGATGGCCTCACGGGTGTCTTCGGGCGGGGATTCGAGGGGAACCGTGCGCACCGCGAGGCGATAGCTATCGGTCGCAGCCATTGTCAGGCCGTCCGGACCAATGCGCACGAGTACACCCGTGAGGACTGGTCGGGTCTCATCACGCGACGCGGCGCGCACGACACGCTCGGAGCAGGTCACGAACCTGTCGGCGGGGATCGTGCTCCCGACACCCCCATCAGAGGGCAATTCGGGGTATTCGCCAGCCTGATGGCAGTTGAGGCTGAACGATGAGCCGCCCCCCGAGATCTGGATCTGGCCTTCGTTCTGGTTGTGCACCAGCGACACCGGGCCGGGCGCCATGCTGCGCACCAGGTCAGCTGCCAGACGGGGAAGGACCACGGAGCCATGCTCCTCCACGCCGGCGTCCTCGAGCGGAACCCGGAGCGAGACCTCCATGTCGGTTGCGGCCAGTTCGACCACACCCTCCTCGGCGCGGAGCAACACGTTGGCGAGGACCGGGATGGTGCCCTTGCCCGATGCGGCACGTGATGCCAGGGCGAGTCGGGTGGCGAGTTCATCGCGGGGGCAGGTCAGGCGCACGGCGGCAGCGTACCCACCCGCGGCTCCACGATGCCCACGTCCCTGACAGGGACTGTCACGGCTTATGGTTAAAAAGAAGAAGGATTAATTGGTCGTAGTAACCATAGGTCCTGTGGATGGTGGGGAGAACCAGTTGTTAGGGCTGCATGAACACACCTTTCTCCCCTGTGGACTGCCTGTGGGGAAACCTCGACAACCCCCCGGTTCATCCACCGCTCTCCACAGGCCGAAAACCTCACTGTTGTGGGGCTGTGGGGAGTTGTGGAGAGCCCACCACGGAAACCCCGGGTTCTCCACAACTTATCCACAGGAAACCCGGGAGTGGTCCACAGGCCTGGGCGGCCGCAAAAACCCGCGGTGTGCGGGAATGAGGTGGGTACGGGACCACTGACACGAGTGGTCAGGGGTTTCACCGTTCCCTTGTGCGACGGGACCCCCGAGAGCCCAATAGGGCGCAACCAGCCACGAAACTAGGTCTGGGTGCCGCCGCGCCCGGTAAGGGAGGAGGTGAGGGACTGCACGGCCTCGTAGATCGAACCCTCATCCGCCATCTGCGCCGCCACCTTCTGCACGGCGTAGATCACGGTTGTGTGATCACGACCACCGAACGCGCGGCCGATCACCGGGAGCGAGGAGTCGGTGAGCTCCCGGGAGAGGTACATGGCCACCTGGCGGGGTACCACGATGCGCTTGGTGCGCTTCTCCCCAACCAGTTCATCGAGACTGATGGAGTAGTGCCGCGCGACAGCTTCCTGGATGACGTCGATGCGCACGACACCACTGCCGTCGGGGAAGAGATCGGTGAGCACGTCCTGTGCGAGCTCCACGGTCACCGGCTTTCCCGATATCGACGAGTGCGCAACCACACGGATGAGCGCGCCCTCAAGCTGCCGCACATTCGTGGACACACGTGCGGCGATGAACGACAAAACCTCCGGATCGCGGATCTGGTAGCCGTCGGTCATCACCCTCTTTCGCAGGATCGCGATACGCAATTCGAGAGCCGGCGGCTGCACGTCGGTGATCAAGCCCATCTCAAACCGTGAACGGAGGCGGTCCTCAAGGGTCTTGATCGCGCTCGGGGGGCGGTCGCTCGAGATGACGATCTGCTTGCCGTGTTCCTGGAGCGCATTGAAGGTGTGGAAGAACTCCTCCTGCGTCTGCTCGCGCCCCTCCAGCATCTGGATGTCGTCGATGAGCAGGATGTCCGTACTGCGGTAACGGTCCTTGAAGGACCTGATGCCGCCATCACGCAGCGCGTTGATGAACTCGTTCGTGAAGGTCTCGACGCTGACGTACCGCACAGAGAGCCCGGGGTGGTTCTCGGCGGTGTAATGCCCGATGGCGTGCAGGAGGTGGGTTTTCCCCAGCCCGACCCCGCCGTAGATGAAGAGGGGGTTGTAGGCACGCGCCGGGGTCTCGGCCACAGCGAAGCGGTTACTCGGCCCGATGACGAAGGCGTCGAACGTGAAGCGGCCCTGCAGCCGTGCGGAGATGTCGTTGGTCGCCGACGGCGCTGCCTGTGCAGTTCGTGGAGGAGGCACCGGGGCGGCCATCGGCGCCGGTACCGGCCCCTCGACCACAAGTGGAGAGACAACCTCGACGGTCACGGTGACGTCGTGACCCAGCACCTCGAACAACGCATCGCGCACGAGGGAGTCGTATCGCTGCACGATCCATCCCCGCGCGAATTCGGTCTCGACGCCGATCCGGAAACGTCCATCGATGAAGCCCAGGGCCCGCGCGCGCTCGAATGTGAGCTGGTAGGTGGCTCCATTCAGAGCACCACGCAGTCGCTCGAGAACCTGGTCCCAGACCTCGTCGAGGCGGCCCTTGTCGGTGATGATGGGGATGGATGCGCCCATGGGCTAGAAGAGGGTCGCCACGATTGCCGCGCCGCGCTCGGTGAGCACTCGGCCACCGTCGGCGAAGCGGGCCACCAGGCCCCGGTGTTCGAGCAGGACGAGTTCACGGCCCACGGCCCCAAGAGGCAGTTCGAGCTCGCGGGCCATGGTCTCGGGGTGTGCCGGCGCCATCTCGAGCAGGAGTGCGAGAAGGCTCCGCTGAACGTCGTTCGGGTGGCCGGGCTCGTCGGGCGAGTCAGGGGCCGGCGGCGCGTCGACGGTGATCGTCACGACGCAGCCCCCACCGAGGTTGTCCTCGATCTCGAGCAACCCACCCCCGGCCGCGACAAGGCCCGACGCGAGCGCCAGGCCAGATCCCGCACCACGCACGACCTGCCGGATCCGTTCGTCGGCCGTGGTGTAGCCGGGCTCCATGGCGCGCCGGGGGTCGCTGATGCCCGGTCCGCGGTCAGCTACGCGAACCGTGCGGCCCGCATCAAGCACCGTGATGAGCGCGTCAGAGAAGTCGGCGTGGATCAGGTTCTCGATGATCTCTCGCAGCGCCAGAGGGGGAACCGACGACATCTGGGCAACCTGCGCGAAGACCGATTCGATGATGGGCGCGGGCGCGATGTCGCGGATCTCGGTGATGGCCGGCGGCTCGAGGGCGGCGCGGTGAACGGCGACCCGAACCACGTACATGGAGCCATGGACGCGCGCGCCGTCAGTGTTGTCGGGGAGATCCGTGGTCATCGGGGGCGGCACGCTACCAATGCTGGATGACCGGAAACGGCGATCGCGGGGCCTGTGGAGAACGAGGGTACGTCTGAGCGGGAAAAACCGGGCCACGACCCCCCCGCCGCAGCGATCGGCGAGGTCAGGAAAGCGACACATGCAGGGAAAAAGTGAGTTATCCACAGGAGTGTCCACAGATGTGGATGATTTGGCCTGTCCGTGAACTCCCGGCGCGTGGTGTGCGCCCTGTGGTGTCGCGCAGGCGCCCCGCTCATCCTCTGGTATCGTGCCCGCGTCGTGCGCCGGAGAGATCCGGCCACTATTCCGACGCCGTGTCCCAAGGAGTAACAGGCGAGTGAAGCGCACATATCAGCCGAATACGCGGAAGCGGAGCAAGACCCATGGCTTCCGCAAGCGCATGTCCACGAGCGCCGGACGGGCAATCCTCAAGCGGCGTCGTGCGAAGGGCCGCGCCCGGCTCTCGGCCTAGGTCACTGACTTCGTGCCGGATGGCGCCGGTTCCCGGGGCAGGCGCAGCCGGGTCACCCGATCCGGTGACTTCGACTCCGTGTACCGCCGCGGCACATCCGCTGCGGGTCGCCACCTCGTGGTCTATGTGTTTGACCGCGGTGAGGGCGACAGTCCCCGCCTGGGCCTCTCGGTGGGAAAGCGCGTGGGCGGAGCCGTGGAGCGCAACCGCGTGAAGCGCGTGCTCAGGGAGGAATTCTCCCGCATCGAGGCCATACTGACGCCCGGCATGGACTACGTGGTCATCGCACGCCCCGGCGCCCACGAATATGTCGAGGAGCGCGGCTCGCGCGCCCTGGGCGAGCGCCTGCAGGAGCTCGCCGAGAAGGTCACGCGGGCGGCGGCGGCATGAAGGCCCTGGCCATCAGGGCCGTACGCGGCTACCAGCGCGTGATCTCCCCGATGTTCCCCCGGCGCTGCAAGTACCACCCGACATGCTCGGAGTACGCGGTCGAGGCCATCCAGATATTCGGTGTGAGCAGGGGTTTTGTTCTCGCCGGGTGGCGCCTCCTGCGGTGTAACCCGTGGAGCAGGGGCGGCGTGGACTATCCGGCCGACCAGACCCTGTTCGGCGCGCGATGAATCCCCTCGATCTGCTCACCGCACCCCTCGGTGCGGTTCTCGACTTCTTCCACGCGATCGGCTTCACCTGGGGCTGGGCGATCGTGATGCTCACGCTCCTGGTCCGCCTCATCCTGCTCCCGCTGTTCGTGAAGCAGTACAAGTCTGCGCGCCGCATGCAGGAAGTGGCGCCACAGATGAAGGAGCTGCAGCGCAAGTACAAGGGCAATAAGCAGAAGTTGCAGGAAGAAATGATGAAGTTCTACAAGGAGAACGACGTCAATCCGTTCGGCTCCTGCCTCCCCCTGCTGCTCCAGGCGCCGGTCTTCATCGCTCTGTACTACCTGCTGATCGGCCAGGATTTCACGGACGGTACCGACCTGTCGTTCATGGGGATCGTCCCCGACATCTCGGCACAGCTCACGGATATCGGCTGGGGCGTCGTCCCCCTCGTCGGCGTGTATGCCGTATCGCAGCTGATCTCCACGGAACTCTCCGCCACCGCGACGATGAGCAAGAACCAGCGCTGGCTCATGCGGTTCCTGCCCGTCGGAATCCTCTTCTTCATCTTCCAGTTCCCGGTGCCCGCCGGGCTGGTGATCTACTGGGCCACCACCAACCTGTGGACCGCCGGCCAGCAGTTGGTGCTGAAGCGCCGCATCGAGGCGGAGATCGAAGCAAAGGGCGGATCTCTCGTGCAGGCCAAACCCGCAATGGCGGCCGCGCTTGTGGATGGCGACGATTCCGGTGCCGAGGATGGTGGTGCGGAGACACCAGCGGATACCCCCATCGCCACCGAGGATGTCGCGGTGCGTGACACCAAGGCCGTGCCCCGGCGGCGCGGCAAGAAGGGCTCATCGCCGGCGGCGACACCCCCGAAGCCCGCCCCCGTGGCAGAGGATCCATCTGAGACGCCGCCCGAGGCCGCAGCCGGGAATGCCGCGGATAAGGCGCCCGCGTCCTCTGCGAATGGGTCGTCGGGCCATGGATCCGCCAAGAAGAAGCGCACCCCGCCGAAGAAGAAGGTCTCCGGGGGCCCGTCACGTCCTGCAAGTCGCAAGCCACCGAAGAGGCGCAAGTGAGCGAGAACGATCCCGGCCGTACCGCGCTTGAAGAGATCGTCAGCGCGGTGCTGGATGGCCTCGGCATTACCGGCACGATCACCATCGAGGATGGCGATGAGGGTGGCTTGATCGCCCGAGTCGAGGGCGACGGGGTGGATTCCCTGATCGGCCGCGATGGCGAGGTGCTGGACGCCGTGCAGCTCTTGGCTGCCCAGGCCGTGCGCCGCCAGCCCAACGGTCAGCGCCGGGGTGTGCTGGTGGATGCCAACGGGCACCG
>JBIIQA010000156.1:0-3729 GCA_044342355.1 Miltoncostaeaceae bacterium | reverse complement strand
CGCAGCGCAGTGGCGTCGGAGTCGTCCACGGTGAGGAGGAGAACGCCACCGCCCTCGAGGCCCAGCTCAACACGCCGGCTCACGAAAGCACCTTGAGCGATGGCGACTCCTGCCCCTGCGGCGCGTCCGCCTCGTTCGGCGGGACCCACGCGGGCAGGCGACGGATCTGGTCGAGGTGCACCATCGACTCGGGCTGGTCGGTGAACTTGAGCAGCTGCTTGCGGCCGTACGAGCGGAAGATGGCCACGCCCAGCGTCTCGTAGATCGTGCGCATGCCGCGACTGGAGATCGTGGTGCGGATGACCTTGAAGCTCTCGGACGGGCGGTTGGTGAGCCAGAGGCGGATGGCCTTCGGGAGGTTCTTCATGAACTTCCACTCGGTGGCCAGACGCAGCATGCTCCACAGGTTGGCGCGTACTTCCTTCTTGCCGAGCTCCCACGGCGTCTTCTTGGAGTAGAAGCGCAGCATGTTCTTCCAGGTCTCCATCTGGAGCTGGTAGGGGGTCATGAGCTTCGGCTGGATGATGCAGTGGTGCCCGTCGTAGAGCGAGTAGTCGTCGGTGAGCACCCGGCCCTCGGCGCGCATCTGGGCGTCGAACGCCGTGCCCGGGAGGGTGGTGAGCATCATCATCTGCAGGGTGTCCACGCCGTGCTCGACGGCGAAGTCCACGGTGGCGCGGACCGTCTCGGGCGTGTCGGTGTCGGCGCCCACCACGAACATGCCGTGCACGCGGATGCCGTAGTCGTGGAGAAGCTTGATCGAGGTCGTGATGTGCTCGACCTTCTGCTTCTTGTTGTAGGCGTCAAGGCCCTCCTGCGTGATGCTCTCGAAGCCGATGTACACCATGTAGCAGCCCGAATCGCGCATGAGCGCGAGGAGCTCGTGGTCGGGCTCGAGGGTCTGCTTGCTCTTGTAGATCGAGTCGGCGCGGATCTGCGCGGTCCACTGCGGGGTGATGTCCTCGTCAATCATCGCGGTGAAGAGCGACTTCGCCTGCTTCTTGTCGACGATGAAGATGTCGTCGTAGAAGAAGACGCGGTCGGGGTTCACCCCACGCAGCTCCTCCATCATGTTCTCCACCGAGCGCGTGCGCAGCTTGCGCCCGAACATCTTGATGACGCTGCAGAACGAGCAGTCGTACGGGCAGCCCCACTTCATCATGATCGGGTGCGTCACCATGCGCTCGTGGCCCTCGAGCAGCTCGAGCGCGGGGAAGGGCAGGTTGTCGAGGTCCTCGCCCGATGCCATTGGCGCCTCGGGGTTGTCGATCTGGACGCCCTGGGCGTCGAGGTACGACAGGCCCATGATCTCGTGCAGGCCATCCGGGTGGCGATCACCGCGGAACCAGTCGAGGAACTGCGCGAAGCCCACGTGACCCTCGCGGCGGATGACGTAGTCGGCGTGCTTGAGGGCTTCGTGGGCCATGAAGGTCACGTGCGAGCCACCGAAGATCACGGGGATGCCGGCGGCACGGCAGCGATCCGCGTAGCGGTACCCCTCGAGCGTGGTGTTGGTGGTGGTGGAGATGCACACCAGGTCGGCGGTGAGCACGTCGTCCCAGTCCACCTCGACGTTGCGGATGAGCTCGCAGTAGATGTGCTGGTCCACGTCGGGGTAGGTGTCGCGCGCGATCGCGGCGAGGAGGGGAAGACCCAGCTTGGGCAGGTTCGCGATCTCGTAGATCGTGGCCCCGCGGGGCTTCGGCTCGAGGTAACGGATCTTCACGCGTCAGGCCTCCGACGTGGTGTGTGCAGCGCGGTCAATGCTGTTCGACGAGTTCGGTCAGTACCCCGCCCGTCGACCGGGGGTGCAGGAAGGCCACACGGTGGCCACCCAGTCCGCGCCGGGGCGCGGTGTCGATCAGTTCGACGCCCTCATCCTCCAACTGTCGCAGCGTGGAGTCCAGATGGGTAACGGCGAATGCCACATGATGCATGCCCGGGCCATGTTTCGCGAGGAATCGGGCGACGCCCGTGCCCTCCGTCACCGGGGCGATGAGCTCGACGTACGAGGGCCCGTCGCCAAGAAGCACGGCTTCCACGCCCTGCTCGGGCATGACCTCACGTACTCCCACGGGCATCCCGAGGGTGTCCCGATACACAGGGATCTCGGCGTCGAGGTCGGCGACCACGTAGCCCACGTGGAGAATCAGGCCCAGCTTCATCCCTGCGGAGGGTACTGCACTCAGTCGGCGGAGAGAGCCACGGGTTCCATGCGCGGGTTCGGTGATTCGGCCCGGCCGACCTTCGCGCACGGCCGTCCGTCCACCCGCACGATGTCGCCGGTGAAGTCATTGGATCCGAGCAGCAGGCTGGATCCCACTCCGTAGGCATCCACCGGGACACCCGCCCGCTCGAACGCATCGATCTTCTCGGCATCGAATCCGCCGGATCCCACGATGCGCACGCGCGCGTGCCCGGCGGAGTCGAGCGCGTCGCGCACCTTGCGCACGAGTTCGGGTACGACGCCCGTGGGCGTGAAGCGCCCCATTTCCTGCCAGAGGCTGCGGTCGACCATTGTCCCTGCGGTGTCGAGCCGCACCCCCCAAAGGCGGTCGCCGAGGGCGTCCGCCACCTCGAGGGCGGTGCGCACCGAGTCGTTCTCGTAATCGACGAGAACGATCACGTTGAGGTCGCCCGCGAACCTCTCGGCGAATCTGCGCGCCGCCCTCACTGTGTCGCCGCCGAAGGCGGCGATGAGCCCGTGGGGCACGGTGCCCATGCCGCGGCCTCCCCACCACGACGCCTGCGCGTCGGTGGACACGCCGATGGCCCCGGCCACGTGCGCGGCCCAGCCGTCGCCGGTCTGCACCTGCCAGTGGTCGAACCGCGCGGGGAAGTAGAGGATGGGCTTACCCCGCGCCGCCTCCACCACTGCGCGCACGTTGCGGCTGATGAGGGTGCGACGCCCGAGAACGCCGAGCACCAGGGTCTCGAGGTGGGCGAACAGGGCGTAGTCCCCCTCGATCGAGAGCACCGTCTCCCACGGGGCGATCTCATCGCCGTCGAACAGCGCGCTCACCTCGAGGTCGTCGCGGCCGTCCACCCATCCGCCGGCCGTCCTCCGGCCGGAGCACAGCGCGAGGATCGCGAGGGCCTCGTCCATTCCCCCGAGCACCGCGTGCTCGCGCTGGAACACCTGCATGAGCACGCGCGGGTGATGGTCATCCGCCTCGAGCACCTCCCGCGTGAATGTGAAGTACGCGTCGCTGTAGTACCCGTCGCGCATCCGCTCCACCGGAAGCTGGAAGGTGGATGGCCGCAGGCGCGGTCGGTCAGCGCCCCCGGTCACCTGCGGGGACCGTCCTCCGGGCCATCCGGTGGCAGCGTGGCCGGGCGCGATGACCACAGGAGCCCCACCCCTACCAGCGCGAGGGCGCCGAGGGCGATGCCGATCACGCCGGGCCACACGAGTCCGCCACCTCCCGCACCGGTGCCCGCAGCCACGGGCTCGGCTCCCACGGTGACCGCTGCCGCCGGCCCCGGCTGGTCGGGCCCGGTCTCGGGAGCAACCGAATCACCAGTCTCCGGCGGTCCCGTCCACTTCTTGAGCTTCCCGTTGGTCGTGCCCTGCGTGCTGGGCCACACGGTGACGCCCTCCTCGAAGGGCGTGCCGAGCACCGTGAAATCCGCGTAGCGGTCGGGTGGGATGCTGCCGCCGGTCCACTGCGCCCCCCGGATGCGCCCATCGGGCCGGCGCAGCACCTGCGTCGTCCACCCCGGCGCATC
>JBIIQA010000155.1:0-3734 GCA_044342355.1 Miltoncostaeaceae bacterium | reverse complement strand
ACGTTCGGTGCCAACGTCAACCTCGGCAATATCCCCCCCGACGAGGTGATTCCCCTCGAAACCCTGCGGCTCGGGCTGAGATCGGACACCCTGTTCACCATGACGCCCATCGGCCATGTCGACGGAGCGGGCATCTAGCCTGAGGGGCATGCGCACCCCGAGTCTCCTTGCCGCCCTCGCCGCCACCGCTCTGGCGGCGGCACCCATCGCCGTCGATGTGGCCGACGCGCGGCCGATGGGGCACGTGTTCGGTTGGAGCCACGAGCTCAATCTCGAGGAGCATCCGCGATGGAAGACCACGGGGCCGCTCCCCATGCCGAGGGCCCAGTGGTTGCGCGTTGTCGACGCGACGCTCGGCACCGCCGGTCGCAACAACATGTGGTTCAGCGGGTTCGGGGCGCTGCCATTCGACATCCCCGTGTCACCCCGTGAGCCCGCGTCGTGGCGCAACCCCTCCAACTTCCTGCGCCTGTACCGCCAGACCGGCCTCTCGTGGGACGTGAATGCCGAGGCCCGGGCGGCCAAGGAGGCGCTCTGCATCTTCCCTCGCCGCCCGAAGGCCTGCAGGCCCAGCGGCGTGGTGTTCCAGCCCGATACGAAGGCGCCCACGCGGCGCATGTCGCTTCTCGACCCGGCCTACCAGCGCAAGGCGCTGTCGGAGATCCGCCGAATCGTCCCGGGTATGCGTGGCAAGCCCTACGTGTTCTCGTACACCGGCTCTGACGAGCCCATCGTGGTGATGCCCACGGGCAGGGCACGGAGCAGCGCTCTCTGGCGCCGCCAGTCAGCCCAGATCACGCGCGACTTCGGATGGGCTCCTCCCGTCCTTCGCGCGAAGCCCGACACCTCGCCCACCACGGGCCTGCGGTGGCTTGCCTACTCGCGGTGGACCAGCCGCGAGTTCTTCCGCATGAAGGCCGGGCAGGCTGCGCTCATCCGGAAATACGACCCGTCCGCCCGGATCTCCCCGAACAACTACGGGTTCATCGACGGGTTCATGCCCTGGGACTACACGCAGCTCGGGGCCTTCGCGGACATCGCCGAGGCCGACCCCTATGTGTCGTATGCCGAGCGGGTCAATCCCGGCCGCGGTCGGTACAACCCCGGCTTCGGCGCCAAGTTCATGTCGGATCTCACGGGCAAGGACACACGGATCGTCGTGCAGGCGTTCCCGTACGCCCGCTACTCCCCCAGCGCGCGCGATATCGAGACATGGTCGAGCCAGGCCCTGCGCGCGGGTGCAACGCACATCAGCCTCTTTGCGATGCAGAACCCCCGGATCACCAACCCGAAGCTCTACACCAGCATGCTGGGCCTGTCGTCGCGTCTGAGGGGCATCACCCTGCCGGAGAAGCCGGTGGACCCCGCGACGGTCGTCGTGTACTCGCTCATGAGTGAGGGGCAGGGGCAGCCCCGGCGCAAGGGGGACGCGCGGTACCGCACCTCGGGGGACGGGATGTACACCACCTACTCGCTCCTCGGTGAGTTGAACGGGGCGCCCTTCAGGTTCGACACCGACGAGCGACTGGTCGCCCAGCGCGACCGGCTGGCGCAGGCGAAGGTCATCTGGCTGCCACGCGGTGACACCCTCACCCGGCCCTTCGCTGAGGCCCTGCGCGGCTGGGTGGCGGCCGGCGGCTTCCTGGTGGTCACCGATCCCCTGGCGTTCACCCGTGCGCCCGACGGCACGTCCCTCTCCGACGTGGGCAGCGCCCTCATGGGCGGCCGCGTGGGTCGCGAGGGCGGAGGGGTGTTGCTGATGCCCCGGGGGGCCCTCGCCGGAAATGTGCCCGCATCACTCTCGACCATCCCGGTGGATGACAAGCGGTCGTTCATCTTCGCCGATGTCGCCGCCGGCGGCACCGTGGTGGCCCGTCATCTCGACCAGGCGCCGGCCGCCGTGCTGAGGACCGTGGGGCAGGGGCGGGTGCTGTCGTTCGCGGCCGATCCGATGACCCCCGGGTCACTCGTGGAGCCGATGGACCTGGTGGGGCTCGTGGGGCAGATCCAGCGCCTCGGTGGCGGGGCCACCGGGCACCCCTCGTGGTCGTGGCGCATCCCCGGCACAGTGGACCAGCTGCCGTGGCAAGGATCCTACGACCCGTGATCCCTAAAACCCTGTAATAACTCAGATGTTTGTGGTATTCATTTCGGGCGCGCACGAGCGTCGTCGTTCCCGACCAGGAGTACCGCAGCCACATGAGCACTTCCGCGAGCGAAGGTCAGCCAACGGCACATGGCCGGGTGGGCACTCTCGACAACCCCGAGGTCCACGCCGAAGTACCGGGCTACGTCCTCCCGATCATCGAGCAGGAGTTCGCCGACTTCGACACCGCGGCGGCCCGCTTCACGCGAGGCGAGATGGAGCAGGAGGAGTTCGACGGGATCCTGCGGCCGTCCGGCGTGTACGGGCAGCGCCAGCCCGACGTGCAGATGATCCGTGTCAAGGTCCCGTTCGGGGGGATCAGCCCCGAGCAGCTTGAGGTCTTCGCTGATGTCATCGAGCGGTGGGCACCCCTGCGCAAGGGACACATCACCACGCGCCAGTGCATTCAGGTGCATCACCTCCCCCTCGGTGACCTCTCGCTGCTGATGCGCGAGATCGGCCGCGTGGGGCTCACCTCGCGCGAGGGCTGCGGCAACACCGTGCGCAACGTCACCGGCGATCCGCGTGCGGGCCTGGGCACGGATGAGCCGTTCGACCCGACCCCCTATGCAGCCGCCTACGCGCGCTACTTCGTGCGCCACGAGGGCTGCCAGCTCATGCCGCGCAAGTTCAAGACGGCCTTCGCCGCGTCGGATGACGACCGCGTGATCACGGGCATCCACGACGGCGGCCTCATCCCGCGCGTGCGCGAGGTGGATGGCGTTCCGGTGCGCGGCTTCGAGATCCGCATCGGCGGCGGCACATCCATCATGCCGCGGGTGGCACCCACGCTGTACGAGTTCGTGGAGGCCGACAACGGTGACTACATCAAGGTCATCGAGGCCGTCCTGCGCATCTACGACCGCCAGGACCAGTTGCGGCGCAACCGCGCCCGCGCCCGCATCAAGGTGCTGGTCGACTCCATCGGCATGGACGCCTTCCGTGCGATGGTGGATGAGGAACTCGCGGGGGACTGGGTCGCGGCACGCGACTTCGATGTGGCGGGGCTCTCAGTACTGCCGGACGAGGAGGCGCACGCGCGGTCCCTCCCGGTGCCTGCCGGGCTCCCGGTGGCGGGTCCGGATGACGTCGCCTTCGCGCGATTCCTCGATTCGAGTGTCCGGCCGCAGCGCCAGGAGGGCTTCTCCACGGTTGAGGTACGGGTGCCCCGGGGCGACCTGACCCCCGAGCAGTTCCGCGGTCTTGCGGAGATCATCCGCGACTTCTGCGGTGGGTTCGCACGCACCACGATCCAGCAGAACATCGTTCTGCGCTGGGTTCACGATGACGCCGTGTACGCGGCGTGGCAGCGACTGGGCGAGATCGGGCTCGGATTGGGCGGTGCGGATGAGGTTCGCGACGTGGTGTCATGCCCGGGCAGCGACAGCTGCCGCCTGGCCATCACCAGTTCGATGGGCCTGAATCGCGCGATCGAGGAGCGGGTCACAGAGATGGACCTCACCGATCCGCTCACGCGTCGCATCCACATCAAGATGAGCGGCTGCCCCAACGGGTGCAGCCAGCACCACATCGCCAACATCGGTTTCTACGGCGCCTCGCTCAAGGTGGGCGACCGCACACTGCCGGC
>JBIIQA010000027.1:0-13972 GCA_044342355.1 Miltoncostaeaceae bacterium | reverse complement strand
GCGGCAGGGGCGATGCGGCCCCCGGGCCGCGCGCGGAGCCCGTCTCACGCCGCGTCGGCACCGCGGATGGCGTCTCCGTGCGCACGGAGGTGGCCCGCATCATGTGGTCCGGGTGCGGCCTCGAACGCGATGGCGAGGGGCTCGCGCGTGCCGCCGATGCCCTCGCGGCCCTCCCCGTTCCCGCCGATGCCGAGGCAGGGGGCATGCTCGAGGTCGCCGCTCTCGTCGTGCGGGCCGCCGTGGAGCGCGAGGAGAGCCGCGGCGCCCACTTCCGCACCGACTTCCCCGATACCGACCCCGACCACGAGCACCGCACGTGCTGGGCCGGTGACCGACCCCACCTGCTGTCCACCGACCTGACGGAGGTAGCGTGACCACCAGCGCCCCGACGTGTGCCATCACGGCGCCCGATGAGACGGCTCCCGAGGCGGAGCTCATCGCCCGCGCGACCGCGGCGAGAGAGGCGCTGGGCGAGCGCCTGGTGATCCTGGGCCACCACTACCAGAAGCACGAGGTCATCCGGTTCGCCGACATCACCGGCGACTCGTTCCTGCTCGCCAGGCGCGGTGCCGAGGCCACGAAGGCCGACCTCGTGGTGTTCCTGGGCGTGTACTTCATGGCCGAGGCCGCGGACATCCTGTCGCAGCCGCACCAGCGGGTGATCCTCCCCGACCTGGGCGCGGGCTGCCACCTGGCCGAGTGCGCCGACATCTTCACGGTCAACGATGCCTGGACGCAGATCACCGCGGCCTTCCCCGACCGCACCATCGTCCCCCTCACGTACATGAACTCCGGTGCCGACCTGAAGGCCTTCGTGGGGCGCAATGGCGGTGCGGTGTGCACGTCGGGCAACGCCGAGCGCGCCTTCCGCTGGGCACGCGAGCAGGGCGACATGGTGTTCTTCTTCCCCGATGAGCACCTCGGGCGCAACACCGCCTGCCTGCTCGGCATGGACCCGTCCGACCCGGTGGTGTGGGACCCGCGCCAGTCCGAACTGGGGGGCATCGCGCCCGACGCGCTGGCGGCATCGGAGATCGTGCTGTGGAAGGGCTTTTGCAACGTGCACACCGGATTCACGGTGCGCCAGGTGGAAGAGGCGCGCGCGGCGCACCCCGACGTGACGGTGATCGTGCATCCCGAGTGCCCCCGCCCCGTGGTGGAGGCCGCCGACGAGGATGGCAGCACCGAGTACATCATCGCGCGCCTCGACGAGATGCCCGCGGGGTCGACGGTGGCCATCGGCACCGACTGGAACCTGGTGGACCGCCTGCGCATCAACCACCCCGACAAGACGGTCTTCTGCCTGAAGGAGGACCTCTGCCCCTGCGTCACCATGAACCGCATCACCCTGCCGAAGCTCACGTGGACGCTCGAGAACCTGGCGGCCGGCGAGGTGATGAACGTGGTGAGCGTGGATGAGGACATGGCAGCCGAGGCGCGCCTGGCCCTCGACCGCATGCTCGCCCTCTGATGGATCTGGCCGCGCTCGTCGCCGCTGCCCTGGCCGAGGATCTCGGGGAGCGCGGGGACGTGACGTCGCTCGTCATCATCCCCGAGGGCGCACGCGCCCGCGGGCGCGTGGTCGCACGCTCAGGCGGCATCCTGGCCGGGCGCGCATTCGCCGGGGAGGTGCTGCGGCAGATGGGCGTGTCGGGTACCTGGCAGGCCGCTGATGGCGCGCGGCTCTCCCCGGGGGAAAGCGTGCTCGGTATCGACGGACCCGCGCGCGCGGTGCTGTCGGCTGAGCGCACGCTCCTGAACGGCCTGTCGCACCTTTCGGGCATCGCCACGCTCACCGCGCGCTACGTCGACGCCGCACGCCCCGCGAAGGTGCTCGACACCCGGAAGACCACCCCCGGGTGGAGGGTGCTGGAGAAGCAGGCCGTGGCAGCCGGCGGCGGGGTGAACCACCGCATGGGCCTGCACGACATGGTGCTGGTGAAGGACAACCACCTGGCCATGGGCGGGGTCGACCTCATGGCGGCCGTGGCCCGGGCGCGCGCAGAGCTGCCGGGTGTGCCGGTGGAGGTCGAGGCCGACGACCTGACTGGCGTACGCCTGGCGCTTGACGCCGGCGCCGACCGCGTGCTGCTCGACAACATGGACGAGCCCACCATGCGTGAGGCCGTGGCGCTGTGCGCCGGACGCGCCGAGACCGAGGGGTCGGGCGGCATGGACCTGGACGGCGTGGCACGCGCCGCGGCATGCGGGGTCGACTACGTGAGCGTGGGCGCGCTCACCCACTCGGCGCCCGCCCTCGACCTTGCCCTTGACCTCGACGAGCCGCACGGCCGGTCGCAGGCGGGCACTCCACCCGATGTAGGGTGAATCCATGACAAATCCCCAGAAGTCCCCCGACCAGCCCGGCGGAATCTCGCGCAAGCGCTTCCTGCAGGGGGCTGCGGCTGCCGCTGGATCCCTCTATCTCGGCGGCGTGTCCACCAGCGCGGCATCTGCGACGGCGCGTTCCTCCAGCGCCCAGGGGGTCGACTTCGGCGACATGAACGTGGTGATCTTCCTCACCGATCAGGAGACCTACCACGAGTCCATCTGGCCAGAGAACTGGCTGCGGGAGAACCTGCCCGGGCTCGCGCAGATCACCAAGCACGGGCTGACCTTCAAGAACGCCTACACCAATACGTGCGCCTGCTCACCGGCCCGCTCCACGATCATGAGTGGCTATTACCCGGCCCAGCACGGGGTGAAGTACGTGCTGGAGCATGACCTGTGGGGCGCCAACTATCCGCAGGTGGACATGCCGACGGCGGACACGATGCCGAACATCGCCAGCGTGATGTCAGCCGCGGGGTACTACACCGTCTACAAGGGCAAATGGCACTGCAGCAAGTACCCGCCGGCGACGGCGCCGGTGATCACGCAGACCACCGATCCGGGCGATCCGCCCACGGTGAGCCAGAACCCGTCGCTGCCACCCTCCTCGACGAACTTCCCGCCCTCCCCGATCACCGGGTCGGACCCCGTTGACATGCTCGAGCCCTATGGATGGCAGCGCTGGAATGCCCCCGATGCCGGGGCCAACCAGGCCATCAACCAGATGGGCGGCGGCATCGCGGACCACGATGGACGCATCATGGCCTCGCGCGGTCCGGTTCAGGTCGGCGGCGAGGGCGTGCTCGAGTTCATCAGGAACTGGCCAGCCATCAAGGCCGCAAACCCGAACGGCCCGCAGAAGTTCTGTCTCGTCATCTCTCTGGTGAACCCGCATGATGTTCTGGCCTACCCGCGCAGGTACGCGGCCGGCGGCTACAGCACCAAGTGGCTGCAGGGCGACATGGAACTGCCTGCCACGGTCGGCGAGCGCCTGCTCACAAAGCCGCGGGCGCAGGCCGTCTTCAAGGCACTGGTCGGCGTCGGCACCGGCCCCCTGCGGGGCAAGAAGGCGAAGCTCAACTACCTGAACTTCTACGCAAACCTCGTGAAGGTGTCGGACAACTACCTCACCAGCGTGCTCGCCGCGCTCCGATCCGTGGGCTACGACGCGAACACGCCCGCGAACTCGCAGTTCGGCCTGCTCGGGAAGACCCTGGTCATCCGCTCCGCAGACCACGGCGAGATGGGGCTCACCCAGGGTGGCCAGCGCCAGAAGTGGTTCAACATGTACGAGCCGACCATCAACATCCCGCTGATCTTCTCGAACCCCATCGCATGGCCGAAGCCCAAGTCGAGCAACGCCCTCGTGTCACATGTTGACCTGCTCCCGACTCTGGCGAGCCTCGTGAACGCACCTGCGGGGGTGCGGGGCTCATCCGCGCCATGGCCCGGAAAGGACTACTCGCGGATCATCAGGAACCCGAAGGCGAAGCCGGTGCAGGACTACATCGTCTTCACGAACGACGACTTCCAGGCGGCGTCGCAGAACAGCTTCGTGCCACCGCCCAACCACATCATCGGCATACGCGAGACCAGGTGGAAGCTGGCCAAGTACTACGACATCAACAACCAGGTGCCGCCCGAGTACGAGATGTACGACCTCCGCACCGATCCGCTCGAGACCACCAACCTGGCCTTCAAGCGCTACACGCGCAATGCGGTGCAGGAGCGGAACTTCCAGCGCCTGAAGCGGAAGCTCGACGAGATCCAGACAACCCTGCTCCGGCCACTGCCGAACACGCCACAGCCGGTGGGCATGCCACCGCCCGGATGGGGAAACCTGGGCCCCGGCACCGGCCTCGGCACCGGCTTCACCGGAGGCTGAGTCCGTTCCTTCGCGGCCCGGGGAACCACCCCCCGGGCCGCGAAGGGTGCACCGTTCCTACCTGCCGTCCCGTACGCGGACCAGACCCGGAAGCACGCCGACGAATCCGTCCCCGTTCGGCGCCACGTACAGCGACGCGTAGCTGTTGTTGAAGCGGGGCCCCTTGCCGACCAGCTGGCTGTAGACCTGCTTGCCGGTACGGAAGTCGATGGCGGTCCAGTACCAGCCACGGGTGCTCTTCCGGTGGCTGTAGGTGTAGATCAACCCGGTCTTCGATGAGACCTTCGACACCACGCTGGGAACCACGACACTCGTGTTGGTCCACTTGGGCGCGCACGCGCCGCCGGGCGAGACGTCGATGCGCGTCATGCCGGGAACGACCTTGCCCGCGTCGGTGGCGGGGTTGGCGAACCCGTAGTTGTTCTCGACGATCAGGGAGTTCCCCACCGAGATGAGCGAGTTCTCGGTGGCGCTCGCCCCGGCCGTGAACACGGGCACTCTGCACACCTCGGCACCGGTCGCGTTGTCGTACACCACGACGTTCTCGGGGTCGGCGTTGTCGGCGATGGCCACCCGCCTGCCCGGGATGATGGTGGGCGTCGTGCCCGACCCCGCGCTCTTCTGCCCCGGCTTGACCGTGTTGGTGTTGGAGTACGTGGTTCGCCAGGTGACCGTGGGTGCCCCACCGACGGACGCGAACCGGTACATGGCCTGCGTACTCACGATGTAGACGCCCCCGCTCTCATCCATCGCGAACGAGTTCCCGATGGCCTCGCTCAGCACGGCTGGCTGGCCGCTCTGGCCGGCGAGGGGGTTGGGCACGGTGCCGGTGAGCCTGGTCACCTGCACCTTTGGCTGGCCGGCGGCCGGATTGGGGTTCACCACGCCCACCACGCCCAGCTTGGTGGCGAACCAGATGTTGCCGCGGGAGTCCGGAAGCGCGGACTGGATGACGTCGGAGGTCGAGCCGATGAAGCCGCTCAGGTCGATGTCGTTGACGATCTTGAAGAAGGTGATGCCGCGCGTGGTCACGGGCCTGTACGTGATGAGGTGCTGCGTGGCCGTGGACACCACCGCCTGACCCTTGTTGTCGAGGTAGAAGTACCCGCCGGCCAGATCGGTGTACCCGCCGCTGGAGTCAGCGCCAGCGGGCGGTGGGTAGTCAGGCAGGGCCGGAAGCTCTGTCTGCGTGATGATGCGCAGGCTGTTCGGGTCCATCAGCGTGAGGAAGGCGCTCGTGAAGGGCAGCACGCAGATCGCCACGATCTGCCCCTTCGCGTTGAACGTGATGCTCGCGCACTCGCCACCGGCCGACCTCGACGCCACATTCATGTTCCTGCCGAGCGGCCCGGCCCATCGGTAGAGATCGCTCATGAAGGTGTCGTTGTGGATGTTCGACTTGCCCGCGGGCGCCATGAACGCATTGATGGGGGCCGGGGGCACGACGATGGGCTTGGGCACCGCGACGCGGCCGCTGAAGCCGGGGGCGGACGATGCCGCGACGGGCAGGGTAGCCACGGCAAGCCCAGCGGCGGCGGCGATGAGGGAAGAGCGGAAGCGGGACATACATCTCTCCTGGACGGGGGTTCGTGCCGCGATGCCCAACGGCGCGGGAACTGGAGTACCGCGAAGCCGTGGGCGGCCTGCGCGACCGAATCGGCTCGGCCGACGCCGCGCCATCGGCCATGTTCAGAGAAGGGAAGCACATCAAGCGCGCGCGTATCCGCGCGGTCACTGATCCGCCGGGTACGGTCCGGCGGGTGATGCCCCGGGCGCCATCTCCTGCGGATCACCCCATCCGCACCTTCGTGGTCATCGCACTGGCGGTGACCATCGTGGTGATCGGCATGTCGACGTTCGAATACATGCTCACCGCGATGCAGGCGGACCTCGGGTTCGCGATCGACGCCGGCAACGCCGTGGCACTGCTGCCCGAGATCGGCGGGCTTGCACTGGTGTTCGTGGCGGGCACCCTTGGCGACCACATCGGGCGGCGGCGCATGATCGCGGCGGGCGCATTGGTATTCGCGGCGGGCGCGGTGCTGGTGACCGTTGCGCCGGGGCTCCCCATGGTGACCATCGGCCGGGCGCTCGAGGGTGCCGGGGGCATGGTCGCGGGGATCGTGGCGCTCGCGCTCCTGTCAGACACCTACGTGCAGCCGCGGCAGCGATCGGTCGCGTTCGGCGCCAATGCGGCCATCGTGCCGGCCGTGTTCATCTTCGCGCCCATCGCCGGTGCGTGGATCACGGAGCAGGTGAGCTGGCGTCTGGTGGGAGCCGGATGGGTTGTGACCGGGATCGTGGCGGCCGCCGCCGCGCTCGTGCTGCTGCCACCCGATCCGCCCGCCTCCCGGCCCGAGGTGGTAACGCCCCTGCTCGGCGGCATCGTGCTCACGGGCATCGCCGGGGGATGCATGGCAGCCGTGGTCGCGGGCCACTCCATGGTTCTGGTCTTCGCGGCCATCACGGTGGCGGCGAGCATCGCGCTGGTGATCGCGATGCGGCTGATCCGCAGCCCGGGGCTCGACCTGCGCATCCCGCGCTCACCATCGGGGGCCGCCACCCTCGCCGCCATCTTCATCGCGAACGCCGTCAACCTCCTGTTCTTCACGACCCTGCTGCTGCAGTTCCGGTTCGACGTCGGTGTGCTGGCACTGGCGCTCGTCATGATCCCCGTGCAGGTTCTCGGCGTGGCCGGTGGGTTCGCGGGCGGGGCCCTCATGATCAGGTTCGGCGTCGTGCCCACCGCGGTCGCCACCACGCTCGCGGCAGGCGCAACGGCCCTCTTGGTGCTGCCATTCGACAACGGCACGGCGGCATGGGTGGTTCTCGGCGTCGCGGCGCTCTACAGCCTCCTCGACGCCGCGAGCTCCGGTCCGATCACGGCGCGTGTGATGAATCTCGCGGCACCCGGCGAGGACGGGGCTGCGGCCGCGCACCGGGAGGCGTGGAGCTCCATCGGAGCGGCGGCCGGGGGAATCGTGGCGGGGATCCTCATCTTCGGCACCTTCCAGTCCGCGCTCGCGCAGAACCTCGAGGAGCGTGGCGTGCCACCGGCCGCCGCCGCACAGGTCGCTGCCGATGTGCGCGATGCCGGCGTGGTGGCGGAGGTGGCCCGCGGTTACGACAGGCCGCCGCCCGGAGTGCTCGCACTGACCCTCGACGACCCCCCCGACGTCGCCGACTCGCACGTGGATGCCTTTCGGGCGGCGGGAATCGCCACCGCCCTGAGCTACGCCGTGGCCGCGGCCCTGCTCGCCGCGTCGGCGATGCATCGACGGCGGCGGCGTGGCACGTGAGGGCTCATCCGCCGATGCGGCTCATGGGGCGCCCCGCGTAGGTCCATGCCGGGTCGGCGAGGCCGTGGCCCGTGGGCTTCATGTCCACGGCCCGGCCGATGAGCGCCGCCAGCGCATCATCCGGCGCGCCGGCGCGCATGGGCCCGAGCAGGTCGGTCTCATCCTCCGCGAACAGGCATGTGCGCAGGGCGCCGTCAGCCGTCAGGCGCAGGCGGTCGCACGAGGCGCAGAACGGCTCGGTCACCGAGGCGATCACCTCGATGTGACCGGGGCCATCCGTGAAGGCCCAGCGGGTGGCGGTGGCCGACGGTCGCGCCGCGGGCAGGGGGACAAGTGGGTGCACCGCGTCGATCATGGCCCGCGCCTCCGCCCCGGGAATGACCTGATCGCGCGTCCACTCGCGGCCGGCGTCGAGCGGCATCGTCTCGATGAAGCGCACGACATGCCGGCCATCACGCGCCAGGGTGGCCAGCGGCAGGATGTCCTCCTCGGAGAGCCCCCTCACGAGCACCGCATTCACCGCCACCGGCCCGAGGTCGGGGTGCGCCGCCGCGGCCTCCATGCCCTCGAGGACCCGCATGAGGTCATTGCGTCGGGTGATCGCCGAGAACCGCGTGGGGTCGAGGCTGTCGAGGCTCACCGTCACCCGCGAGATGCCGGCATCGACGAGGTCATCGAGCAGGGGGGCGAGGAGCACGCCATTGGTGGTGAGGGTGATCTCCCCGATGCCGGGGATCGCCCGGACGCGGCGGACGAGGCCGGGCAGCCCGGGGCGCAGCAGCGGTTCGCCCCCCGTCACGCGCACCGATCGCACGCCGAGCCCCGCCAGGAGCGCGGTGAGCCGGACCATCTCATCGTCGTCCATGATCGCCTCGCGCGCCATCCACGCGAGGCCATCCGTCGGCATGCAGTACCGGCAGCGCAGGTTGCAGCGATCGGTCACCGACAGGCGCAGTGCGTGATGTGGGCGGCCGTGGCCGTCGATGAGGGAGGCAGGGCGGGTCATTGCAGAGAGCCGAATGTATCCGCCCGTCGCCGCGTGGCCGAATGACGGGCCGCCCCCCGGTGGCACGGGTATCCTCGCGCCCTGACGGTGACACCTGCGGACGCCACAATCCAGATCCTCCTTCCGGTACTCGGCGAGTCCGTGACCGAGGGAACCGTCATCGAGTGGCGTAAGGCGGTCGGCGACCCGGTGGAGGAGGGCGAGACCCTCCTCGAGGTCACCACCGACAAGGTGGACGTGGAGATTCCCTCCCCCGCAGGTGGGGTTCTGGCGGCCATCACGGCTGATGCCGGCGCAGCCGTGGAAGTGGGCGCGCTCCTCGGCGAGATCGCCGCGGGGGGCGGCGCAGCCCCCACCCCACCCCCGCCCACCACCGACGCCGCGCCGGCCACCCTTGTGCCGATCCAGCTGCCCGACATGGAGTCGGTCACCGAGGCAACCGTGGTGGAGTGGAAGAAGGCCGTGGGCGAGGCCGTGGAGCAGGACGAGATCATCGTGGAGGTCTCCACCGACAAGGTCGACCTCGAGGTGCCCTCCCCCGCCGCCGGAACGCTGGCCGAAATCGCCGTGCCGAATGGCGAGACCTTCGAGGTCGCCGTGCCCATCGGCCAGGTTGCCGCAGGCGCGGCCCCGGCACCCAGCGCCGCAGCCGTCGCTCCTGCCGCACCCGCGGCGCCGGTCCCGGCGGCGGCGCCCTCCGCCCCGCCGCCGCTTCGCGACGTGCCGGCATCGCCCATCGCGCGGCGCGTGGCTTTCGAGAAGGGCGTCGACCTCGGTGCCGTCACGGGCACCGGGCCCGGAGGGCTCATCCGCCGCGCCGATGTGGAGAACACCGGCACGGGTGGCGACCAGGCAGTGCCGGCACCACCGCCCGGCGAGGAACTGCTGAAGCTCACCGGTCCGGCCGCCGCGCTTGCCGACTACATGGATGAGAGCCGGTCCATCCCCACGGCGACCACCTTCCGCACGATCTCCGTGAACATGCTCGATGCCGAGCGCAAGCGCCTCAACGATGCGCTCACCGTGGCCGGCGGGGGCAAGCTGTCGTTCACGCACATCATCGCGTGGGCCATCGTGAAGGCCGTGGCGACCACACCGGTCATGGCGACCGCGTTCGCCCGCGTGGATGGCAGGCCGCACAAGGTTCCGCGCGACACGGTCAATCTCGGCATCGCCGTGGACGTCGAGCGCAAGGACGGCAGCCGCTCCCTGCTCGTGCCGGTCATCCGCGACTGCGCCGCCCTCGGCTTCCAGGGCTTTCGCGCCGCATTCGACGACCTCATCCAACGCTCCCGCGTGGGCAAGATCAGTCCCGATGAGCTGAAGGGGGCGGGCGTCACGCTCACGAACCCCGGGGGCTTCGGGACAAACGCATCGGTACCGCGACTCATGAGTGGCCAGGGCACGATCGTTGCCACCGGCGGCATCACCTGGCCACCGGGCATGGAGGGCGTGCCTGACGACCTGCTCAAGGTCTGGGGCGTGTCGAAGGTGATGACGGTCACGTCCACCTATGACCACCGCGTCATCCAGGGCGCGGAGAGTGGCGCCTTCCTGCGCGACATCGCGGGGCTCATCGGCGGGGGCGGGGGCTTTTACGACGAGATCCGCGCAGCGCTGGGCCTGCCGGCGGCGCCGCCCCTCGATCTGGGGGCTCAGGCGCAGGCCCCCGCTGCCGCGCCCGCCGCGGTCACGGCGAGTGCAGACGAGGAGACGCTGCGTGCGCTCGCCGGCGCCATGTCGCTCCTGCGCTCGTTCCGCAACTACGGCCACCTGGCGGCGCATCTCGATCCCCTCGGGTCGGAGCCGCCGGGCGACCCATCCCTCGACCCCGCATGGGTCGGGATGACGCCGGCCATGATGTCGCTCGTGCCCGCCTCACTGCTCGGCGTCGCGGTCCCCGGGGCCACCTTCGCCGAGGTGCATCCTGAGCTGCAGCGCACCTACTGCAGCACGATCGCCTACGAGATCGAGCACATCTCCAACCACGACCAGCGCCAATGGCTGCGCGAGTTCATCGAGTCCGGTCAGGTGCGCAAGCCGCTGTCGCGCGACGACCGCACGGCCCTGCTCGACCGCCTGGTGTCGGTCGAGGTGTTCGAACGCTTCCTCCGGCGCACCTACCTGGGCCAGAAGACGTTCTCGCTCGAGGGCTGCGATGCGCTCATTCCCATGATGGACGGCATCATCGAGGACGTCGCCACGGCGGGCGTGCCCGAGATCATCATCGGTATGGCGCACCGCGGTCGCCTGGCCAGCATCATGCACACGGTTGGGCGCCCGCCCGAGTCGATCCTCGCCGAGTTCGAGGGCCACGTCGAGGGCGCCGCTGATGAGCACATCGATGGCGAGCCATACGCCGCAGCCGGCGACGTGAAGTACCACCTGGGCGCCGAGGGCACCTTCCCGACCAGGTCGGGCAAGTCGGTGCACGTGACGCTGGCCGCCAACCCGAGCCACCTCGAGCAGGTCAATGCGGTGGCCGAGGGACGCACGCGCGCGCGGCAGACGCTCCGCGCCGAGCCCATCGCCACGCACGACCCGTCGCGTGCAGTCGCACTTCTCATCCACGGTGACGCCGCGTTCCCGGGACAGGGTGTGGTGGCGGAGACGCTCAACCTGCAGGACCTCGTCGGCTACACCACCGGTGGCACGATCCACATCATCGTGAACAACCAGGTGGGCTTCACCACCGACCCCGAGGACAGCCGCTCCACGCGCTACGCGAGCGACCTCGCCAAGGGCTTTGACATGCCGATCGTGCACGTGAATGCCGACGACGTGGACGCCTGCATGGCGGCCGTGCGCTTCGCGACGGCGTATCGCGAGAAGTTCCAGGACGATGTGCTGATCGACCTCATCGGCTACCGGCGCCTGGGGCACAACGAGCTCGACGAGCCCGCGTACACGCAGCCCGTGATGGCACGCACCATCAAGGAGCACCCGACGGTCGCGCGCATCTTCGCCGATCGGCTCATCAGCGACGGGGTCGTCGACGAGGCCGGCTACGCGGCCATCGTGAACGCCGCGGAAGGCCGCATGTCGGCGGCGCACAAGCGAGTGGTGTCGGGACTCGAGCAGGGCTCTGATGCCGACTCCACGCGCGACAAGCGTCGTCGGGCGAAGACCCAGGTGGTGAAGACCCGCGTAAGCGCGTCGTCGCTGCGCAGCCTCAACGAGCAGTTGCACCTGCCACCCGATGGCTTCACGATCCATCCCAAGCTCACGCCGCAGCTCGATCGCCGGCGCTCGGGTCTTGCCGAGGAGCAGGGCATCACGTGGGGCCACGCCGAGGCACTGGCGTTCGCCTCGCTTCTCACCGACGGGGTGCCCATCCGGCTCACCGGCCAAGACGTCGCGCGCGGCACCTTCACCCAGCGCCACCTCGAACTGCACGAGGTCAGCGCGGATGCGAACTACTACTCGGGCAAGGGCGAGGTGTACGTGCCCATGCAGCACCTGCTTCGCGCGAAGGCGTCGTTCGAGCTGCACAACAGCCCACTGTCCGAAGCCGCTTGCGTGGGATTTGAGTACGGGTACTCAACCCAGGCGCCGGACGCGCTGGTGCTCTGGGAGGCGCAGTACGGCGACTTCGCCAACGGCGCACAGATCATGATCGACCAGTTCCTGTCGGCGGGCCAGGCCAAGTGGGGCGTGCAGTCACGCCTCACCCTGCTCCTGCCGCACGGGTACGAGGGCAATGGCCCCGAGCACTCGTCCGCCCGGCCGGAGCGCTTCCTGCGCCTCGCGGCCGAGGGCAACATGCGCATCGCGAACTGCTCCACGGCCGCGAATTACTTCCACCTCATCCGCCGTCAGGGGCTTCTCGACGAGATGCGCCCGCTGGTGGTGTTCACGCCCAAGAGCCTGCTGCGCGCCAAGGCGGCCTCGAGCAGCCTGGCCGACCTGGTCGATGGTCGCTTCGAGCCCATCCTCCCCGATCCGCGCGTGACCGACCCCACGGCTGTCACGCGGCTGCTGCTGTGCACCGGCAAGATCTTCCACGAGATCGACGGCCACCCCGATCGCGGGGCACACCCCGAGCTCGCCATCGGCCGTATCGAGCAGCTCTACCCCTTCCCACGTGAGGAACTGCTGGCGCTCTACGAGAGCTACCCCAACGTCGAGACCGTGCATTGGGTGCAGGAGGAGCCACGCAACATGGGTGCGTGGTCATTCGTCACGCGCCGCATCGAGCGCCTGCTGCCCATCGAGACGCTCGAATACATCGGCAGGCCCGCGCGCGCGTCGGTGAGCGAGGGCTACCCGCAGACACATCAGCTCGAGCAGCAGCGCGTGCTCGAAGACGCCCTCGCGGGCAGGGAGATGACCTTCTCATGAGCGATGGTCCTCGCGTCGTCGTCCTCGGCGGAGGCCCGGGTGGCGACGTGGCCGCCCTTCGCGCCGCCCAGATGGGTGCGCAGGTGGTGCTGGTGGAGCGTGCCGAACTCGGGGGCACCTGCCTCAACTGGGGCTGCATCCCCACCAAGGCGCTCCTCGCGGCCAGCGATCTCCTGCGGAAGATCCGCGAGGCGAAGGAGTTCGGGATCCTCGTCGGGGAGGTGGGCTACGACTTCGCGGCGATGATGTCCCGAAAGGACGACATCGTGGGGAAGATGCGCGGGGGCGTCGAGGGTGCCTGCGAGCGCAAGGGCGTCACCGTGGTACGCGGACAGGGCGTGATCGATGGCGATGCCGTCGTGGTGGACGGCACCCGGTACGGATACGACCACCTCGTGGTGGCCACGGGCACCGAGCCCGCGGGCCTGCCCGGCATCGACATGGACCACCCGTCGGTGCTCACCAGCAATGACGTGCTGGTGCTGCCCGAGGTGCCGGAGAGCATGCTCATCCTGGGCGCCGGCGTCATCGGTTGCGAGTTCGCCAGCCTGTTCCAGCCGCTCGGCGTGAAGGTCACCATGGTCGAGATGCTCCCGCGCATCCTCGCGGGCATCGACGCGCGCTCGGCGAAGCAGTTCCAGAAGACGCTCGAGAAGGATGGCGCCAAGCTCCATCTCGGCCGGAAGCTCGAGGAGGTCACCTCGTACTCGGACGCCGGCGTCACCGTCCGGCTCGACGATGGCACCGAGATCAGCGCCGCGAAGATGCTCATCTCGATCGGGCGCAAGCCGCAGACGGCGGGCATCGGCCTCGAGGGAGCCGGCATCGAGGTGAATGAGCGCGGACATGTGGTGGTGGACGAATTCCTGCGCACGGCACACCCGAAGGTGTGGGCCGTGGGCGACTGCATCGGCGGAATGCAGCTCGCGCATCTCGCATCAGCGGAGGGCGCACGGGCGGCCGAGAACATCCTCGGCCCGCACCTGGTGCCGATGGACCGCACCGTCGTGCCCTCGTGCATCTACACGCACCCCGAGATCGCCACCGTGGGCCTGAACCGCGATACCGCCCAGGAGCAGGGCATCACCGTGAAGGTGGGCCAGGCCCGCT
>JBIIQA010000154.1:0-3760 GCA_044342355.1 Miltoncostaeaceae bacterium | reverse complement strand
TCCATGGGAATGGGCTCCCCGAACCGGACGCGCACCGGGCCCTTCAACAACTGGCTATCCCAGATGGCAGCGGGAATCACCGTGACGTCCGGTCGGGTGGCGAAGTAGCCGGCGCCTGCGAACCCCGGTGCCATGTGGCCCGTGCGCGTGACGCGGCCCTCGGGGAAGACGAGCAGCGACTCACCGCGCGCGAGGATGTCGCGCCCCATGCGCACCGACCACACGTCAGGAGACCCGCGGCGAACCGGGAAACCGCCGATGCGCGAGAGCCATGCGTTGAGGATCCGGCTCTCGAACAGCTCCTGCTTGCCCATCGTCCAGATGGGACGGGGAAGAGCCGCCACCCCGACGAGCAGGGGGTCGACGAACGCCACGTGATTGCTCACGATGAGGGTGGGGCCATCCGTGGGCAGGTGCTCGCGGCCGTCCACCTTCATGCGCAGGGCGCCGTACGAAAGCGCCGCGAGCACCGCCTTCGATGACATCCAGACCGGGCGGGCGACCGACGGCGTGCGGCGCAGGCGCGCGTCGGGCCTGGGCGCGCGTGGGTTACCCATTTCGCGGGCTAGAGCCCCATGGCCGCGGTGGCCTCGGCCATGATGGGACCAGCGATCGCCCGGGCCTTCTCGGCCCCCTCATCGAGGATCTCCTCAAGGCGCCCGGGGTCCTGCATCAGCTCGCCACGCCGTTCACGGATAGGTCGCACGACGTCCTTCACCCGCTCGGCGAGCGCCCGCTTGTCGGCCACACACCCGAGAGTGGCAGTGGTGCACCCGGTGAAGATCTCCGATACCTCCGCCCCCGTCGCCCCGAACAGCTGGTGCCACGCGTACACGTTGCAGATCTCGGGGTTGCCCGGGTCGTCCTTCCTGATGCGCTGCGGATCGGTGACCATGCCCATCACGAGCGCGTCAATCTCCTCGTCGGTGGAGGCGAGCGTGATGGCGTTGCCATAGCTCTTGCTCATCTTGCGCCCGTCGGGACCGATGAGCAGGGGCGCCTCGGAGATGATGGCCTCCATCTCCGGGAACACCGGGCCGTAGAGGTGGTTGAACCGGCGCACGACCTCACGCGAGAGTTCGAGATGCGGAAGCTGGTCCTGCCCCACCGGCACACGCGTGGCCTTGTAGAGGATGATGTCGGCGGTCTGGAGCAGCGGGTACCCCATGAATCCGTAGGTGAGCAGGTGCTCGCCCAGCTCCTCGATCTGCCCCTTGTAGGTGGGCACGCGCTCAAGCCACGAGAGCGGCGTGATCATGCCCAGAAGGAGAGCCAGCTCGGCGTGCTGCGGCACGTCGCTCTGGCGGAAGATGATGCTGCGCTCGGGGTCGACACCCGCGGCCACCCAGTCGGCCACCATCTCGAGGCCATTCGCGTGGATGCCTTGCACGTCCTCATAGCCCGTGGTGAGCGCGTGGAGGTCGGCCACCGAGTAGATGCACTCGTAGTCGTCCTGCAGGCGCACCCAGTTGCCGAGCGCACCGAGCAGGTGGCCGATGTGCAACTGCCCCGTGGGGCGCATGCCGGAAAAGACGCGGGGGCGGGTGGGCATGGCAGTGGACACGGCGCGGGAGTCTAGCCGTGGACAGCGGGGGCACAGCCGGACGCGACTACGCTGCGCGCGTGGATCGCGACATCCCCTTCTCCCCCGGCGCCGCATGGCGCATCGCGTGGCCGATCGCGATCGTGATGATCGGCATCGCAGCGCTCGTGGTAACCGCCACCCTGGCGGACTCCCTAGGCGCCTCAGAAGATTCCGTGAGCGCGATCGGGGCATTCGTGGGCAGCGGGATCATCCTGCTCGGCGGCCTCGCCCTCATCCGCGTGCTCCCCCCGGCCCAGCGCCGCGTGGCGCTTGCCACCAAGGGCCGCACGTGGGCCACCGCATGGATCGGATTCGGGATCGGCCTTGCGTGCATCGTGGGGTCGGCCATGATCATCACCGTCGGTATCCAGCTCGACCCCGGCGCTGAGCGCGCCCTCGAGGATCTCGACGTGAGCGTGGGGAGCGTCTGGTGGCAGACGGTCCTCGTCGTCATCGCCCTCGTCGTATTCGCGCCCATCGGCGAGGAGATCCTGTTCCGCGGGCTCGCGCTACGGGGGCTGGTACGCCTGATGCCCTTCGCCCTCGCGGCACCGGTCTCCGGGCTGTTGTTCACCGCCGCGCACCTCGACGCGTGGCTCATCTGGCCACGCGCAGCAGCCCTCGTGCTCGTGGGCTGGGCGCTCGCCTGGCTCTACCGCTGGCGCGGGATGCTTGCTGCGGTGGTGGCCCATGGCACCGTGAATGCCGTGGCTGCAGTCGCCCTTATCGCACAGGCCTGAAAACGCACGAGGGCGGCCCGAAGGCCGCCCTCGCGGAACCGCTCAAAGGGTTGAGGAGATCAGTCCTCGCCCTGCGCCTTCGTGAAGCCGTCCTCGCCGTCGAAGCGCTGCAGCTTCTCGACGTGGGCCCACTTGTGCTCCTGCGCAACGGCCTGCAGCAGGTCGATGAGCTGGGCGTCGGAGAGCTCGCCGGCGTCGTCGCGCAGCATGAAGCGGGCGCGCCATGCGTCGACGGTGTCGGTGAGCACGTCGTTCGGCGGGTACACCATGGTGCCGCGCGAGTCGACCATCTTGAGATAGAGGTCGCGGCCTTCGCAGATCTTCTCCATGCTCTGGCCGATGGACATCTTGTCGCCGGCCGACTCGATGAAGATGTCGACGCCGCATACCTGGCGGGTCTTGACCTTCACGTAGTCAGGAGCGGCGCCCAGCTGCGGGAGCTTGATCGGCTTGTACTCGCGCACATGCCAGTCGGTGGGCTTCTTGCCCAGGTTCTTGATGATCTCGTTCGTGTAGCCGATGGTGCCGCCCTGGCGCTCATCGCCCACGACGTCGCGGGTCATGACCTTGCCCTCCTCGAGGGTGGCGATGACGGCGTTCTCGACGAGCGAGGCCTCCTCGAACATGCCGAGGTGGCGCAGCATCATGACGCCCGAGAGGATCATGGCGGTGGGGTTGATGACGTCCTTGCCGGCGTACTTCGGCGCGGAGCCGTGCACGGCCTCGGCAATGAAGACCTCATTGCCGATGTTGGCCGACGGGGCGAAGCCCAGGCCACCGATGAGGGCGGACGAGAGGTCCGACAGGATGTCGCCGTTCATGTTGGTGGTCACGAGCACGCTGTACTGCTCGGGCAGCTTCACGAGCTGGTGCGCGGCGTTGTCGACGATGACGTGCCACGACTCGATGTCGTCGTACTCGGGAGCGACTTCCTCGAACACGCTCTTCAGCGTGCCCTCGGTCATCTTCATGATGTTGGCCTTCGACATGGCCACGACGCTCTCGCGGCCCTCTGCACGGGCGAGCTCGAACGCCAGGCGCACGATCTTCTCGGTGCCCTTGCGCGAGATGAGCTTGAGGCCCTGGGCCACGCCCGGGGTGATCATGTACTCGATGCCCGCGTAGAGGTCCTCGACGTTCTCACGGACGACGACGAGGTCGATGCCACGGCCGGAGTACGGGGTCTTCACACCCGGGTACTCACGCGCAGGGCGGATGTTGCCGTAGGTCTCGAACAGCTTGCGCAGCGTGACGTTGGCGCTCTTCTCGCCGTAACCCACCGGGGTGCCGAGCGGGCCCTTCATGACCACGCGCGTCTTGCGGATCGACTCGATGGTGTCCTGGCGGACCCCCGAGGCCTGACCCTCGAGGAAGACGCGCTCGCCTGCGTGGCGCTCCTCCCACTCGATCGGGGCGCCGGTGGCCTCGATGATCC
>JBIIQA010000153.1:0-3785 GCA_044342355.1 Miltoncostaeaceae bacterium | reverse complement strand
CGGGCAGCGAGGACCGCGTGCGGGAGATCGTGCGTGCGCGCCTGCACGCATCCACCGACCGGGTCGATGACCTTGCCATGGGCTGTATCGATGGCGTGCGCATGCCCGCGGGCGACGCGGCCGGGCGCCTCATGATCGCGGCCCACATGGACGAGATCGGCCTCATGGTCACGCACGTCGATGACCGTGGCTTTCTCCGGTTCATACCCCTCGGGGGGTGGGATGCGCGCACGCTCGTCGGCCAGCGGGTGCTCGTGCACGGCCGCGAGGACCTCGTCGGCGTCGTTGGCTCCACCCCTGTGCACCTCCTCGATGAGGCCGCCCGCGGGAAGGCCCCGAAGATGGAGGACATGGCGATCGACCTCGGACTCCCCGGCGAGCGGGCGAAGGACCTGGTGCGCGCGGGCGATGTGGCCACCCGCATCCGCGAACTCACCCCGATCGGCGATCTCGTCACCGGCAAGGCACTTGATGACCGCGTGGGCGTGTACGTGATGCTCGAGGGCCTGCGCACCGCCGGGCCGTCGCGCATGGAGGTGCACGCCACCGCAACCGCGCAGGAGGAGGTGGGGCTTCGCGGCGCACGCACGGCCGCGCACCGCATCGCCCCCGACGTCGCCGTTGCCATCGACACCTGCCCTGCCGACGACGGACCGGGCACACCGTCGTCGGGGCCGTCGACGCGCCTTGGCGAGGGGGTCGCGATCCGCGTGATGGACGCGAGCGCCATTGGCCACCCGGGTCTCGTGAGCCTCCTGGTGGACCTCGCCGGACAACGCGATATCCCGCATCAGCTGCACGTGTCGAACAAGGGCGGCACCGACACCGCGAGCCTTCAGATGACCGGGCGGGGCGCCATCGCCGGCTGCATCTCCATCCCCACGCGATATGTGCACACGAGCGTCGAGGCCTGCCACCCCGATGACATCGAGGCCGCGGTGGCCCTCACCGCCGCCTTCATCGAGGAGGCCCACCTCCTCCTCCCCGCCTGACGCCCTAGGACACGACCACCGCGAGAGCGAATCCACCGGCAAGCACCAGCGCCATGCCGGTCATGATCGCCGGGGCAAGGCGTCCGTAGGCCATGTGCCCGCGACCGAGCCCCGACAGCACCAGCGCCGCGAGGAAGCCGCCCACAAGGCCGCCCAGGTGCCCTCCGATGGAGATGCCGGGGATCACGAACGTGATGCCCAGGTTGAGGAGCAGGAAGATGCCCACGCTCGAGCCGAGCAGGGCGATGCCCTGCTGCCTCTCCAGCACGAGGAGCGCGGCCATGAGGCCGTAAATGCCCCCGGATGCGCCCACCGTGAGTGCGTCCGGCGCGAAGAGCAGCGCACCGAAGGCGCCCCAGATCACGCTGGCGAGGTAGATGCCGCTGAATCGGAGTGAGCCCGCATAGCGCTCGAGCGCGCCGCCAAGCCACCACAGCACGATCATGTTGAAGATCAGATGGATCAGGCCCGCGTGCACGAAGGCCGAGGTGATGATCCGGTACCACTGGCCGTCAGCGATAAAGGGGCCGAACAGCCCGAGGTCGACAGCGATTCCCGCCCCGGCGCCCGAGAGGGTTACGCCCTGCGCCAGTTCGATCAGGGCAATGGCCACGCAGATCGCGATGATGCCGACCGTGACCGGTGCCCCGCCGGTGCGCATACCCAGGTCAAGGCCCTTCGCGCGGCGTGCCACAGATCCCGCCTTCGGACCACCCGCGCAGTCGGGGCATTTCTGGCCCACGGCGACGGTGCGGGCGCAGTCGGGGCAGATCGGGGTTCCGCACGAGGAGCACGAGAGGAGGGTCTCGCGGTCCGGGTGCCAGTGGCACCGGGGCTCCGAAATCGTGTCTTCGCGAGGGTCATCGATCACGTGCGGGCATCGTATCTCGCCGCGCCCGGGGTGCAGGTGCCGTCGGTCCCCGAGCGATAGGGGCAAGCGGCCCGTTGACAGGGGGGTTCCGCGCGGCTTGACTACCCACTCGGCTCGCCGTTGCACGGTCCCGCGACGGTCCCTTCGACTTCACCTGAGAGGCCTCATTTGACGACGACGCCTGCGCCGTTCGCGACGACCCCTCCCCCCGGCCTTCCCGAGCTGAAGGAGCATGACGCCTGCGCCCTCGCGGCCTTCGCAACACGCGATGGCAAGCCCAGCCACGACGTGATCGAGCGCGCGCTGATCGGCCTCGACATGATGGTGCACCGGGCCGGCAGCGTCGATGGCGAGGGTGATGGGTCCGGCCTGCAGGTGGACATCCCGCGCCCGCTCTGGGCAGGTCGCCTCGTGGAGCAGGGACTCGACGCGGCACTGGCCGACGACCCCCGGTTCGTCATCGCGCACGTCTTCTTCGAGGGTGCGGACGAAGCAGACCGCGAGCTCCCCCGCCTCATCGACATCTCGCGCCTGCACGGGTTCGAGGTCCTCCTCAGCCGGGAGGGTGACATCGACCGCTCCGCCCTCGGGCCCCGCGCGGCTGAGAACCCCCCGGTGTTCTGGCAGCTTGCGCTGCTCGCCGGTGACGCCGGCACGGCCTCGCGCGACTGCTACCGCGCCATGGTGGCCATCGAGCAGGACCTCACGTGCCACGTGGCGTCGTTCTCCGCCAACGACTGCGTCTACAAGGTTCTGGGCCAGCCCATGGTGCTGCCCGCGTTCTACCCCGAGCTTGCCGACCCGGCATTCGGGTCATCGCGGGTCATCGCGCACAACCGGTACTCCACCAACACATACCCGACCTTCAGCCGCGTGCAGCCGTTCGCCATCCTCGGACACAACGGGGAGATCAACACCATCGCGCAGTTGCGCGAGCAGTGCCGCCAGCTCGGCCTGCCCATCACCCGCGACGGCTCTGATTCCCAGGACCTCAACCGCCTTCTCGAGGGCCTCATCTTCGAGAAGCGCCTCTCGCTGCTCGAGGCCGTGGAGTTCGCGTTCCCGCCGATCCTCGGCGAGGTACACCGTCTGCCCAACGACCTGCAGGACCTCTACGTGCACTACCGCGAGGCCTGGGGGCCGTACGCCCAGGGACCCGTGGCGCTCGCCGCCCGCGCGTACGACGAGATGGTGTTCTCGGTGGATGCCCTTGGCCTGCGCCCGTTGTGGTGGGTGGAGACCGAGGACCTCTACGTGGCCTCCTCCGAGCCCGGGATCATCCCCGTGCACGAGCTCACCTCCGACCCCCGCCCCCTCGCCCCCGGCGAGAAGGTGGCGCTGGTCTCCGACGCGCAGGATGTCCCGCAGGTGCTCACCTACCCCGAGGTCCAGCGCGAGGTGCATGCCCGTGCGAGCGCCCGCGGTGGGCTGCCGCACGCCGAGGCGCGGGCTCGTCTGGCCGGTGGCCTCGAGCCGGTGGCCAACGGCTGGAACGATGCCATCCCGTCCGGCGACGTGCAGGAGACCCCGCTCGCCGATCTGCTCGCATCCGCCGGCTGGATCGACGGTGACAAGCAGCAGGTGCAGTTCCACGCCGACCGCGGCGCCGAGCCCATCGGCTCGCTGGGCTGGGATGGCCCGCTCGGACCGCTCTCGCCCGTCGCCCTCCCCATCTCCGACTACCTGCAGGAGACGGTGGCGGTGGTCACCAACCCGGCCATCGATCGCGAACGCGAGGTGGAGCACTTCTCCACGCGCGTCGTGCTCGGCCGCAGGCCGCCGATCGAGGGCGTGGAGCCCTCACCGCCGCAGCGCTGCGAGCTGCGAGTGCCCATCATCCTCGGCGCCATGCGCCCGGGGGCACAGGTAAGCCTGCCGGAACTGCGCCGCGTGGCCGCGGGGCAGGGCGTGGCCGTGATGGA
>JBIIQA010000151.1:0-3789 GCA_044342355.1 Miltoncostaeaceae bacterium | reverse complement strand
TCATGATCTCGCGTACCGACGATGACGCCCGGAACAGGCTCGTGGCCGAGACGGGTGGCTACACGTTTCCGCAGATCCTCATCGACGGGACGAACATCGGTGGCTTCGACCAGCTCTCCGCGCTCGACAGGAGCGGCGAGCTGGCCACCCTTCTCGCCGACTAGCCCCGTCGCTCCGCGGCGGTGGGCACTCCACGCACCGACGTCGCGGCCATCACCGCGCCACGCACCGCCCGCGCGGCAACCTCTGCGGCGGCAACCCCCACGATGATCGGGTTCGAGGCCTCGTGCGTGCCCGTGGCCACCGCGAACGCGATGTCCCCGTCGAGGGATGTCCCATAGGGCGCGATGGCCCGCGCGAGGCCCGAATGCGCCTGCCGCGCCACCTGCGTGCAGCGGGCCTTGTCGAGCCGGGCGTCGGTGGCCACCACCGCGAGCGTGGTGTTTCCCATGTCGGAGAGGCGATGGTGGCGCGGCTCATCCTCGAGCAGGGCCCGCCGGGCATCGACGAACGCGCCGTCCTCCCACGCGCCGGCCAGGACCGAACCGTCCTCGTCAATCACGTCCCCGAAGGCATTCACGGCCACCAGCGCGGAGACCGTCGCACCACCCCGGAGCCGGATGCTGGCCGTCCCGATACCCCCCTTGCACCAGTGATCACGACCGTGACACTTGCCCACGGTCGCCCCGGTGCCGGCTCCCACGCTGCCAACCGCATGCGGGCCATCTGAGGCGCTCTCGGCGGCACGACGCCCCTCGGCGGCACCCGGACGACGCGTATTGCCCGTGATACCGAGGTCGAACAGCGCGGCGGCCGCCACGATGGGCACCACGGCGATGCCGGTATCCACACCGAGGCCCTGCTCCTCACACCAGGACATGACCCCACCTGCCGCATCGAGGCCAAACGCGCTGCCCCCGGTGAGGACGATCGCCGAGACGATCGGCACGGTCGCCTCGGGACGCAGCAGGTCGGTCTCGCGGGACGCCGGCCCGCCCCCGCGCACGTCCACCCCGCCGGTTGTCCCCGGCGGCAGGATGATGGCGGTGCAGCCGGTCCCCGCAGTGGTGTCCGTCCAGTGTCCGACCCGAATCCCCGCGACGTCGGTCAGCATGCGGTCTCCCCGGGCGCCGTCTGGCAGCGCGGGCACCAGTACGTGCCCCGCTGCGCCACCACGCCCTTTTCGATGATTGTGCGGCATCGCGGACAGGGCTCGCCCCGCCGCCGGTGGACGAGGAAGAGGTCCTGCATACCCCCGCGTCCACCGTGGGCGTCACGGTACCGGTCGAAGGAGGCCCCGCCGACAGCGATACCCATTCGAAGGCGGTCGCGAATGGCCCGGTGGAGCCTTCGCACGTCCGCATCGGTCAGTGAGCCACCCGGCTGCAGCGGATGGATTCGGGCGCGGAACAGTGCCTCATCCGCGTAGATGTTCCCGACACCCGCCACGATCCGCTGGTCGAGGATCAGTGCCTTGATGGCCGCCGTGCGTCGCGCGAGCGACAGCCCCAGGGACTGCGCGGTGAACGACGGCGACATGGCATCGACGCCGGTGCGCCCTGCCCATGCCCGCGCACGCGCCGCCCGCCCCGCGGGCAGGAACCAGGCACGCCCGAAGCGGCGCGGGTCGGCGAAGGTGATGACCGCGCCGTCGTCGATGGCGATCGTCGCGCGGGCATAGGGCGTGGCAGGGGATGGCGGGGCGGGCGTCCAGAGCAGCTGGCCCGTCATCCTCAGGTGGAGGGCGAGGGCCTCCCCGCCATCCAGTTCGATGATCAGGTACTTGCCGGTGCGCCGGACCTCCTCGATGCGGCGTCCCCGAAGAGTGTCGACGAAGACGTCCGGATTCTCGGGATCGACCAGCAGGGGATCGATGACCCGCGCGCCGGCAATCGTGCGGCCCACCACATGCCCGGCCAACTGCCGCCGGATGGTCTCGACCTCCGGGAGCTCGGGCATCAGCGCGCGATGGTCACAGCCGGCGCCAGCATCTCCACTGCGCGACCTGCGAGCCAGTCGTCGGACGCGTGCACGATGCACACCACGTCGCCCTCGGCGACGACCTCCCCGGGGCGCACGATCACCTCGACGCCGACGGCCGGGTCGATCACCTGCTCAGGGTCAAGTCGGCCTGCACCCAGCCAGCGGGCCGCCGCACCCACGATTCCTGCGTCCACACCCTGCACCTCGCCCGCGTGCGCGGCCGGCACCGGCACACGCTGACGGGACTGCGGCAGCAACCCCGGGTGGCCCACCACGGTGGGGTCACCGCCCTGCGCGGAAATCCATCGCTCCGCCGCCGCTGCGGCCCGGCCGTCGCTCAGGAGCGCGACGGCGGCGGACTCGCTGCCATCGAGCCCCACGGCGCCGAGGGACGACGCCGCAAGTCGCACCGCCTCGGCGGCGAGACCGGGGTCCCCGCCGCCGCGAAGCACCTCGAAGGCCGCGCGCACCTCCAGGGCGTGCCCGGCGACGCCGGCCAGGGGGAAACCCCGCAGGACGGGTGCCGCCACCACGGTGCGATTCCACTCCCCACCAAGGCGCCCGATGAGCTCTGCGGAGGCCCGCGCGTGCTCGAGGTCGGGCAGGAGCCCCCCGGAGCCCGCCGCCACATCCACGGCGATCACGGCCGCCCCTCCGCTGATGGCACGCGCGGCGGCGGCAGCGGCCACAAGCACATCGCCATCCGCCGTCGCCGTGGCGTCGCGCAGGCGCGCGAGCCGCCGCTCGTCGGGCACCAGGCGCTCACCCGGCTCGGCGATGACCATTCCGGCATCGCGGGCCTGCACCACGTAATCCTCCACGCTCATCTCCGCACGCACGCCCGGAATGGCCGCGACGGCATCGAGGACTCCCCCCACCTGCGCGATCGAGCGGTTGCCCGTGGACGCCACGATCGCGCCACCGGCCGCGGCGATGGCCGACGCGGCCAGCACGAGGGCCGAGTCACCGACGCCGCCCGTGGTCCGGATGTCCACCGTCGGGCCGAGGCCACCCATCTCAAGGCGGTCGCCACTTACGAGCAGAGCCCGGACCACCGCATGGGATGCCTCATAGGGGATGCCGCGGAGCCCCGCGGTGGCGCACCACGCAGCCATCTGGGAATCGGACGCCGCGCCCGTCGCCCACGCTCCCACGAGGGCAGCCACGTCGGCTGAACTGACGGGTTCACCCCTCCGGGTGCGCTCCAGAACCTCGAGTGTGGGCCGCGGAACCTCCATACCCGGCGACGCTATCAAGGGCTGGTATGGTCATCGCCATGCGCCGATCAGCCCTGATGGCTGTCCCCCTTATGGTTGCTGCCCTGGCCTCACCGACGTGGGCCATCGCTCAGCAATCGCAGGGGACGACGACAAGTGGTTCGACGCCCGCCACCACGGGTGCGACCACAACGACCACGACCCCCGCGTACGCGGGTCCACCCAGGCTCACCGCACTCCGGCTGAGCAAGGTGGTCACGTCGCAGCAGGGCCACGCCCGCTTCATGCTCGGCATGAGGTCCGCGGGCCCCATCACGGTCACGGTGAAGATCACGAGCGTCAAGGGCAAGAAGGTCGTCCGCACCATCACGAGCGCCGCGGACCATCCGCAGGGCGCAGTGTGGTTCCTCGTGCAGGCCGTCAATGACCAGGGCTACCAACTCGCCCCCGGCGCGTACACGGTGGCGATCACCGGGCGTGACTCCCAGGGCCGCAGCTCGAAGGCCCTCAAGGCGCGGTTCACCCTCAAGCTCACGCCGCCGCGCGGCCGGCTCGATGGGTACACCGTGCCCAACCTCCCGGCCATCGC
>JBIIQA010000152.1:0-3789 GCA_044342355.1 Miltoncostaeaceae bacterium | reverse complement strand
GAACCATGAAGTACGGCATGCGCTCGGCCATGAACTCGGTGAGCTCGACCATGTCGGGCGTGTCGCCCTCGGCGACGCAGACGATCATGATCTCGTCCTCCGACGACGCACCCTCGCCGGCCTTCACACCGATGGCGGCGGCCTCCCTGACGTTGGGGTGCTCGGAGATCTGGCGCTCCACTTCCATCGACGACACGTTCTCGCCGCGGCGACGGATGTAGTCCTTCACGCGGTCCATGAAGTAGATGTAGCCGTCCTCGTCCATGCGGCCGAGGTCGCCGGTGTGGAGCTTCAGGTTCTTGAAGTCCTCCGCCGTCTTCTCGGGCATGCCGTAGTAGGCGCGCATGACGATGTTCGGGATCTTCATGTCGACCACGATCTCACCCGGCGTGTCGGCCGGGAGCGGGCGGTCGGTACCGGGCTCGACCACGAATACCTCGTAGCCGGGGTTGGCGACGCCGATGGAACCGGGGACCGGGTCCCGCGTGGGGTCCATGTAGGTGGCCATTCCGGTCTCGGTGAGGCCGTAGCCCTCGATGAACTTGACGCCGAAGCGCTCCTGGAACTCGTAGTAGATGTCCTTCGGCGTCGGCGCGGCGAACACGGTGTGCACCTTGTGCGCCTTGTCGAGGTCCGACGGCGGGATGTTCCAGATGAAGTACGACACCGCGCCGATGGAGTTGAAGATGGTGGCCTCGGCGTCAATGACCTGCTGCCAGAACTGGCTCGACGAGAAGCGCTCCACGTAGGCGATACGGGCGCCGGCCACGAGGGCGGGGTAGCCCGACAGCACCTGGGCGTTGCTGTGGAACAGCGGCAGGCACGAGAAGAACGTGTCGTCGGCGAGCTCCTCGATGGAGCGGCCGGCGGTCTTGCTCACGACCTCCATGAGGCCGCGGGCCGAGAAGTAGTCGGCCGCGTTCTGCTTGATGACGCCCTTCGAGCGACCCGTGGTGCCCGAGGTGAACATGATGCGGGCGTCATCGACCCACGAGTACTCCACGCCGTCGGGCTCGGAGTCCGATGCGTCCATGAGTGCCTCGAGGGGCTCCCACTTGAGCGACGGGTCCGGGCCCTCCTGCTTGCCGGTCTTCATCACGATGACGTGCTCGAGGAGCGGGAGCTCCTTCACGATGAAGTCGAGGCGGTCGAGGAAGACGTCGGAGATGAAGAGCTTCTTCGCCTCGACCAGGTTGATGGTCCAGGAGAGGAAGTCGCCCTTGTAGGCGGTGTTGATCGACGACATGACGCCGCCGGCCTTGAGGATGCCGAACCAGATCGGCAGGAACTCCTCGCAGTTCGGCAGCATGACGCTGACCGACTCGCCCTTCTCCACGCCACGGGCGAGGAGAGCGTTGGCAATGCGGTTGGACCGCGCGTTGATCTCGCCGTAGCTGACCCACGGCTTGTCGGCGAACTTCAGCAGGTCGCGGTCCGGGTGGGCTTCCGCCCGATCCCGGAGGACCTTCGCGAGAACCCAGTTCGTCGGGTCCTCCTTCGCATACCAATCGCTCCACTCGGCCATCGCCGTTATCTCCTCGTCCGCTTGTCGGGGTCCGCTCGGCTCAGCCGGCGGGGGTGAACCTGGGCATGGTGACCTCGTCGGTCACGTCATCGAACACAATCTTGACCTTCATGCCGATCGTGACGTCCTCGGCGTCGAGGGAGGGGTAGCCCTCCTCGTCCTTGACGAGGATCGTCATCATGCGCGGGCCTTCCTCGAGGTCGATCAGCGCCACGATGTGCGGCGGGTCGCCCTTGTAGGCCTTGCTCGGCCCGATGAAGTGGGTCGAGTAGGTGTAGACGGTGCCGTTACCGGACGCGTCCATCCAGCTGGTCTCGCTCAGGGTGCCCGGCGCGTACTTGCGCGGGTACCAGAACGCGTTGCCCTTGTCATCACACGGAATGATGAAGCGGTGCTCCTTGAGTGCGTCCCAGAACGTCTTGTCCTCGGGGCGCAGGTCGGGCAGCGGCTTGTTGTAGGCGGGCTTCTCGGACATCTCTCGGTTCTCCTCGTTCGTCTCGGTCGTGAGCGTTCTTACGCTGCCGACGGGGGCTCGCTGGACAGGACCAGCGCGCTCGTGGCCGCGAGGATGCCGCCCGAGCCGTTCGTGATGGCGAGCTTGGCGTCCGGCACCTGGTGGTTGCCGCCGTTGTACTCGGTGTTCGCCGAGTCGTCGGCCTCGCCGCGCAGCTGAAGCACTGCCTCGACGATGTGGTGCATGGCGCCCAGGTGCGCCTGGCGGATGAGACCGCCGTGGGTGTTCATGGGGAGCTTGCCGCCGAGCTTGGCGTTGCCCTCGAGCACCCAGTCGCCGGCCTCGCCGGGACCGCAGACGCCGAAGCCCTCGAGCGCGATCAGCGGGGTGAACGAGAACGAGTCGTAGATCTCGGCCACGTCGAGGTCCTGCGGCGTGATGCCGGCGACCTCCATGGCGCGACGTCCGGCGCGGCCGAGGCCGTCGCGGACCGAGGCGACCGACTCGGCCTCGGAGATGTACTGGTGCGAGAAGCCCTCACCGATACCGGTGATGTAGACGGGCTTCTTCCTCATGTTCTTGGCGCGGGCCTCGGTCGTGACGATGAAGGCGGCGGCGCCGTCGCTCACGAGCGAGCAGTCCATGGCGTGGAACGGGGTGGCGATCCACCGGTCGTTCATGACGTCCTCGACGGTCACGGGCTCACGGAGCATGGCGTTCCACTTGAGGGCGGCGTGCTCGGACTGCGTGGCGACGACGGCGGCCAGGGCCTCCTGCGGGATGTCGTGCTCGTACATGTAGCGCTGGGCCAGAAGGCCGTATCCACCGATGGTGGTCAGGCCGAACGGGGCCTCGTAGGCGCCGTGGCTCATCTCGCGGGCCATGGCGATCATGCCCGACGAGGAGATGCCCGAGCGGGTGTTGTCGCCGCGCACGCACAGGACGGTCTCAGCGAGGCCGGCGTCGATCGCGAGGGCGGCCTGCACGGCCATGAGCGGCGCAGTGGCGCCACCGACGGCGACCGATGCGAAGTAGCCGGGCTTCATGCCCATGTAGTCGGCGAGCGTCGTGGAGTGCATCAGCGTGGACTCCACGAACGAGAACGCCGTGACGATGCCGTCGACGTCCTTGAGCTCGAGGCCGGCATCCTCGAGCGTGGTCTTCGTCACCTCGGCGAGAAGCTCGAAGGAGCCTCGATCGCTGATGATGCCCTGCTCCGTCTCACCAACACCTGCGATGCAGATGCCCTTCCCCAGCATCCGGCGTGCTTCCTTGACGTCGGGCGTTCCCTCGGCCATTCCTTGTCCTCCCAGAGGCGTCTTCTTGGATCAGGGCGTGACGATGACGGCCACCGAACCCGCGGGTATCGGGACCGCCCCGGCATCGACCGGAACCTTGGTCGCGCGACCCTTCACGTGGGCCGCCGTCTTACCGGTGGGGGAAGTTACCGGTACGGCGACCGCATTGCACGAGAACGGTGTCCCGGAGTGGTGCGGCCCGCGTCAGCCGGGGGGCGCGCCGCGCAGGGGGAGCCCCGCCTGCAGCTCGGCAATGCCCTCCGCGCATACCCCGTACCCCAGCCATGGGCACCCGCCGCACAGATCGGCGAGGTCGCCGGGCGCCACGGACTCGCGCACGCGGGCCCGCAGCGACTCCCACTCCATCTCATCGCCGTGCGAGACACCGATGACCTCGGCCACGCGGGCATCCTGGCGTACGACGGACTGCCCGTACCGCTCACATCCGTCCGCCGCGAGCGACGGGCAGGCCCGGCACACATCGTCGGCGCCGATGCGCACCCGCACCCTCA
>JBIIQA010000150.1:0-3797 GCA_044342355.1 Miltoncostaeaceae bacterium | reverse complement strand
GGCGCGACTGCGCCGCTGTCCACGAGGTGCCGCACCAGCGAGTAGCCATTGCTGTGTATTCCGCTGCTCTCGATACCCACGATGACATCGCCCTGCACCACGCGGTCGGGGCCGAGCATCTCGGCACGCTCCACGGCACCCACCGCGAACCCCGCCATGTCGAAGTGCCCGTCGGCATAGAGCCCGGGCATCTCCGCGGTCTCGCCGCCCAGCAGTACGCATCCGCTGTCGAGGCATGCCGTGCGTATCGCGCTGACGATGGTGGTTGCCTCGTCCGGATCGAGCGTGCCGACGGCGAGGTAGTCGAGGAAGAACAGCGGCGTCGCCCCGGTGCACACGAGGTCATTGACGCTCATGGCCACCAGGTCCTGGCCCAACCCGGAGACGTCGCCCATCTGGCGGGCGAGGAGCACCTTGGTGCCCACTCCGTCGGTGCACGCCACCAGCACGCCATCGCGCATGGGGGGCATGGGGAGAGTGCCGGCGAACCCGGTGGTGCCACCATGCACCAGATCGCGGATGCCCTCGGTCAGCACCCGCGCGGCGTCGAGGTTGACGCCCGCGTCGTCGTAGGAGATGCCCCGGTCGCTCACGTGCGCGAGGCTACCGGGTGGGGGCGGCGCCCGCGGCTGCCTCGAAGCGTTCCTTGCCCGATGCGTCGGGCACCGGGATGGGATACGCCCCCGTGAAACAGGCGCGGCAGTAGCCGTCGGCTGGCCGGCCCATGGCTCGCTGCAGCCCGTCGAGAGTGAGGTAGTGAAGGCTGTCGGCGCCCACGGCGGCGGCGATCTGCTCCTCGGTCTGGCCCACGGCGATCAACTCGTCGCGGTCGGCCATGTCGATTCCGTAGAAGCACGGCCATGTGATGGGCGGGGATGAGATGCGCAGGTGCACCTCGGTGGCGCCGGCATCCTTCAGCATCTGCACGGTGCGGCGGGTGGTGGTGCCGCGCACGATCGAGTCGTCCACCACCACGAGGCGCTTGCCGGTGATCACGCTCTCGAGAGGATTGAACTTGAGCTTCACGCCGTTGGCGCGCAGCTCCTGGTCGGGCTGGATGAACGAGCGGCCCACGTAACGGTTTCGCACCACGGCCTCGGAGTAGGGGATTCCCGACTCCTGCGCGAACCCGATGGCGGCGGGTGTGCCCGAGTCGGGAAGGCCCACCACCATGTCGGCCTCGGGGCATGCCTCGCGCGCCAGATGGATACCCATGTCGTGCCGTGACTGCCACACCGTCTGGCCGTCAAGCACGCTGTCGGGCCGCGCGAAGTAAATGGCCTCGAAGATGCACAGGGAGCGCGCGGTGGCAGGCATGGCCTGACGGCTCTCCACGCCCGATGCGGTGATGCGCACGGCTTCCCCGGCATGCACCTCGCGCTCGAAGGTGGCTCCCACCTGGTCGAGGGCGCAGGTCTCCGACGCCACCACCCAGCCGTCATCGAGCCGGCCGAGCACCAGCGGGCGCACGCCGTTGGGGTCGCGGAAGGCCACCAACTCGTCCTCGGTGAGGGTGACGATCGAATAGGCGCCCTGCAGGAGGGGCATCACGCGGCACACGGCGTCGAGGAGGCTTCCGGTCTCGTGCGCGATCAGCGCCGTGATGAGCTCGCTGTCGGTGGTGGCGCGAAGCTCATGACCCAGGTCGTTCACGCGCCGGCGCAGGGCATCGCTGTTGGTGAGGTTGCCGTTGTGGCCCAGCGCCACCAGGCCGTCGCCGCGGGGCATGGCCACGGGCTGGGCGTTGTCCCACTTGTTCTTGCCGGTGGTCGAGTACCGCACGTGGCCGATTGCGCTGTCGCCGGTGAGGCTGCGCAGCGATGGTTCGTCGAACACCGACGAGACCAGGCCGAGCTCGCGCTGCACGATGATGTGCGTGCCGTCGCTCACCGCGATTCCCGCGCTCTCCTGGCCGCGGTGCTGCAGGGCGTGAAGGCCGAAGAAGCACACGCGTGCCACGTCGCGATCCGGGGCGACGACCCCGAATACTCCGCACTCCTCGTTGGGATGGTCCCCGTCGAGCGGGTCCATGGGCCGGGTCACGTCGCCTCCAACGCCTCGGGGATCGAACCTTCCCACACCCGGGCCAGATCGCGAAGCGGCACCCGGGCCACAGACCCCCCGGCATCCACCACCACGTCGTCGCCGCCCACCACGCCGATCTGCATCACCTCCACGCCACCGCCGGCCAGCGCCATGACATCGGCGACATGCGCGGGGGGGCACGAGGCGATGACCCACGCCGCGCCCTCGCCGAACATTGCCTCATCGGCACGGCGCCCCGAGGGGATGGCCACGGCCGCGCCGATGCCGCCTGCGATGGCGCTCTCGGCGAGCGCCACGGCCAGGCCGCCCTCGCTCACGTCATGTGCGCTGGTGAGGAGCCGCTGGCGGGCGCACGTTGCCAGCAGGCGGAACAGCGCGGCATCCTTCGGCGGGTCGGGCGTGGGAGGTGCTCCCTCGCAGCGGCCCAGATAGCGGCTGGCATCCACCCGCGGCTCGCCATGGCCGATGAGGAGGATGGCGTCGTCATGCCGGCCGAACGCACTGCCGACGCTGGTGGATGCGTCATCAAGCAAGCCCACGATGCCCACCACGGGCGTGGGGAAGATGGGCCCGCGCGGGCTCTCGTTGTAGAGCGACACGTTGCCGCTCACGATGGGCGCCTCGATCGCCGTGAGCGCGTCGGCCATGCCGCGGATGCTTTCGGCAAGGCGCCACCCCGTGCTGCCCTTCTCGGGGTTGGCGTAGTTGAGGCAGTCGGTGGCCGCGATGGGCACGGCACCAGTGCAGGCCACGTTGCGCGCGGCCTCGAGCACCGACGCCATGCCACCGGCGTAGGGGTCGATCTCGGTGTGCCACTCGGCGCAGTCGAGCGTTACCGCGATGGCCCGGTCGGTGCCCGGAATGCGCACCACTCCCGCGTCGCCGCCCGGCCGCTGCATGGTGCCCGCCCCCACCAGCTGGTCGTACTGCTCGAACACCCAGCGCTTGCTCGCGATGTTGGGCTCGGCCATGAGGGCCAGCCATGTGGCCGCGAGGTCGTCGGGCTCCGGGATGGAAGCCAGGTCAACGGCCACGGGCGCGGGCGCGGCGTCGCGCGGCACCTCATAGAAGGGCACGTCATCGGTGAGGAAGAGCGACGGGATGCGCACAACCTCCTCGCCGCGCCACAGCGCCTCGAGCTCGCCGGTGCCGGTGACCTCGCCGATGTCGGTGGCGTCCAGCTCGTGGCGACGCGCCATCTCCACCACGGCGTCGAGCATGCCGGGCTCCACCACGGCCAGCATGCGCTCCTGGCTCTCGCTTACCAGTACCTCGCCGGGCGCGAGGCCCTCCTCGCGCAGGGGCACGCGGTCCAGATCGATGGACAGGCCCACGCCGCCCCGGCTGGCCATTTCACTCGCGGCGGAGGTGAGCCCGGCGGCACCGAGGTCCTGCAGCGCCACCAGCAGTTCGGCGTCGTTCAGCGCCTGGCAGAGGTCCATCAGCTTGCGCTCGGTGAAGGGGTCGCCCACCTGCACGCTCGGCCGCTTGTCGGCGTCGTCATCACCCAGCTCGGCGCTGGCCAGCACGCTGGCGCCGCCGATGCCGTCGCGGCCGGTGCGGTTGCCGATCAGCACCAAGCGGTTGCCCACGCCCTTGGCCGCGCAGCTCAGGATCTTGTCGTGCGGCACCACGCCCACGCACATGGCGTTCACCAGGCACGAGTCCTCATAGCGGGCGTCGAACTGCACCTCGCCACCCACGTTGGGGATGCCGATGCAGTTGCCGTAGTGGCCGATGCCCTCCACCGC